>JADYYE010000016.1 GCA_020853815.1 Phycisphaerales bacterium
CTCGAAGATGATCTGGTCGCCGGCGGAGCCGGTGTCGACCAGGCACGAGGCGATGATGGTGAGCGAGCCGGCCTCTTCGCTGTTGCGAGCGGCGCCGAAGAGGAGCTTGGGGACCTCGAGGGCGCGGTGATCGAGATCATCCCCGCCGCCTGGTTCGAGGCCCTCGCCTCGCTCGTGGCCGCACGCCGTCGGTGCGGGTGAGAACCGCGCCGGCCATTCGGCTCGTGGTTGCCTGGCCCTACCGATCCAGCTCCGCCGCCACGATGTTGAGCGAGCCGATGATCGCCACCACGTCCGCGATCATGTGCCCCTCGGTCAGCTTCTGCATCAGCGAGTAGTTGATGAAGCTCGGCGGGCGCGCCTTGACGCGCCAGGCCCGCGGCCCGCCGTCGCTCACGATGAAGTACCCCAGCTCGCCGTTGGCGGTCTCGTTGGCGCCGTAGGCCTCGGCGATCGGCGCCTTCCACCCGCGGTTGCTCATGATGAGCTGGAAGTGCTGGATCAGCCCCTCGATCGAGCCGTACACGTCGGGCTTGCGCGGCTTGGTCATCTTCGCGTCGGCAAAGGTGTCGATCGGCCCGCCCGGGATGTTGTCGATGAGCTGGTCGATGATCTTGATCGACTGCTTGATCTCCTCCAGCCGCACCAGGAAGCGGGCCAGCACGTCGCCCTCCTCGCACACGGGCACGGAGAACTTGACCGCCTCGGCGCCCTGCCCGTCCCAGTTGTCCGCGTAGCACAGGTACGGCGCGTCCTTCCGCAGGTCGCGGCGCACGCCCGACGCGCGGGCGCACGGGCCGGTCGTGCTCCAGGCGATCGCGTCCTCCTTCGACAGGATTCCGATGCCGCGCGTCCGGTCGAGGAAGATGCGGTTGCGCAGGACCAGCCCCTCCATGTCCCGGAGCGCCGGCGTGAGGTCGGCGTGGAGGAAGTTCTTGATCATGCGCTTGAAGGTCTCTTCGTCCGGGAGGTCCTGCATCAGGCCGCCCACGCGGGTCCAGTCGGAGTGGTACCGCTGCCCGGAGATGTAGTCGCAGATGTCGTAGATCTTCTCGCGCGGGTTGAAGCCGTAGAGGAAGCCGGTGAACGCGCCCAGGTCGAGGCACGCGGCCCCGACGCAGAGCAGGTGGTCCTGGATGCGGGCCAGCTCGGCGATGATGGTGCGCAGCACCTTGCACCGCGGCGTCAGGTCGATCCCGAACAGCGTCTCGACCGCGTGGTGCCAGCAGATGTCGTTGGCGATCGGCGACAGATAGTTCATCCGCGACGCCACCGTCACCCACTGGTTGTAATCCAGGTGCTCGCCCAGCTTCTCGAAGCCCGAGTGCAGGTAGCCGATGTGCGGCGTGCAGCGGGCCACCCGCTCGCCGTCAAGCTCAAGAACCAGGCGCAGCGTCGTGTGGGTGGCGGGGTGCTGCGGCCCGAAGTTAAGCACCCAGCGGTCGCCCGTGTCGACGTGCTGCTTGAGGTACCCCGTCTGCTCGACATCGGTGTCGAAACCCTGGTCCGGCTTGAGCGTGTACGGCATGCGATCCTCGTCTCGAAATGGAGGCGGGCAAGGGTAGGCCGCGGAGCGAAGGGGAAGACCGATGCGCCCCCACTTGAACGGCGCGAACCCCCCGTCCAAAAGAACACACCGCCGGAGCCTTGAGGGCGGCCGGCGGTGGTGACCGAGGTGCTTGGGATATCAATCGGGGCCAAACGGGCCTACGACCCGAGATCGTCGAACATCGCTTCGATCGCGGCGTCGATCTTCTGCGGCGTCTCGTACGTACCGGCTTCCACCTGCGAACGAACCTGGTCGATCAGGTCCTGACGCACCGGCGGGAGCGAACGGAGCTGGCTCATGTAGTAGGCCATGTCGGAAACCTCGACCTGGTCCGTGCCGCGCCGAGACGGGGACGCCTCGGCATGTACACTGGACGACGCACGACCGACCGAGGCGGGGCCGATCCTCGCCAAGGTACCCGAACCGATCGGGGCAATGTCTGACATGTGAAGGACTCCATCGTGGGGCCCGAATCGTCGTCGTCAGGAGAACTTCCCAACACCCGGCCGACCCGTCGCGTGGCCCGTTCTGGCATTCTGTATCGACGGCGACTCCACGATCAGTGCAAAATCCGTCGACCTTCTCGAAAGTCATCAAATCGCTATCATGCCGACACTTGCGATGAATAACCAAACCTCGGACCAACAGAAATCTTTTCCCCCACGAGCGCCGCACAAACACGATGATCGTGTCCGATCTGCGTTCTCGGGGTTCGACCAAGCGTCTTCACAGCTTTTCGCACACCTTGTCAACAGCGCAAAATTCTCACTTTACTGTTTTCCGCTCATACTCCTAACACTCTCGTCCTCCTTCGGATGCGAATCCGCTCCGAAGCCAGCCCAAATCGCCGACGCCAACGCCGACCCCTACGAGGACTACCCCTGGCTACGCCCACGCGACAACAAGACCGTCGCCAGCGGCGACCTGGCCCGGCGCCCGATGGACCTCGAAGGCACGCCCTGGCTCGGCGACGGCGGCGCAAACCAAAACCCAGGCGCCAACAACACCCCGGGCGACATCCTGGGTGGCCTCGATGAAGAGATCGGACTGGGCAAGCCCGACGGCACTCGTCCCGCCAACCCGCGCCCCATCGCCGCGCCCGTCGCACCCCCAAAGGAAGAGGCCGAGTTTGATGCTTGGACGATCGTCATCGCCGCCTTCACCACCGACTCACCGCAGCAATCCCGCGAAGGTCAGGCCCAGGCGGCCCTGGCCCGCGTCCGCGCCGTGGACGGCATGGACGACGCCTTTGTCACGACCCGCGGCCAATCGTTCATGGTCGCCTATGGAAGATACGACGGGCCCGACTCCTCAAAGGCCAAGAACGACCTGCAGCGCATCCGCGCCACCGAGATCGACGGCCAGCGCCCGTTCGTCAGCTCGTTCCTGATCCCGCCTCCCAAGGCCGCCCTCGCCGGGAGCACGCCCGAGCTCGATCTGCTCAACGCGCGGCGGATGTACGGCCCGGGGGCCAAGTACACCCTCCAGGTCGGGCGCTACGCCCGCAACGACTTCGCGCCGCCCCGCGATTCCGAACGCCAGGAGTTTCGCAAGCTGGCGGAAGATGCGGCCGCCAAGCTTCGGAAAGACGGCGAGCAGGCGTTCTACTACCACGGCGACACGATGAGCCTGGTCACCGTCGGCCTCTTCGGCGACGCGGACCTCGCGCGGAAGGATCGCCCTGCGTCGGCGCGGCTGCGCGACCTGCAGACGAGGTTTCCGAACAATTTGCTGAACGGCGCGGGCGTGCGGATCAGGCGGCCGGGCGAGGCGGGCGAGGGGCAGCTGGCGCCGAGCGTGGTGGTTGCGACGCCGCAGGAGTGAGATGCCTTGGTCGGTGTGCTCGGGTGTCGGGGCGACGATTCGCTCCGAGGACTTCGCTCATCGCTGGCGTGTGAATCGCTTGGGATTGAGCGTGAATCCGCATTCCGCCGCCCTGGAGAGCGGTGCCACCAGACGGATGAGACGTACCGGCGGGGACCGGCTCCCCAGGAGCAGGACACCGCTCTGGAGAGCGGTGCCACCATGAGACACGCGGGCGCGAGCGACGCCTGCCCCGCGGAAACAACAACCCCGCGCTCCGGTCGAACGCGGGGTTGCGAGGTGTGTTCAGAGGCGACTGGCCGTCGAAGGTATGACCTGTTCGGATCGACGCGAGAGAGCGGTTCAGCAGCCTTCCTCGAAGTCGGCGACAAAGTAGTCGTAGTCGTCGCCATTGACGAAGCCGTCGCCGTTGTAGTCGGCGTCACAGGGGAAACCGGGAGCGACATCGGGCATCTGCTCATCGATATCCGGCGTGTTGGTGAGCCGGTGCTTTTCGCTGCCGTTCGCTCGCATGTACCAGAGGTCATTCGTTCCATTGCCACTCTGGACATTCGAAACAAACACGATCCATTCACCATCGGGCGTCCACGCCGGCCACAGCTCGTCGCTGCCGGGCATGTCGGCGGTGAGGTTGATCGCACCGGTCCCGTCGATGTTCATCACGAGGATGTCGTAGTTTCCCGTTGTGCGCCAGTCCGTGGTGCGCTGCACGGCGATACGGAGTCCATCGGGCGACACCACGCCGTAGTTGTACGCTTCGTAGTCGGACTGGTTCGTCACCTGAACGTTGGTGCGGCGCGTCAGGTCGTAGACGAAGACATTGCTCCCGTAACCATTGATCGCCCAGTCGGTGTTGACGATGTGCGTGCCCGCGGGCGACCAGCGCGTATGCCCGGCCGCCAACCCCGTGTCGAAGGCTTGCGATCCGTCCGCGTTGATCAATCGGAGCGATCCGTACACGGGGTGGAAGGCGATCTGTCGGCCATCGGGAGAGAACGACGGCATCACAAGGTCGCCGCCGCCGTCGGTGACCCGCATCAGACCGCTTCCATCGGGCGCGATGACCCAGACCTGCATGTTCCCGTGCTGCTGGGCGGCGGCGAACACGATCTCCGACGCGTCGCGATTCCAGCGCGGCCCGCTGCCTGCGACAAAGGCTGCGGCACTCAGGTCAATCGTGGTTGACGCGTGGGACGGATGGTCGAGGATGTGAAGCTGCTGCCCCCCACCGTTCTGCGTTGTGGCGTAGAGGACCCTTGCAACGAACTGCCCATGCGTCGTGGCGGCGGTGGAAGAGACGACGACGGCCAATGCGAGGCGTGAATAGCGAGGAAGCATGGGAAACTCCTTCTATGGTGCCCGACGGACTGATGGGTGGCGAGTGTCACCCGCTGGTGAATACGCAGCCCGGCCCGGTCCATAGGGAACAACTTGAGGTCTGGGCCCGATTCGCTGGCGCCTACTGAGTTGGGCGCGGCAGATCGCCGAGCCAAACTTCGCCAAGGCGCAGCTCATCCCACGCTTGCCGAGCTCCGTCGCTCGAAAAGAAGCTGCCCGGAACGATCCTCCCCTCGGCGTCGAGCGTCCACCACAGAGTGCCGTTTCGTCCACGAAGGTGCAGCTCGGCGACGGTGTGGTCAACGGCAAGGTGGGCATCGTGCGGTTTGCTGACGCCGACCGTGAAGTCGTTCTGCGCTTCGGGCGGCAGCGGGCAGCGGTACCACTCGACCCGCGCGCGAGGATCGGGATCCTTGTCCGGCCCATTGAGCAAACCGAAACTGGCGCCGGCGATCGGGCGGACCGCGAAGAAAACCGCGGGTGAATACGCCAGCCCGGTGTGGCGCACGTCAAGGTCTTTCCACTCGAACTCAGCACTATCGCCGGCAAAAACCAACAGGCCTTTCCCGGGCAGCCAACACGCCGATCCGATTGCTCCGTCGTGCCAGGCAGAGTACACCACATCGCCGCGCAGGTTGTACAGACGGATGCACCGAAGCGAGAAAATGTGCGAGTGAACGACCAGAACCTCTGGACCGGGATATTCGTCGCCCGGAAGGAAGTCATCGACCATTGCCAAGCGTGCCGAGAACGGCTTGCCGGCCTCGCGCCTCCGTGCTGGCTGAACCAGGTCAGGCTCGTTCGAGGGCGACTGCCACCATGGCCGTGAAAGGTCGCTCGGATCCCAGAAACCGACCTGTGCGAGCTCGGAAACCCCCGGTCCGGCGGGGAGAGTCCAGGTGACAAGCACGCGCCCTCCGCCTAGCTGGTGCGGGCGATCGAGCAATTCTGCCAGGACGCTCCCTGTCATGTCACTTGGCCCGCTCCAAGTGGCCAGCGTGTCTCCGGCAACGCTGATTAGTCGCACCGATGTCCGATTGGCGTTGTAGGTCGTGTGGCTCGGTCGGTACCGAAGGAAACGAACTCCCAAGAACGCGAAGAGCCCGCTCGCCACCACCATTCCCGCGCACAGGATCGCCGTCGCCGCGACCGGGTGCTTCCCCACCCACCTCACCGCGCGTTGCCACGCGCCGGGGCGTGTCGCCAACACCGGCTCGCGTCGGACGAACCTGCGCAGGTCCTCTGCGAGTTCCGCCGCCGTCGCGTAGCGCTCGCGCGGATGGGCCGCGCACGCCTTGGCGACGATCGCGGCCAGCGCCCTGGGCAAGTCGGGCTCCAAGGCCCGCGCGTCTCGCGCCGGCTCGCTCCCCACGCGGCGCACCGCTTCGTGGAGCGACACACCCTCCAGGTCGTGGGGCGTGCGCCCGGTCAGCACCGCGCACGCCGTCGCGCCCAGCGCGTACACGTCGGATCGGATCGAGATCAGCCCGCGCTCGCCGCGTGCCTGCTCGGGCGACATGAACGCGGGTGTTCCGATCGGCACGCCGTCGGCGGTGAGCGTTTCCGCCGCGTCGTGGGCCGTCAGCGCCGCGACGCCGAGATCAATGATGAACGGCGAGCCGTCGCTGGCGATCAAGATGTTGGAAGGCTTGAGGTCGCGGTGGATGATGCCGCGCTCGTTGAGCGAGTGAACGGCGTCGGCGACGCGTGCGAGCGTCTCGGCGAGGTGGGTCCATTTGTCGCGCGAGGGGGGCATGGCCCGTGCGTGCTCGTCGAGGCGCTGCCCGCCGACGAACTCGGTGGTGATGAAGAGTCGATCGCCGATGACGCCGTAATCGAGCAGTCGCGGCAGGCAGGGAAGGTGCGTGTCCTGCAAGAGGTCGAGCTCGCGCCACGCGCGTTGGCGGGTCGGGCCGGGCGCGGCGTGGGCGTGAAGAACCTTGAGCGCGACGGGGCGATCGGAGCCGTCGCGGAGCGCGAGGAACGTCGCGCCGCCGCCGCCGACGCCCAGCGTGTCGAGGAGTTGATAGCCGGGCGGGGTGAGGCTGGTGGGCGTGGTGGGGGCGAGCGAGGCGAGGATTCGCCGCGCGGCGTGATAGCCCTCGCCCACGCGATCGTCTTCGGATCGGCGTCGGTCCACGCGAATCTCCGGGTTTCCCTTGGTGATACGCATGGGCTTCATTATCATAGGAAGCTCGTGGGAGAATCCGGCGTGCGCAACGCGATGGAACAAACCGGGGCCTCGTTCGTCACGACGTGCTGGACGCTGATCGAACGCGTGCGCAGCGACGACGAGGGTACAAGGCGGGCGGCGTTTGATGAGTGCGCGAAGCTGTACTGGCCGCCGGTCTACGCCTGCGCGCGGCGATTGACGCGCACGCGCGATGAAGCCCTCGACCTGACCCAGGCGTTCTTCGCGGATGTCGTCCTGGCGCGCGGTCTGTTCGATCGGGCCGATCCCGGCGCGGGGAGCGCGCGATCGCTCGTGCGTGCGGCCCTGAAGCGGTTCGCGACCGACCAGTGGCGGCGAGGGCAGGCGCGCGGGCAGGGCCTGGTCGTGTCGGGCGAAGCGATCGAGCGCGAAGAGAGCCTGGCGCGCGACGAGGACCCGGGCGTCGCGTTTGATCGGCGCTGGGCGCTGTCGATGTTTGAGGAGGCGATGCGCCGCTGCGAGGCGCACTTTGAGAGCGCGGGGCGAGCCGGGCACTGGCGGTTGTTTGAGGCCCGCGTGGTTCGCGAATCGCCCGTGCCACTCGTCGAGGCCGCGGGGCAGTTCGGATTTGAGAGCGCGGCCTTGGCGGCGGCGGCGGTGCAGACGGTGAAGCGACGGCTCGACGCGGTTCTGCGTGACGTCGTCGCCGAGACCGCGCGCGATGAGCGCGAGGCGGGCGCGGAGTTCGAACAGGTCGTGGCGATGCTCTCGGCTCGGCGCTGAGTGCGTCCAAGGGTCTGGCGGGTGTGCGGGACAGTCGGCGCGTCGCAACGGAGGCGCCGCGATCAAAGGTGGCCGCCGCCCTCCCTCCGTATCGTGGCCCACGCGCGTTCGACGTGGGCGCGCGTGGTCGTGGACGCGCCGATCGCCATGCGGAGCACTAATCTCCCGCCGAGGCGATGGGCGATTGATCCGGCGGGCGCGAGCGAGCCCGCCTTGGGCAGCACGGTGTGCGTGAGATACAGGTCGCCCGACTGATTCAGTCGGTCCATGAGCGCCTTGTTGCGCGCGTCGGATTCGGCCCCCTCGCCACGCAGGCGGAAGCACACGAGGTTCATGGTCCGCGGGGCGGCGATCTCGAAGCGATCGTCCTCGCGCACGCGGGCCTCGAACCATTCGGCCATGGCGATGTGCGAGCGGACGTGGGAGCGCAGGCCCTCGAGCCCGAAGTGACGCATCACCAGCCACAGCTTCAGCGCGCGGAATCTTCTCCCCAGCGGCACCTGCCAGTCGCGATAGTCGATGACGCCCCCGGATTCGCTCGCACTGTTGCGCAGGTACTCGGGCGTGATGCTCATCGCGCCGACGAGGGATTCGCGATCGCTTGTCCAATAGGCGTCGCAGTCGAAGTTGGTGAGGAGCCACTTGTGCGGGTTGAAGCAGAGCGAGTCGGCCCGCTCAACGCCCCGGAAAATCCAGCGCATCTCCGGGCACACGCACGCCGCCCCCGCGTGGGCGGCATCGACGTGCAGCCATGGGCGGATCTCGGGCGGGACGCGATCGAAGATGTTGGCGATGACGCCCGCGATCGCTCCGACCGGGTCGATCGAGGTGGTGCCCGTGGTGCCGACGCTGGCGACGACGCAGCAGGGGACCAGGCCGCGGGCCAGGTCGTCGCGCATCGCGTGCTCGAGGGCGGCGTCGTCCATCGCGTAGTGTTCGTCCGTGTCGATGAGGCGGACGCGGCGCTTGTCGTCGGGGCCCGTGGCGAGCCCGGCGATCATGGCCGCCTTCATCACCGACGAGTGCGCCTGCGTCGAGGCGTACATGACGAGCGCGTGCTCGGGATCATGCGCCGGCGCGCCGATGCGGCGCGAGGAGTCACCGGTCGCGCCGCCGCCGATCGCGCGGAGGGCTCGCCGACGCGCCGAGAGGAGCGCGACGAGCGTCGCCTCGCTGGCGGTGCCCTGGATCACGCCGCCGCCGTGCGCGGAGGTCGACAAAAACTTCACGGGCAGGCCGGTCGCCTTGGCGAGCCAGTCGAGCGTGAGGGTTTCCAGCTCGGTACACGCGGGGCTGGTCGCCCACAGCATGCCCTGCACGCCCAGGCCCGCGCTCAAGAGCTCGCCGATCACGCCCGGCGTCGAGGCGTTGGCGGGAAAGAACGCGAAGAAGTTGGGCGATTGCCAATGGGTCAAGCCCGGCACGATGATGCGCGAAAGGTCGGCGAACACCGCGTCGTAGCCCGCCTCGCCCGCGCCCTGCTCGGGCGGGTCGGGCGGGAGCATCTCGCGAACCTCGCCCGGCGCAACCCGCGACAGCACCGGGAGCGACCCCAGCGACGCCCAGTAGTCCGCGATCCAATCGACGGCACGGTGCCCGAGCCGACGGAACTCGTCGGGCGACATCGCGGGCGGACGCGCCGGCTCGAGTGGGTTCGCGGAACTGGTTTGCTGCGCGTCGTCCGTCATCGAGTCGCGTCCTCGATCCATGTCTTGCGGTTTCGCCGCCTCGCTGATTACTCCGGCAGTTTTTCCAGCTCGCGCTCGACGCGCTCGACGATGCGGCGCACCGCACCGGGACCAAAGTCGAACGGCAACCCGGCGGCGGCGAAGAGATCGGGGAGCGGGCGCGAGCCGCCCAGCGACAGGCCCTTGATATAGAGATCGATCGCCTTGGCGGGGCCTTCCTCGAGCGAGCGGAGCCAGAGGCCCAGCGCGCCCAGTTGGGCGATGCCGTATTCGATGTAGTAGAAGGGATGGCCGAAGAGGTGCGTCTGGCGCTGCCAGGCGTTCCTGCGCGCGTCGTCGAAGCCGCTCCAGTCCACGGCGCGCCCGAAGCGCGCGTCGAGCTCGAGCCAGTGCGCCTTGCGATCGTCGCGCGAGTGCTTGGGATTGGCGTAGACCCAGTGCTGGAACGCGTCGATGGTGGCGATCCAGGCGAGGATGGTGATGCTTTCCTCGAGCTGGTGGCGGCGGGCGCGGGCCTCGTCCTTGGCGTCGGGGTAGAAGCCGCCCGGGCCGCCCAGGTGCGGGAGGGTGAGCAGCTCCATCGACATGCTGGCGACCTCGCAGAACTCGATCGGCGCGCTGCGATAGGCGAGCAGCGGCTCATCGACGCACAGCATCGAGTGGAACGCGTGCCCCGCTTCGTGCAGCATGGTCGAGACGTCGCGCTGCATGCCCGCGGCGTTCATGAAGATGAACGGGCGACGCTGGCGGTCGCGCATGTACTGGTAGCCACCCGGCGCTTTGCCCTTGCGGCTGTCGAGATCGAGGTACGCGGGCCCGGCGTCGGGCGCGGGCTGGTCGTAGCGCCCCGGCCCGTCGCCCAGCTGCGCAAAGAGCCCGGACAGGCGCGGATCGAGGCGCCCGAAGACGACGCGCGACTTGGAGACCAGCTCCGCGCCGCCCGCGAACGGGCGGAGCGGGGCGCGCCCCTTGATATCGACCGACAGGTCCCACGGGCGCAGCGAATCGAGGTTCAGCGCTGTCTGGCGCTTGGCGTCGAGTTTTCGGATGAGCGGGACGATGACATGTTCGCAGGCGTCGTGGAAGGCCTTGCAGTGCGAGATGCCGTAGTCGAAGCGATGCTTGGCCTTGTAGGCGTATCCGACGTAATCGTCGAAGCCCGCGTTCTTTCCGACCCGGTCGCGGAGCGTGATCATCTGGTCATAGATCTCGTCGATCGCGCCGGCGTCGCGGAGGCGGCGGGCGATCATGGCGCGCCACGCGCCCTCGCGCTGGGCGCGGTCGGTCGATTCCATGTACCGGGCCATTTGGGGCATGGTCTGCTCGCGCCCGTCGAACTCCACGGTCATGGCGCCGATCGTCTGGTCGTACTTCTGGCCGAGGAGCGCGAGGTCGGTCTCGAGTGGCACGTTTTCTTCGCGGAAGAGCTCGACCTCGCAGCGTGTGTCGCGGGTGAGGACTCTGTAGCGATCGCCGGCGTCGCCCGCGTCGAGCGTGAGTTCGGCGGCGAGCCTGGCGAGGCGCTGGTCGAGCTCGAAGGCCAGGGGTTTGATCTTGGGCGCGACGTTTTCGATGTATCTGGCGTAGGCGTTCTGTACGTTCTGGTCTTCGGTGTTGCAGGTCATGGCGATGTAGAGGTTGGCGCCGGCCTCGCTGCAGGCCGCGTCGAGCTCGCTGCGGTCGAGGAGCCACGCGATCAGTTCGTGCTTGGACCTGACGGGGCGTTCGAGCAGAGCGCGGGCGAGGGGCTCGATCGACTCGAAGCGCGTGCCATCGAAACCGGAGGGGATGAACGTGGACGGTGTGGAAGACAAAGTCGGCGCGGCCATGCGGGGCTCCGTGGGTGTGTGGGGCCGATTGTACGGACGCCAAAAACGAACGCGGACCCGCGAGTGGACGGGTCCGCGTCGTTCGGAGTGTTCGCCGAACCGATCGCGCCGGGGCGATCGGCGTGAGGAGCGTGGAAGGCCGGGGCGGCCGGGCTATCCCAGAAGGGCGGCCGAGGTGAGGACGATCCTTCCTTCGGGGTGTTCGGGCGTGATTTCCTTGATGGCCAGGCGCTTGGTGGTCTTGAGATCAACGCCGAAGTCGCCGGCGAAGTCGATCTTCTTGTCGGTGCTGAACCTCGTCAGGACGCCGATTTCTTCGCCGCGCTCGTCGATCGCAACGACGTGGTAATTGGTGAGTTCCTTGGCGAAGTTCTTGTGGAAGAGGCGGACCTTCTGGCTGGCGGCGTCGACGAAGGCGGTGGCGGTTCCCTCGAAGCCCTGGGCGGCCTGGAAGTGGACGAGGCGGGAGCTGTCGTTGAAGACCAGGTCCTGGAGGTTGAAGCCGCGGGTCGAGATGAGGCTGTCGTAGGTGCCGGTCTTTCGGATCTCGGATTCGAGGCTGGAGTACTGGCTCTGGAGGAAAAGGGTGGTGGCGGCGAGGGCGACGGTGGCGGCGGCCGAGGCGATCGCGCCCACACGCCACACGCGCGAGACCGAGCGCGCCTGATGGATCGGCGGATGAGAGCGCCCGCCCGCGTGACGCTGCACCGGCGCGCCCATCTCGCGGCGCACGGCGGCCATCACGCGGTCCTTGAGCGCGGCGGCGGAGACGTCGGTCAAGACCGCGTCACGCAGCTCGGCCGGGGGCTCGCCGTCGATCGGCACCCAGTCCGTGCGGGCCAGGCGCGTCTGCTCGCGGCGCAGCTGCGCCTGGATCGACGCGGGAGCGGCGGCAAAGGCGCGATCAAACGCCTCCCGCTCCTGGTCGTCCAAAAGGCCCAGCGCGTCCAGCTGGGCCAGCTCGATGAGTTCACGGGTCGTCATGAAACCAACTCCTCGTTCGTCCGTTCGCGCAGGCGCACGAGGGCCCGCGACAGTGCCGACTTGATGGTCCCAAGCGGCGTATTAAGTTCATCCCCGATCTGGCGGAGCGTCTGCCCCCCCAGGTATGCACGTGTCACCACGGTGCGCTGAAGCTCGGGCAACGCCGCGATCCGCTTCAGGAGCACCGCCATCCGTTCGTCGCGCTCGCCGGTCGAAGCGTCGGGCATCACCGAGGCCTCGGCCCCGCTGGCCTGCGCGCTGTCCAGGGAACTCGCCTTCACCCGCGCCCGCGTCCGGCGCAGTTTGTCGACAAGGTGTCGACGCGAGATCAGCATCACCCACGTCACCAGGGCCGCCCGCGCGGGGTCGTAACGCTCCGCGGTGCGCCACAGGCGGACGAAGATCTCCTGCACCGCGTCCTCGGCCTCGGCGCGGCTGGGCATGGCCTGGATCGCCATGCGATAGACCAGCGAGCCGAATCGGTCGTACAACTCCGCGACCGCGGCCTCCTGGCCGGCGGCGACACGACGCATCAGCGCCAGGTCGCGCGCGTCCCGTTCCTTGGGATCGATGTCCTCGCGAGATGCCATCGTCTGAGCCTCTGTTCACCGGCGGCGTGATCGGCGGCGGGCCGCCATCGCGCACGTCGGAGGAAAAGCCCCTATGCCACCCCGAACGGGCCGGCCCGGAACGCCCGGGCCACGAGGGAGAACTCCCCGGCCATCAGCATACAACCTTCGGCGGTCTGTACGTTTACCCCACCGGTTGGGTTGCGACAATTCGAGATTCGGGCTACCGGACGTTCGCACTTCGTGTGCAACGAACGGAATACAAATGAAAATCCAAAGTCCGAGTTGCGACGAAAACTCTGTTGCGGGTTGGTTGTCGTTTCGATAGTCTCTGAGCCGGAAGGGGCTTTCGAAGAGAGTCTGGAGACTCGTGAGGTGAAGAGAATTGCCCGTCATCCCGCGCGCGGATTCACCCTGGTCGACGTCATGGTTTCCATGGCCGTCGTCGCGGTGCTGATCGGCCTGTTGCTCCCGTCGCTGCGCGGCGTGACGAGCACGGGCAAGCGCGTCGCGTGCTCTTCCAACATCAGGCAGATCGGCCTTGGCCTGCACATGTACGCCGACGACTTTGGCGGCTATGTGGTGCCCAGCCGCTTCGTGCCGGGCTGGTCGCAAAAGTATCGCGATTCCAACGCGGCCCAGATGATGACGCTGCGGCTCTCGAGCGACGCGGATGGCCTGTGGGGTCAGTCGTGGGACGGCCTGGGCCGCCTGACGATGGCCAATTACCTGGACGCCCCCAAGATTTACTATTGCCCGTCGCACCACGGATCGCACAAGTTCAACGGCTACTCCAACTCGTTCGGCATGGACACCCGCGCCGCCGTCGGGAACTACCAGTACCGCGGCATGGGGCCCAACGGCTCGCGGTTCCTGTATGACATCGTCCCCTCCGCCTCCGCGCTTGTGTCCGACGGCTTGCAGAGCAAACCCGACTTCAACCACAGGTTCGGCCTAAACATCCTCCTCGCCGATCTCCACGTCGTGTGGTACGACGATCTCAACCAAGAACTCTACGACTCGCTCCCCAATGATGAGAGCGATGTCGGTGCGGCGTCCGCGGTCCACGACGCCTGGAGCGCGATCGACGACGGACGCGACACCGCCGGCTCCGGTGGCAATGGCGGCGGCGGCAAGTAACGCCCACGCAACAGCACGACATCGGACCGAAACGATCGAGCGGATCGTTCGCACTCACGCCCACTCCTTGGGGTACGCTGTGGCCATGCTCACCAATTTCCGAGATGCACGGCCGCATTCCGCGCCGCTCTTGGCTCTCACCCTGGCCGCCGCCCTCGCTTGCAACGCGCGCGCCCAACTCTCGCCGGAGCGCCTGTACTACGGCGTGAATCAGCCCATCAACGTCCGCGTCAACACGCCCGACAACATCGAGATCGACACCGCGATTCTGCTTCAGAAACCCGACGGCACGACCATCAAGGTCGCGGGCGTCGCGCCCGGCGTCGCCAACCTCGCCACCATGTTTCCCGAAATCTGGACCACGCCGATCGACGGCGTGTGGTATGCACAGCTCCACGTCGGCATCGCCGACATCGGCGCGCCCATCGTCATCCAGCCGCTCAAGGGAACCGGCCCGGCCCAGATGACCGACGAGGCCGGCAACATCGCCCTCAAGCTCGACGAGAAGACCCGCCAGGCCAACTTCGGCACGCGCACCGCGCGTATTGCCTACCCCCAGCCCGACAAGCTGCTCACCGGCGTGCGAGTCTACGTCGATCGCGTCGCGACGATGCAGACCTCGCTCGGTGATATCGAGTTTGCCATGCGCCCCGACGCGGCGCCCAACACCGTGTTCAACTTCCTGCACCTGGCCGAGGGCGGGTTCTACACCGGCGTGATCTTCCACCGCGTCGTCGCGAAGCTCCCGAGCGGGCACGCCTTCGTGATCCAGGCCGGCGACCCCACGGGCACCGGCGACGGCGGGCCGGGCTACGCCATCGACCTGGAGCCCAGCACCCTGACCCACGACTTCGGGGTGCTGTCGATGGCGCGCGACGACGACCCCAACACCAACGGCTCGCAGTTCTTCGTCGCGCTCTCGCGCGAGGGCACCGCCCGACTCGACGGGCGCTACACCGCCTTCGCCCAGGCGCTCTCTGGCGCGGAGGTGATCCGCACGATCGCGGCGGTGAAGGTCGGCGAGAACGATCGCCCGCTCGACCCGCCGGTGATCAAGGCGATCAAGCTCGACCCGGCGCCGCCCCTCTCGCGGCGCAGGCCGCTGACGCCGGAAGTGAAGGCAGCCAAGCCCGAAGAGAAGCCGACGAACAAGCCGGCGGGAGAGAAGAAGTAAGGGAGCACTCGCCGCGACGCGGCTCGGCGAAGCGATCCATGATTCTGATCTGCCCCGCGAATATGCGCCGGGAGACTCGGACTCGGGGCGGACCGGGGTTCCGCGCCGACGCCGACGTGATCGATAACCGCCGCTGCGCGGCAAGAGTCCCAGCGAACAAGGGCATCGGAACAGAGGGCCAACCCATCAGCGATACCGACGCGGAGCACTCCCAAAATCACAGAACCCCCGGGGGTTAGCCCGAGGGTTCCGTACGACCGGCTTTCTCTCTCCCAACGCTCGTCCGGTCGGCCGAGCTTTCATGCTGGTCCTGCCGCACGCCCGGCGAGAATTCGTGCGTGCGACCGGACACTCCAGCGGGGTCGACCCTCCCCAGGGCCCCGCACAACCCCAAACTCAGCGATCAGGGAATCAGCGAAACAGCGAAACAGGGAAAGACAAAGGCAAGGGTGCTGTCCCGAGCCTCTTCCAATCCTCTCACACCCCTGATCTTCCGAACTCCTTTCGACGATCCAATCACTCCGTCACTCTTGCACTTGGCCACTTCTGTCTCTTGCCCGATGCCCGACGCCCGATGCCCGATGCCTCAACATCCCGCATCGAAGGCCGACGCAAAGGTGTCGTAGTCGTCGCCATTGACAAAGCCGTCGCGGTTGATGTCGGCCTCGAAGGTCGCGAGGTCGAAGGCGCTGGCAAAGGCGTCGTAGTCATCGCCGTTGACGAACCCGTCGAGGTTGAAGTCCGACGTGCAATAGCCCGCCATGTCGGAGACGGCGTTGAGCATGAGGGCCATCGCGTCGCCCGCGAGGTAGGTGTTGACCAGCGTTGACATGTCGCTCACGATCACGACCGGCCCGCTGCCGGCGCTGATCGCGTCGCGCGGGATGATGGTGAGACCCGCCAGGTCGTTGGTGAATCGTCCGACCACGCGGTCGCTGCTGGCGTTGTCGACCACGCCCGGCCAGAAGGTCGGCAGGCTGGCGATGGCGCCGAAGCGGCCGTTCACGATGGCGGATTCGGCGGTGTCGCCCAAGGCGAGGGGCTCGGAGGCCCCCAGCTTGCCCGACGCGTCGAGGGCGAAGGCGTCGAGGATGCTCTCGTTGGCCGCTTCGAAGTCGGAGTTGTCGATCGCGATGATCGCGCCCTTACCGCTCTTGACGAAATTGAGGAGCGCGGTGCGCTCGGCGGCGGTCAGGGGCGAGATCGCGTTGCTGGCGCCCGAGTGCTTCTTGCCCGAGGTCAGGAAAAGGACGTCCACGCCCGCGAGATAGGAATCGCTGAGGGTGCCGACGCCCGTCAGCGTCGCGCCCGGGAACGCGATCTCGAGGCTCGAAGAAAGAAGCATCACGTCCGTGCCGCCCGCGAGGCTCATGGCCCCGGCGCGGGTGGTGTTGAAGCCGCCGATGACGGGCGGCACGCTGGCGATGGCCAAGCCGCAAGCGCACGCCGACGCGAGCGCGACCAGACGACGAGTTGACATTTCCCCCTCCTGTGGTCTTCAAGCCCGTCGAAAAGTTCAGACACCGCCACCACGCCACGAGGTCGTGGAAGGCGCGTCCTATCGCCGCCGGGATGTGAAGGACTCTCCCCTTCGTCGCGGTCTACACCACAGGAGAAGAGAACCGCGACGCCCCGAGATTACCCGAGCCCGATTATCGCCGCAAGGGTGTCTGCGGCGAGTTTTTGGATTTCGCGCGCAAGCCCCGCAGCAAATTGAATTTGGCGCGTGGGTCTTGGCGACGGCTCTTCCGGTCAGGGCGCGAACAGGGCTGTGGAAAACCCCGGAAGCGGCGCTGGCGGCGTACAAACGTGGCCGTGCCACATTGAGGATGCAAGCATGACATTTCCGACAGACATTCACCCGGTTTTCGCGGTCCGATCCGTCTTGGGTGGGGGTTTCTCCACCGTCGAGCGCGGGCCAAGCTCCAGAATAATAGGTACTTACGACATGATCGGTGTGGCCCGGCGGGATTCCTCTGATTGTCCATTCCGGGGTTGGGTTCCCTAGCCATCTTGCCGCCCGGCATCGCATTGGGGGCGGAGACACCATGCCCGCCATCTTCGAGCTCAATCAATTCGGAACGCTGCCATTGTGGGGGCAGGCGCTGATCGCCGCCCGCATGGTGCGGCGGGGCGTTCTGGCGGCGCTGCCCGACGCGACGCCCGAGTTTCGCGACCGGGCTTTGGCGGCGTGCGCGACGATCGAGCGGGCCTCGGCCAAGGGCGAGTTGAACGACGCCGACGAGCGGTCGCTCAAGGACGCGATGAACCTGCGCGACCGCGCCGACGCGCGAGTGGCGTCGGTGGCGAGCGCGCTGTGGTGGGCGATCGATTCCTGCCGGGCCGCCCGGGGCGCTCATGACTTCCCGGTCGACGCGAGCGTCACGAACTCGGCGCTGCGGGCGGTCGGGGAACTGGGGGAGGACGCACGCGTCTCGCGCGCGCAGCTCACGGTGCTGGTCGCATCCGACTTTGACCTGGTCCGCTTCGCGTGCTCGGAGATTTCCGTCGGGCGATACGACGCGCTCACGCCTCATGTGTTGGCACGCCTCGCGCCCGTGCATCCCCTGACGCTGGTTGAGACGCCGGTGCGCGGCACGCACCACGCCGAACGGGAAGCGCGGTGATCCGTGGCGGCCACGCTCTTTACGCATGATCGTTCGCGCCGGCGTTCACGTGCTCGGCGTCGCAAGGGGGCACGGATGCTGGCTTCGATCATCGTGACTCTGCTGGTGGTTCCCGCGGTGCTGCTCTCGCTCCTGGCGGTGCTGGCGACCGCGGGCTACACCGCGCGGGTCCCGGGCGGCGCGGACGCGATGGGCCTGGCCCTCCCGTTCTTTACGACCGCGGGCGCCGGGCTCGCGATGGTCGTCGCGTCGTGGGTGTGCGTCGGCGCGGGAAAGCTCGATTGGATCAGTTCGCGGCCCATGGTTCCCCTCACGCTCGCGACGCTGGCGTCGCTGGGGGTGGCCCTGGCGTCGCTGGGTGTGCTGGTGGCGTGGATGGAGAGGATGGGCGCGTGGGTGCCCTCGGCGGGGCTGATTTGCGGGGCGCTGGGCCCGATCTGCCTGGGCGCCACGCTCGTGGGCAGCGCATGGCTGGACGCGGCGAAGATCAGGGACTCGGCGCTCCCCATCATCGCGGGCCTGCCGCTCACGCTCGTCGCGTTCGCGGGTTTCGGCGCGGGGGTGTACGCGCTCTCCGCGTGGGTGAGGGCCTCGGGCGAAAACACGCAGCGCGTGATCGCGCAGACGCAGCAGGAAGAGACCGAACGCCAGCGCCGGGCGGCACTCTCGCCCGCCGACTCGCTCCGCGAGGACTTTGCGGGGATGAGCGCCGACGCGCCGTTGTGGGTGATCATCGCCGGCCTGCCCGACGAGGCCGACGCCGAGGCGCGAACGCTGATCGTCGATCGGGCGCTGCGCGTGCCGAGCTTTGACGCTGAACTCGAGCGCACCATCAACGCCGATTGGCCGCGTTATCGCCACGCCTGCGCGGAGTTGATCCGGCTCGTTCCCGCGGAGGCGATCAAGGCGTCGTGGGGCGGCGCGCTGGCGCGGGCGATCACTATCTCGGCGAGCGAGATCGAGAAGGACCGGACGTGGTTCGCGGCGCGCGAGGATCGCAACCCCGATCCGATCGGGCATGTGCGCGCCATGGCGGACGCCGCGACGCGACTGGGCGGGACGCCGGAACTCGCCGCGGCCCTGGAGGCGCTGTCGAAAGCGATCGATCGCGCGACGGCCCCGGAGCGGGATCAGGCCCTGGCGGCCCTGCACGCGGGCGCGGAGCAGGCGAGCGAAGAGAAGTAGCCGAGCGCGTGCGGAGCCGCGCCGCGTTCAGCATCCCTGATCAAATCGTTCGGCGAACTCGTCGTAATCGTTGCCGTTGACGAAGCCGTCGCCGTTGAAGTCGGCGGCGGGATCGGCGGCGTCGAACGCCGACGCGAAGCCGTCGTAATCGTCGCCGTTCACGAACATGTCGTGGTTGAAGTCGGCGGGGCAATAGAGGTGCCACTCGAGGGTGACGATCGAGGGCGTGTAGCCGTTCAACGGCGTGCCGCCCGCGTCGCCGAAATAGACCTTGTACGTCGCTTCGTACGGGCCGGGCTCGGTCGCGGCGTACCAATTGTGCAGCATCCGTCCGTCCCACATGATGCGCGCGGGCGAACCCGCGGTGCCGAAGATGGGCGTGAACGCGGGCGTCGTCATCGTGCCGCCGGAATAGCTCGAGAGCCCGGGCGTGCCCGAGAGGCGTTCGATCCAGATCGACGCGCCGGGCGGGACTTCCCAGAAACCCTCGACGACCCAGCCGTATTGCGAGTTGTACCATGTGCCGTTGAGCACCGACGCGGCGCCGCTGTATGTCTCGTCGTAGTTGGTGAGGATGGGGAGCGGGACGGTTTCGTCGATCATGGTCTCCAGCGACGAACCGTCGCGCCAGACCATGACGTGTTTCATCTCGCCGCCCATGTGCGGATCGACCGCCAGCGCGGCGGGAGCAACGGCATACACGAGAGCGGCGGCAACGAGGGCCTGGTTCGACTGCTTGAGTTTGGTCTTCATGATGAGGGCTCCGATCCTGAATGAGTTGTGTCGTGAACGAGCAATGCGAACAACACGGCTAGCGAGAGGGGGCAACTGACGACGTCGCTCCCTCAACGCCGATGGACGCCATCCACTCGCGTCTGGATTCGTCGAGCGACCGGCCGCTCAGCCGCTCATAGCTGGTGATCTCGTTGTCGAAGTCGGCGATCGCACGAAGCAAGGGGCGGTATCCGCCGTCCCGGCGAGCAAGCCAGCGAACGAACGACGTGGACGCGGCATAGAACGCGGGCGCGTAGTTCATTCGTTCCTCTCCGAACAGCTCCGGGAGCTTGCCCCGTCCGCCGACGACTGCGAGCAGACGCGAAGGGTCCGGGCATGCGCGGATCTGCTCGGCCGCGAATGCGTCGAGGCGATCCGCGGGCACATCGATGAGCGGCGAGTAGTGAGCGAGTCCCTCCTGCTGCGCGACCGCCATCGCGAGAGCTTCGGCCAGACCTTCATGAAGCCAGAGAGGCATCCGGGCTTCGGCGACGCTGTCGGCCTGGCTCAGCCAATCGCCGTCTACCTTGACGAGCAGGTGCATCGCTTCATGGAGCCACGGCGCCTGGTCCTGGCGGACGCGCCAAAGCGGTATGAACGCGGTGTTGCCGCCCGGCGCGTGGCTGATGAAGTTCGCGTCGGGGAAGTAGAGGAACACACGCCGGTCGTCGCGGTACGACCAGTCGGCATCGCCGATGAACACTTTGGCGGCCCGGATACCACGCTCGAGCTTGGCGACGATCGCGCTCATCTCCGCCTCGGAAAGCGCCGGCGCGCCGCTGGAGTCGGTGCATGGAAACCACGCGACCACATCGCGCCCGAGGCGGCAGGCACCCAGGCTCTCCAACTCGGCCTTCCGCGCAATGTCCTCGTCCCACGCGTTGAGCGACGTGCCGATGGGGCGCATCTTCCCTGGCGATTGATGCGGATTCGTGCCGCACGCGGAAAGGAACATCGCAGAAACGACCGCCAGCGCAAAGATCGGCTTCCGGCGAAGGCCCACGGAGTTTGGCTGATTCATCGCGTGCTCCTTGGCGAGGGAAGAACATTACCGCGCGGTGAACAGATCGGGCCTGGAGTCGAACAACTTCTTGCAGTCCCCGCTGCAGAAGTAGATCGTGCGGCCTTGGTACGTCTCGGTGATCGCGTCGCCCCTAGCGACCATCATCTCGCAGACGGGACATACAGGCTTGTCGTCGGTCGAGATCGGCCGCGACACGAACGCCGAGTTGGAGTTCGGGTCCTTCCAGCCCTGGCCCTGGTATTCGAGATCGCGGGCGGTTTGCTCCGCGGCATCGCGGCCGAAGTATCGCTCAACGACGTGCAGCGCGAGATCGATGCCGGAGGTCAATCCGCCCGCCGTCGAGATGTTGGCGTCGTCGACGAAGCGTGCGCCGCGTTTCACCGTGACGCCGGGGAACATCGCCGCGAGTTGGCCGTAGCCGCCGTGGTGAGAGGTGACCGTCTTGCCCGTGAGCAGCCCGGCCTTGGCGAGCACGAACGACCCGTTGCACACCGACATCGTGAGGTCGGCGCTCTTCGAAGCATCGCGCACCCACGAAAGCAGCGCCGGCGACGGCTCGCCTATCGCGGGGATCACGATGATCTTGGGGCGCGGCGCATCGGCGAACGTGCAGTCGGGCACGATCGTCATCCCGCCCGAGCACTTGATCGGCGCGGCGGTCTCGCCCACGGTGTACAGGTGGAAAGGCGGTGTGTCATGTCCCGCGACGTTCGCGTACTCAAAGACGCCCCACGGCCCGGAGAAGTCAACGACTTCCGCGTCGGGCGAGAGCACCACCGCGACCGGGATGCTCCCGTCCCGCGGCGGCGTGAGCTTGCAACCCACGGGTTCATGGCGAAGGTGAGTTCCGCCGCCTGCTGCCGCGGCCGCGACGATTGCGTCGCTCGTCGCGGGATGCTCTTGATCGAGCCCGACAAAGACCTTGTTGTCATCGCGGCAGACTTTCACGTCGGCCACGCCGCGCACGCCGCGGATCGTCTCGGCGAGCGTGCGAGCTCCCTTCTGGTCGATCGGGGCGTCGAACGAGAACGTCTCCACGTCAGGCTTCTTGCAGATGCAGCGTGCCTGCTCCTCAGGGCTGCACGCCGAGGCGGATTGGGAGTTCGCGCCGCCGGCGCAGCCCGCGCCGGCCACCAGGCAGGCCGCGAGCATGATCGCGAGCGATGTGAGTCGATGAGTTAGGGAGCGTGTTCGCGTGTTCATGATCATTCCTCGTGATGTTGGGAACGAGCTGAGATGGTGGATGAAAGGACCGGCCGGGCTACTTCGCGGGCGATTTCCCTTCGGCGGCACACTCGGCCGCGCGGCGTTTCATCTCGCCGTCGATCACCCTGGCGATCTGTTCGCGCGTTGCGCCGTTCGTTTCGCCAGCGACGACATACGCCTCGGCGTGCTCGAACGACACCTCGGCGTCCATCACGCCCGGCTGATGGCGGAGTAGCGCCCCAATCTCCTTCGCACACCCGCGGCAGCCCATGCCAACCACTGGGAGCTTCATCACCCGCGGATGCGACGCCAGCGCGATCGGCGCTTCCTTTTCCTTCGCGGGCGCGGTCGAACAGGCGGTCAACGCGCCGACGGCCAGGGAAGCGATCAGAACAGAAGCAAGCATG
Source organism: Phycisphaerales bacterium (assembly GCA_020853815.1). Classification (GTDB taxonomy): domain Bacteria; phylum Planctomycetota; class Phycisphaerae; order Phycisphaerales; family UBA1924; genus JABWBC01. The sequence continues at coordinate 22,254 of JADYYE010000016.1, forward strand.
CTCAGTCCAGAACCGTTGACGCCACCGCGGGGGGCCTACACCTTGACGGCGTAGGCGACGACCTTGAGGGCGGCCTCGGCGAACATCGTGTTCTGCTTGCGGCTGCGGAGCGTGCTCCCGCTGA
>JADYYE010000198.1 GCA_020853815.1 Phycisphaerales bacterium
CGCCATCGCCTCCGCGTGCTGGCGCAGCTTGGCGAGGTCGGACGCGGCCCGCTCCGCGATCTCCGGCAAGCCGCTCCAATCGTGCAGCGTAAGCGGCCCCGGCTCGCCCTTGAGCGCGGCGGCCGTGCGGGTCAGGATGTTGGCCATGCGCTCTCGCAGCGCATCATCATCGTTGGCTGCTGTCCTCAGCTTGGCAAGTTCGGCTTCGGCGCTCTCGGCGCGTTGGCGCAGAGCGTATCCGTTGCGATCAGAGAATTTGCCAAGTTCGGCCCTCAGCCTCGCGTTCTCCTCCAGCGCGTCGGCGTGGGCGCGGAGTTGGTCCCCGTCGGCCATCGTGCCGATTCCATCGGCCCTGTGCGCGTCCTCGCGCAACTGCTCGGCTGTGTAGGTCGCGTCCATCATCACTCCTCAATCGGTGCGGCTGCAAAGTGGTTATGGCAGGTTTGCCGGTATCCGCCAAACGCATCAGCGTCGTTACCTGTGGGCCATCCGCAGCGCGCTTCTCTATTGCACCCGGGCTCGTCGCACAGGAGGGCAAACCCCTCATCGCAGCACAGACAGCGCGGGCACGCGGTCAGGATGTCGCTTGGATCGAACGGGCTCGGGGCCGTGAGTAGCCCTGCGTTGGCGGTTATCGCCCCGCAGTTATTGCACCGCCAACGACGCGCTTCTGCGTTTCGTCCCATCATCACTCCTCAATTGGTGGGCTCCCGGCAGCGTCCGATGGCAGGTCACTCGTGAGAGTGCGGCGGCATCTGACCCATCCGCCGTTGCCGGGGTGCCCGTGGTCATTTCGCGCGACTCTCGGCCACGCGCTCCATCAACTCATCCGCCTCCGCGCAGAACGCGGCGACATTCTCCGCGAGCGCCGCGCACACGCCATCGTCGCGCTCGATCCGCTGCACGTAGAGGCGCAGGTCTTCCGGCAGGCGCGGGTCGAAGGAAACGAAGTCCCACCACGCGCGGCCGGTGATGAGCATGAGGCCCTGCACCTGCGGCGTGTGCTCCTCCGGCATCCCGTCCAGCACCGTGCGCAGGTGGATCGCGGAGTTGAACGGACACTTGATCTCCAGCCCGCCATCGCTCCCGATCAGGCCGTCCGGCGAGCCCGCGACCTCGGGCAGCGTCGGGTGCGGGATCAGCCCCGCCGCCTCGACCATCGCCCCGGTGCGCGCCTCGTAGCTCATGCGCGCGGCCATCTCGTGCTCGATGCCCCACA
>JADYYE010000017.1 GCA_020853815.1 Phycisphaerales bacterium
ACAGGTCTCTCGATGACAACTCTTTCAGGAGTCTGACATGGCGAAGAAGAAAGGCAAGAAGAAGGGCAAGACCGCCAAGAAGAGCAAGAAGCGCAGCAAGAAGTAAAGCGCTCTTGCGGCGTCGGAAGCGACGCCCGGCGCCGGGCCACTCTGCCCGGCCGCCTCACACAAACGAAAAGTCAACTGCGATCGTGGGGCTGGTTCACCGGCCCCACGGTCGTTTTTGCGATTCGCCATCCCGCTCGGCCGGCATTGGCGGCTCAACCGGTTCTGGTCCCCGGGGCTTCTTCCGTCAACAATCGGCCATGGCTGAGGAGAGCCCCCGCGAGATCACCCGGCGTCTGCGTTCCTTGTTTGAGGGCGTGCTGCTGGGCGACGACCACGCCGAGAGCGTGTATTTCGTGCTGGACCCCGAGACCGGGCAACCGGTGGCGCCGGTACCGGGATGGCTGCTCGATGACGATGGCGTTCACGAGGCGGCGGACCTGGTGCTGATGACGCCGGACGAGAACGCGGATTCGCTCCAGCTGTTGTGCCGGGCGCGTGCGATCGAGCCCAGCGTCTTCGCCTTCGCGTACTACGAGGCGCATCACGCCAAGCCGGCGGAGGGCACGCTGTGTGTTCTTGAGGTCGAGTCAATCAAATCGGGGCTCACGCTCGCCTCCGGCGAGGACTGCTGCGTCCCCAACCGGCTTCTCAAGGTCATCGGGGCCATCTGCCGGACCGTGAACGCCGATCGCGAGCGACTGGCGGAGGCCTGCGACCGGGCGCTTCATGTGAAGCCACAGGCGCCGATCTGCGTAGGCGTCGATCCGGACGGTCTCTCGATTCGGGCGCGCTTCGGCATTGTCAGGATTCCGTTCGACATCGAGCCGAAGAATGCGGAGCAGGCGTTGTCGTTGGTGGCGGACATTCTGGCGCGTGCCGGGGACAGGCCGTAAGGAGTGCGGCGATGCATGGTGGAGCGCCTGATGGGAGGCGGGGTGGGAAGCCCGATCGGCTGCGCGAGGCGCACGCGCACATCGCCGCGCACGGGCGGTCGATGGAGATGCTCGACCTTTCGGGGTGCCGCTCGCTGGCGGAATGCCTGGACGCGATCGCGCGGGCGGCGTCGGATGGGAGCCGGGCTTGGGTGCTTGCGCATGGTTTGCGGATCGAATCGTGGCCCGAGGCCCGGTGGCCGAGCATCCGCGAGCTGGACGGCGCGACGGGAGCCAAGCCGTGCGTGGTGATGTCGTTCGATCATCACTCGGCGTGCGCGAACTCGGCGGCGATGAGAGCGGCGAAGATCAGGGCGGGGGATCGCATCGAGCCCGGGGGCGTGGTGTGCGTGGATGCGGCGGGGGAAGCCACGGGCGTTTTGCTCGAGGGTGCGGCAAGCCGGGCGTGGAACGCCGCGCCCGAGCCCGACGGGGCGGCACGGGTTCGCCACGTCGCGTCATCGCTCCGGGCCCTCTCGGCGCTGGGCTATGCGCACGTGGAGGACATGCTCTCGCCGTCGTGGCTGGGGCCGATCCTGCATCAGCTTGAGCGCGAGGGGTCGCTGGCGTGCGACGTTGGGCTGTATGCGCCGGTCGCGGCGCTGGCGGAGGTCGCGGGCACGCGGGCGGGGTGGGAGTCGTCGCGGTTGCGTCTGCGGGGCGGGAAGATTTTCGTCGACGGCACGCTCAACAGCCGCACGGCGGCGATGCTCACGGACTATCGCGATCCCGCGCCGGGCTTTCCGCGAGGGCAGGCGCTGATGGGCGTGGGGGACGTCGTGAACGCGATGCGCGCGGTCTATGGGGTGTTGGGCGATGGAGGCGAGCTGGCGGCGCACGCGATCGGCGATGCCGCGGTTCGCACGGTGCTGGATGCGGTGGAAGCCTGGACGAGCGGGGGCGGGCGGGGCGTGGTGAGGGTTCGGGTCGAGCACGCGGAGGTGATCGACGCGGCGGACGTGGCGCGCTTCGCCGGGCTGGGCGTGACGGCGAGTCTGCAGCCGTGTCACTTGCTGGCGGACATCGAGGCGTTGGCGCGGTACCTGCCGCACAGGCTTGATCGCGTGCTGCCGATCCGCGAGCTGATCGAGTCGGGGCTTGTTCCCGGACGATCGCTGGTCTTTGGGAGCGATGTGCCGATCGTCCGGGCCGAGCCGGAGGACTCGATTCTGGCGGCGGTGGAGCGGCGGCGGGCGGACATGCCGGGGCGCGCGGCGATCGCGCGGGAGCAGGCGATCGACGAGGGGACGGCGTGGGCGTGCTTTGGGTGTGGGGCGCGGTAGAGCGTTTGCGATCGTCGTCGCGTGTCGCCCGCGTTCATGTTCACGGAGATTGCACGGACTCGCGCTTGCTTGGCGGCGCGGAGTCGGTATTGTTTTGATGGTGGTGGCAACCGGGGACGCATGCCGGGGTGGAGCCGGAGGCGTCTCGCACGGATCGGTCAGCGCGCGGCGGAGTTCGCCGCGGGATCAACGGAAGGCCCGGCCGGCGCGTCACGCAAGGCGTGCGACATCGCGGGGGGCGCGTTGATCGACCGAGCATTCGCCACCACGTCCGGGCGACGATCGGCGTCGGCCCATGTGCGCCCCGCGATCTTGGGGGCTTCTCTCGACCGGCGGATGACGGGGCTCAACCCCGAGAACGCGCGAGTCGATCTGTTCACCATGGCCACCATCACGCCCGGAATATCGCCGTCCGCGCCGCTCGGCGCGTCCAACACCCCCCAATCCCCGCGTCCGTGGAGCGTCGAGGATTCGGCCAAGCTCTTCGGGATACACAACTGGGGGAACGGGTACTTCACGGTCAACCAGTCGGGACACCTGGTCGTGATGCCCGAGCGCGATCCCAAGCGTCAGATCGATCTTTGCGAGGTGGTCGAGGGTCTGCGCGAGCGCGAGATCTCGACGCCGGTGATCATTCGATTCCGCGACCTGTTGCGGCATCGGTTGATGGAGATCAGGCTGGCGTTCGACGCCGCGATCGCCGAGCACCAGTACACGGGGAACTACTGCTGCGTGTACCCGATCAAGGTGAACCAGCAGCGGCCGCTGTGCGAGGAGCTGCGCGAACTGGGCAAGGAACTGGGCTTCGGCCTCGAGGCTGGCAGCAAGCCGGAACTTCTGGCCGTGCTCGGACTCACTGAGAACCTCCCGTCCATGCCCGTCGTGTGCAACGGCTTCAAGGACTCGGAGTTCATCGAGACGGTCATCCTCGCGACCAAGCTGGGTCGCCACATCATCCCCGTCGTCGAACGCTTCAGCGACCTTGAACTCATCATCCGGCACGCGGCGAAGTACAACGTTCGCCCGCGGATCGGGCTGCGGGCCAAGCCGAGCACGCAGGGAACCGGGCGCTGGGAGTCGTCGGGGGGGATGCGCTCGAAGTTCGGCCTGACGGTGACCGAACTGATCCAGGCGGTGGAGTACGCCAAGCAGCACGGCATGGCCGACTGCCTCAGCATGATCCACTTCCACATCGGGAGCCAGGTCGGCGACATCCGCAAGGTGAAGGCGGCGGTGAACGAGCTGGCGCACATCTATTGCGAACTCAAGAAGCTGGGCGCGGGGCTGGACACGATCGACGTGGGCGGCGGCATGGGCATCGACTACGACGGGAGCCAGTCCGACAGCCCGTCGAGCGTGAACTACGGCGTGGCGGAGTACGCGGCGGACATCGTCTACCGCGTCAAGAGCGTGTGCGATTCGAACAACTTTCCGCACCCGCGGATTTTGTCGGAATCGGGGCGCGCGATGGTGGCGCACTCGTCGCTGCTGATCATCGACGTGCTGGGAAAGACGCACTTTCCGAGCGACCCCAACCTGCCGGGGGTGAAGGAGCTGATGGAGAAGGAGGGCGAGCGCCCGCAGCCGGTGCTGGAGCTCATCGACGCGTATGAGGCGCTGACCCAGCCGCGGGTGAACCTGGTTGAGGTGTATCACGACGCGGTGCAGGCGCGCGACGAGGCGATGAGCCTCTTCAACCTCGGCTATCTCTCGCTCCCGCTCCGCGCCGCGACCGAGCGATTGTTCTGGGCCGTGGGGCGAAAGGTCCTGGCGACCGCCAGCCAGAAGGGCGAGTTGCCCGACGACCTGCAGGACCTGCCGCAGGTCTTGAGCGACATCTATTACGTCAACTTCTCGATCTTTCAGAGCATGCCGGACCACTGGGCGATCGACCAGCTCTTTCCGATCGTGCCGGTGCATCGCCTCGACGAGGAGCCGACGCGGCGGGCGATCCTCGCCGACATCACCTGCGACTCCGACGGCCAGGTCGACAAGTTCATCGACAAGCGCCAGGCCTGCAAGACTGTGCTGGAACTCCACGAACTCAAGCACGCCAACGGGCACGATCCTGCGGCGCCCAACGGCGCGGTGCCGGCGGATGGGAAGCACGAGCCGTATTACCTGGCCGTCGCGCTCGTCGGCGCGTACCAGGAAGTGCTGGGCGACCTGCACAACCTCTACGGCGATACGCATGTGGTGCATGTGTCGTTCGACGATTCGCCGGGCGTGGGCGACTGGGACCTCGACGAGGTGGTCGAAGGGGACACCGTGAAGGAAGTGCTGTCGTATGTGCAGTATGACAGCGAGGATCTGATCCGCGCCATGCGGCGCGACGTGGAGCGGGCGGTGAAGGCCGGCACCATGTCCGTCGCGGACGGGCAGGCGCTGCTCAAGTTCTATGACCAGGGGATGGAAGGGTACACGTACCTGGAGTAGCGCGGCTCGCTTTGCGCGACTGACAACATACGACTCACGACTCACGAGGATTTCTCTTCGTGACTTCGTGACTTCGTGACTTCGTGACTTCGTGACTTCGTGACTTCTGCTCACCCCGCGTCGCGCGGCGCGACCACGACGCGGCGTTTCAGGTCAGGAACCCACGTCCCGCCCGGGTTCTCGATGGTGATGGCAAAGAGCGCGACTCGCCCGACATCGATCCCCGGCGCGATCGGCACGACGATCTCGCCATCGGCGCTGGCGTTGAAGACCCCGCCGCCGACCTTCTGCTCCATCCCGCGCTCGTCGATCAGCCATACCTGGTACTGCTCGGCCTTGGGATCGTTCACCTTCAGCCCGACGAAGCGCAGGTAGCCCTGCTGGAGTTCATCGTTCCACACGACATCGCCCTGCACCTGCCCCTGCTCGGCCGGGTTGTTGGGCAAATCAAAGGGCTTCCACGCCACCCGCACCGTGCCCGGCACTTCGAGCAGCTTGGTTCGATTCTGCTGGAGCGTCGCCGGGTCGACCGGCTTCTCGTACATCGCGATGCGAAGTTTCGCGGCATCCAGGTCCCTGCCGGTCTCGGTCACCTTTCGCGTCGCGTCGGCGAGTTGTCTGGCAAGATCGACCGAGCGCTGGGCCTCCGCGGCGGCCGCGGCGCGTTCGGCGCTGAGCGCCGTCGCCGCGCTCGCCAGGTCCTTCTTGAGGCCGTCGGCGTGGGACTGCGCCTGGGCCAGCATCACGTCGTTGGCCTTCACGCGATCGGTCATCGAGGTCAGTTCGACCTTGGCTTGCTCGAGCGCGAGTCGAGAGGCCGCCAGCTCGCGCTGCTTCTCTCGGAGTGATCCCAGCGTGAGCATCAGCCCGCCGCCGGCGACGATCAGGACCGCCGCCACCGACAGCCAGGGCCACACGGGGTTGCGGCGGGCCTCGATCCGCATGTTTGCCCCGGCATGGTCGCGCGTTGACGAAAGCCCAGCGCCAACCGGCGGACGCTTCCCCGCGGCCGTGCCTTCTCCGGCGCTTACGCCCGCGCTGGCCAGCGCGAAGACACGTCCCTGGGCCACGAGCTTGTCACGGACGGCGCCCGGCAACGCGAGGCGAGCCCGATCGCCCGCGTCGGCGCGGTCAAAGGCCCGCATCAGATCGCCGGCGCTTCCTTCGATCGCCTTGGCGGCCGCCATGTCTTCGGCCGAGGCCGCCGCCATCAGTTCATCAAGTTCGCGCCGTTCGTCGATTGTCAGCTCGCCGAGCTGTTCGCCCGCGAGCAATTCCATCAGGCGTTCGCGCTCCATGGGTGTGCTCATGCGCCACGCTCCTGGCCGGCCGGCTGCGCCATGCCCCCCAGCACCGGTCGCAGGGCCTCCGTCAGCCGCGACAGGCCGCGCCGCAATCGTGTCTTGACCGTGCCGAGTGGTGAGTGCGTGGCGCTGGCGATCTCGCTATGGGAGAGCCCGCGGTGCAGCGAGAGCCACAGGGCGGTCCGCTCCTCGTCCGGCAGCGTGTCGAAGGCGCGGACGACGTGCCCGAGGTCCTGGTCCTTCACATAGTCCGCCAGGCGCTCGGGCCCGCGCGGCGTGGCCTCGCCCTCGCCGGATCGCGCCGCAACGTTCGACGCGAGGCGGGCGCGGGCCGCACGCCTTCGCTGATAGTCCGTGAGTCGTCGGTGGATGATCGTCGCGACAAACGCCGGCTCGGTTCCTTTGGCGGGATCGAACCGGCGAGCGTTCAGCCAAAGCTCCGTGAACACGTCCTGCACCGCGTCCTCGATCTCCGGGCTTGCCGCGCCGAGGTAGCGTGTCGCGAGGCGCCACGCCAGCCCGCCGTATTCGTCCACGCACTGCGTGACGGCGGACTCGTCCCCCCGCGAGATTCGCTGCAACAGTGTCAGCACACGCTCCCCGAGCCGCTTACTCGACCATGCGGTGTGGAATCACACCTGCGGAGATAGCCTACCGCGATTCGACCGCAAAAGAAAATCGGTTGCTCCAAAAACCGGGTCGGGCCTCAGCCGCGAAGGAGGGGCGTCCGGGATTTCCGCCCCGGTCGATTATCAAGGGCGGTCCGCACGCATGGCGCGTGCGTGGATGCGCCATGGCTTCAACACACGAGGAGAGAGCATCATGCAGAAGAACATCGCCGCACTCACCCCCGCCACGCTTGTCGCGCTCGCCGCGCTCGCCGCCCCGCTCGGACAGGCCGCCCGCGCCGGCGAGTTGGTCTACGGCGTGACGGAGAACCAGACGCTGATCTCGTTCGACTCGAACGCACCGACGACGATCCTGTCGGGCGTCGCGATCTGGGGCATGGCCGCCAACGAGCAGGTGCGTGGGCTGGACTTCCGCCCCGCGACCAACGAGCTCTACGCGCTCGGCTCCTTCAGCATGCTCTACAAGATCAACGCCATGACCGGCATGGCGATGCAGGTGGGATCCGGCACGTTCGCGCACACGCTGAACGGCTCGTCGTTCGGCTTTGACTTCAACCCCGTCATCGACCGCATCCGCGTCGTGAGCGAGGCCGACCAGAACCTGGTGCTCAATCCGATCACCGCCGCCTCCACGAACGCCACCGCCCTCTTCTATGCGATGGGCGATGCGAACGAAGGGATGAACCCCAACGTGGTCGGCTCCGCGTACACGAACAGCAAGAAGGGCGCGACCTCGACGCAGCTCTACGGCATCGACACCAACCTCGACATCCTCGTCAAGCAGGCCAACAGCGCCGGCACGCTCACCACGGTCGGTTCGCTCGGCGTGAACCTCAACGATCAGGTGGGCTTCGACATCTCCGGTCTTTCCGGCATCGCATACGCGTCGGTGCAGGATGCAACGCTCGGGCAGAGCACGTTCTGGACGATCAATCTCAACACCGGGGCCGCGACGATGATCGGCGCGATCGGAGGCGGATCGCAGGTGGGCGCGATCACCGTCGTCCCCGCGCCGGGCGCGCTGGCGGCCCTGGCGGGCGCGGGCGTGCTGGCGCTGCGCCGGCGCCGCGGCTCGTAAGAGCTCCCACCCACGCGCGCGTGTGTGCTTCCGCGCGACACCTATTCCCCGGCGCGAGTGCTTTAGCGCACCGGAATCGAGAAGAGCGAGAGAGGAGTTCGCCTCGCGCGAGCAACGCCCGGTGAAGAGCCGGGCGTTTTTTTGTTTTTGAGGCGGGCCGTGTGGTTCTCGCTCGCCGCACGCTGGAGCATTGCAAGAACGCGATGAAGAACAAGGAATGATGTCGCATCGGGCGTGTGTTGCGGGTGACTCGAGGTCCTCGCACTTGATACGCTGAACTCATGGGCTACTTCGAGTTTCCGACGTGGCTTCAGATCACCATCTGGTACGTCTTCGCCGCCGGAGCGATCATGCTGCTGCTGGCGCTGTTCTGGGATCGCTCGCGTGGCCGCCTCCGATGCCCGCGCTGCGCATACGACATGGCCGGCGCCAAGGACCTCAAGTGCCCCGAGTGCGGCCATGTCGCCCGCTCCGAAGCAGCGCTCCGCAAGACCCGCCGCCATTACGCGTGGGCGCTGCTCGGCCTCGTTCTGCTCTCCTCGCAGGCAGGAGCCCAAGCCTTCGAAATTCCTTGCCAACACTCGGGGACACCGCATCACATCTTGACACCAAAAAACTGATCACGCACTTCCGAGGTGCGAACATTCTCGTGAGGAAGCTCCATCTTCAGTTGCTCATAGACATCACCCGGAATATCCTGAAATTCCAAAACGATGTGACCGAGCCCGTCCAGTGTCGCGGTCTTTGCCAATCTAATCGCCTCATAAAAACCTGGTGACCACTTGTCTTTTATCTCAACGACATGCCTACCGTTGGCCTCAAGTCTTGACTTGATTACAGCGCCGTGCGTTTGAAGCAAATAGTTCCGACCACCGACAAACGGGCGAAACGTCGTGATCGCATGAACACGGTCAAGATTGCCACTGACATTCACATATTCATATGGGCGTCTACGAAGATCCTGACTCGCAAGTTCATAACCGAGTTTTTGATTGAAGAGTTCGAGATCAATGTCACTTGTTTCTGCAACAAATTTTCCTAATGGTCCAACTACAAATATCTCGTCCGAAACGTTGCACAGGGCTTCCTTGAATTCTCGATGCCCATCTCCCCTTGCTACCATTCTAATATCACCATGGTCTTTTCCAAGAAATATATAATTGCCAGTAGTGATTCCGATAACATATGGATTCGGCCTATTGTTTTTATCGCCACCAGCTACATCTCGAATGGGCATGGATTTTAGTTCTGTCAAGTATCGGATCGCCGAAGGTCCAACCGTGGCGGAATAGACCGCGAGTGGAACGCCGCCGATCAACTCGGCCTTGAGCGCAAGTTCGGAGTATCGGTCGTCGTCTGATAGCCTGCCGTGAATCGCTAGTTCGGCGATTCCCGCGACGCTGTTAGTGATTAGCCGAAAACGGCCAAGCGTCTGCGGATTCTCTGCAAGAGAGGCGATCCGCTCCGATACTGCCCATCGGCCGAATCGCCGAAACAGTGGGAACAACGTGCTTCCAGAATCGATCAGGACGAATACTGCTCGATCATTGACTCCTCGCAACGTGACAATTCTCTCAATCAGAATCCGAAAAAGCACGTCGCACAGAGTCTCCTTCTCCTCTCTAAAGTGATTCAGTCTTTCTCCAAGAACAGATGGAGATAGGGTTGGGTCAAGCCCAGGATGCCCGCTTGCATCCGAAGCCACTGTACTTCTAGAGCCCGCAGATGCAAGAGCAGATCTCACTTCCTTTCCTACGAATGCAGCGAGATCCTGTTGCTGATCTGCGATCGACCTGTTGAGCGCCTCCGCAGCTTTTAGCCGTTCAACGTCCCTGGCGAGGCGGTCTGACTCGATTTCGGCTCCGCGGGTCTTTGCATGTTCATATCTAATAAGATAATATATACCAATAGGAGATACGGTAATGATTGCGATTCCAGCAATTAGATGACTAGTTTCGAGTACCGTAGCCGCAGCCGACTTGAACCATGACTCACCAGGAGAAGCCGAATGCCATGAGTACAATACAACGCCGACAACTATGATAATCGACAAAAAAAATGTAATCCACATCGCAAGTAGGGCGTTTTGTATTGGCTCTCTCTTGCCCTGATTCGCCGACGAATTGAATTCCTGATTCGGATTTATCATATGGCCTACTATTAGAGATAGCAGATCCTACGCCACCGTCACGCTCTTGTCCAGGTACACGTCCTGGATCGCCTGCAGCAGCGACACGCCGTCCTTCAAGGGCTTCTGGAACGCCTTGCGACCCGAGATCAGGCCCATGCCGCCGGCGCGCTTGTTGATGACGGCCGTCGCCACCGCCTCCGCAAGGTCGCTGGCCCCCTTGCTCGCGCCGCCCGAGTTGATCAGCGGCACGCGGCCCATGTAGTTGTTCAGAATCTGGTAACGGCACAGGTCGATCGGGTGCCCGCCGTTGCCGGCCTCGTCACTCCCGCACAGGTTCGTGTACACGCGCTTGTCCCACTTGCCGTACGACGAGCCGCCGCTGTTGATGGCGGCGTACCCGCCGTTGTTCGTCGGGAGCTTCTGCTTGATGATGTCGGCCTTGATGGTCGCGCCGAGGTGGTTGGCCTGCCCGGTCAGGTCGGCCGACGCGTGGTAGTCCGTGCTCTTGCCGTCCGCGCCCTTCACCTTGAAGCCGGGCGAGCGGGTGTAGCACCAGAGCACCGTGACCATGCCGAGCTGGTGCGCCTCCTCGAACATGTCGGAGACGTACGCGATCTCGTCGCGGGCCGAATCGTTGCCGAAGTAGATCGTCGCGCCGACGGCCAGCGCGCCGAGCTCATAGCACTGGCGGATCGAGCCGAAGTAGCTCTGGCGGTGCACGTTCGGATACGTCAGCATCTCGTTGTGGTTGAACTTCACCAGGAACGGGATCTTGTGGGCATACTTGCGCGACACCGCCGCCAGCACGCCCAGCGTCGACGCGACCGCGTTGCACCCGCCCTCGAGCGCCAGCTTCACGATGTTCTCGGGGTCGAAGTAGTCGGGGTTCGGAGCGAAGGACGCGCCCGCCGAGTGCTCGATCCCCTGGTCGACCGGAAGGATCGACACGAAGCCCGTGCCGCCAAGGCGGCCGGCGTTCAGCATCGTCTGGAAGTTCCGCATCACCACCGGCGACCGGTCGGACTGGGCCACGACCCGATCAAGAAAGTCGGGCCCGGGCAGGTGAAGCCGCGCGTTTTCAACTGTCTTGCATGTGTGGCCCAGCAGACGATCGGCATCAGACCCCAACAACGCACGTATATTCACTGCCATAGGGGGCGACTGTAGGCCCCGCAGGCCCGATTTGCGAGGTTGGTAAAAGCCCGATTCGAATTGTGGAAAACTTGTCCGAAGCTCCGCCCCGGTGAAAATCCGGGGTAAGTTCGGTATCTTACCGCCCCGTCCGGGCCGGCCGAGCCCTTGAAAGGCGCAAGCGTCCGGAAAGAGCCACAGATTCTTGCCAACTTCGGTGGCAAGGCCAGAAATCGGTGGCATATTCGGAGTGTTCGGACCACGGGACGGCCCAAATCCGAGCGACAACCAGTCACGACGGAACAGTCGTAACGAACTGTTCTACACCACCGGCGGGTTCGGGGCTTCGGTTCCGAGCTCGTCGTGTTTTTGGGGAGTAAGGCTCGCCCGCTCCCTTCGAGCTCGCGAAATCGCTGAGCCCAATCCGCGTATCATCTCTATGTCCGCCGCCACCCCCGGCGGGCCAACTCACAACACGCTCGGCCAGGGGGGCTGGTCGGCAAAGCCAAATCCCGGATGGCCACATTGTCAAATGGCCAAATGGGGCTCGGGCATGTCGCTGGTTTGGACCAACCGGCGAGCTGAGCGTTGGCGATTCGGTGCATTCAGGAGACGCCCCATGGCAAACGGCAAGTGGACCAAGAAAGAGCTTCTCTCCCGCCCCGTCGAGCACATCGACATCACCGCGTTCGACGCCCGGCCCATCATCGACAGCTACCGCGAGATGGCCTATTCCTCGCGCACCCTCGCCCACGCCGCAGACATCTACTCGATGATGCTCAAGGACAAGGACTGCGCCGTCATCCTGACGCTCGCGGGCTCGCTCATCTCGGCCGGCCTGAAGAAGGCCATCATCACGCTCATCGAGAACAACATGGTCGACGCCATCGTCTCGACCGGCGCCAACATCGTCGACCAGGACTTCTTCGAGGGCCTGGGCTTCAAGCACTACATCGCGCCCGGCTCGCCCGAGGCCCCGCCCGTCGACGACATGACCCTTCGCAACTGGATGATCGACCGCATCTACGACACCTACATCGACGAGGACGACCTCCGCGCCTGCGACGCCGCCACCCACGAGGTGTTCAACCAGTTCGAACCCGGCGCCTACAGCTCGCGCGAGTTCATCGAGGCCATGGGCGCCTACCTCGCCAACAACGCCAAGCACGCCAAGAACGACTCGATCGTCAAAGCCTGTTACCAGAAGCGCGTCCCCATCTTCGTCCCCGCCTTCAGCGACTGCTCCGCCGGCTTCGGCATCGTGCTCCAGCAGACCGAGGCCATCGAGCAAGGCCGCGGCCTGGTCGCCTTCGACTCCGGCAAGGACTTCCGCGAACTGACCGACATCAAGCTCGCCTGCAAGGACACCGGCCTGCTCATGATGGGCGGCGGCGTGCCCAAGAACTTCGCCCAGGACATCGTCGTCGCCGCCGAACTTCTCAACGAACGCAAGGGCGGCAAGGCCCGCGGCGACATCGGCATGCACAAGTACGCCGTCCAGATGACCGTCGCCGACAGCCGCGACGGCGCGCTCTCCGGCTCCACCCTCCGCGAAGCCTGCAGCTGGGGCAAGGTCGACGTCGTCCACGAGCAGATGGTCTTCGGCGAGCTGACGGCGCTGTTCCCGATCCTCGCCAGCGACGCCTTCCACCGCAAGAACTGGAAGAGCCGAAAGGGCTTCAAGTTCGCCGATCTCTTCGAGAAGGGCGACGGCGTGCCCACCTTCACCGCCAAGAAGAAGGCCGGCGCGAAGTGATCACGCCGACGAGCGATCCGATCTCACGTCCCATCCGTTGTCCTTCCAAAGCCGCGGGGCCACAGCCCCGCGCTTTTTGCATTCCGAGAGGGGTCCGCGCCGTTCACGGCGCGATCAAGACTCAGGTCGTGGAGCGGACCGACCGAGAGGCGGAGTGCCGTGGCCGCGGGCCTCGGCGAGTGTATCACCCTCTACAACAGATTATTGTGCGAGCGATGCGCCGGAGTTGGAGAGAAGCGCGAGCTGTCAGCGGCGGCGGCGAAGAAGAGTTATCATGGCCAAGAGGGGACAGGTCATGGTGCCCGGAGTTGGAATGGTCGCTATCCAGCTTTGCTCGAACCCCAGACTGTTTACGCCCATCCCGACGATGGCGGTTCCATCATGTGAGATGGACCTGGCTTCCGTGAGGCGAAATCCCTGCAGATCGGCTCCGAGTTCTTCCAGCATGGCCTGGATTGACCGTGTGCCGTGTTCGAGATCCCAGATGTACGCGGTGTGAAGGCTGTACCCGGCGCCGCCGACGACCGTTTTTCCGTCCCTCGTGACGCTCCACGCGATCCCGGTTTGGTGATGGAGCATGTTTGGAATCTCGTAAAGGCCGAGCTCCGGGCTCAGAATGTAGCCGCAGTTGGTGAGCATTCCCCGCTCGCCGACGAATGTCGTGCCGTCGGGCGTCATGTCCATCACGGTGTGGATGGCGGCACTCAAACGAACGGATGTGACACCATCGGTGACCCAGCCGCCGTCGCCGCCGTCATCGTGCCCGGAGATGATGGACCCATCTGCGCCGGCGTTTTTGGCGAGAGGGTTGCGGACCTCGGGCGGCATCGGCAGCCATGAACTCCCGGACTCCGCGCTCCAACGAACCGCTTGATCGTTTTCGCCACGGTCAGCGAAACCAACCACGACTCGTCCATCGTCCGAAATCCCACCGGCTTTGAACCCTGATGTGGCGCCCGGAGGCTTCGGGAGTTGAACCCAGCCGGTCTGCTGGGTCCATCGACCGTCTTGCCCTACCATGACCGATCCGTCAAAGCTTGCATCATTGACGACAAGCCCGCCGATCGATCGCGTACCTTGGTCGCGCGTCCACACCATCGCTTCCCAGCGCCCGACGGTGCGAACCGTGCCGTACGCGACGCGGCCGTCACCTGACAACCCTTGGACGATACTCCGATAGGGATTATCGCCCGGGAGGCCATCGATCGGTGTGAATGAAACTCCACGTTGACCGGCAGCGGGGGATGCCGCGATCATCGTGCCGAGAGCAATCCCAACTACGCCAGAGCGTCGCATGGACGTCTCCTTCTCCAATCTCGCGCGCCGCGAACGCAGCACCGTTCGAAACTAGCGAATCGCAGGACTGAAGTCAATGAGTTTGGAGGAGATTTCCCCCTCCAAGGTCAGTTGGATGGACACGGTGAGCGGTCCATGGAATTGCGATCAGGCCAACGTCCATTATTCGGTGCCTTGTCAGGCCCAAGCGGGTGCGCGGCAAAGCCGAAATGCAATGAAAAAAGCCGGGCGAATGGCCCGGCTTGGTGGGGACGTTGGATTGTTTGGGCCGCGTGATGCGGATTACGGATCGAGCTTGCGGAGCGTGAGATTGAACTCGGTGAGGCGCTCGCGGATTTCCTTGAGCGAGGTGGCGCCGAAGTTCTTGACGCCCATGAGCTCGGCCTCGGTGTGGCTGGCGAGGTCGCCCACGGTGTGGATGTTGAGCAGCTGAAGCGCCTTGCGGGCGCGGACGGAGAAGTTGAGGTCCGTGACGGGCTTGCCCAGCGTCTGCTCCTGGCCGGTGCCCTTGTACTGCTCCTGCAGGGCGCGACGCGCGGCGCGGTGAGCGTCTTCGAGGCCTTGGCCGAGGCGCAGGCCGCGGGCGGTGAGCATCTGCTTGATTTCCTGGAGGCTCGACTCGCCGAAGTTCTTGTAGCTGAGGAGTTCGGCCTCGGTGATGCGGAGGAGGTCGCCGAGCGAGCGGATGTTCATCTTCTTCAGGCAGGTGCGGGCGCGGACGGAGAGTTCGAAGTCGGTGACGGGGGTGTCGAGCAGCGCCTTGCGCTTGAACGTGTCGCGATTCTCGTCTTCTTCGACGATCATCTCGCGGCTGGCCTGCACGTCCTTCATGTACAGGCGGGCGCGCGGGTGGTTCGGGTTGGTTTCGAGCACCTGGCGCAGGCAGCGCTCGGAGCGGACGAAGTCGCCGCGATCCTCGTACAGGATGGCGAGGTTGACCAGCGCGTTGATTGGCGCGGGGACCTGCGAGCAGGCCTGCTCGTACATCGCGATGGCTTCCTCTTCTTCGCCGACGCGGTCGAGTTCATAGCCGAGCATGAAGAGGTTGTCGGGGTTCTCGGGGTCGGCGGCGACGGCCTTGCGCAGCTCGGCGATGCAGGCCTCGTGGTCGCCGCTGTTGCGCAGCTTTCGGGCCGCGGAGCCGTGGGCCTGGGCGGCCTGGGTATCGCGGCGGACGGATTCTTCAACACCAATCACCGTGTCCAGCGGATCATGCGACATCCGATGCATCCTCTTTAAGGGACCGGCCGCCTCGCGCGGGCCCGGTCGTGGGAGAAACGTTAGGGGGGCTGGCGTTCGCTCTCAAGCCTCTCCGGTGGTTGGGGGCTCGACGAGCCTCATGTGCTTCCACTTCCCGGTCAGGAACCGACCAAGGAGGAGGAGGCACAGGGCGAAGATGTCGGCCGCGGCGGCGATCCAGGGTCCGAGCGATTGGAGTTCCGGGAAGACGCGGATCATGAAGAACCCGCCGCCGACGATGATGACCCACGAGGCGATGAGCGTGGCGACGCCGGCGAAGACGGTGTCGCCCGCGCCTCGGAGCGCGCCGGACATGACCATCGCGGTGGCGTCGAAGAGCTGGAAGGCGGCGGTGGCGATGAGCATCATGGAGCCAAGGCGGACGAGTTCGGCGATCTGGTCGGGGGGCGTGTCGTCCTCGATGAAGAGGCGGATGAGGTCGGCGCGGAAGACGACGAAGAGCACGCCGCAGATGCCCATGTAGACGATGGCCAGGCGCGTGGCGAGCCAGGCGCGTCTCTCGGCGAGGTCGGGGCGGCCGGCGCCGATCTGCTTGCCGACGACGGCCTGGCAGGCGACGGAGATTCCAACGGCGGGCATAAACGAGAGCGACATGTACTGGTGGGCGATCCAGCCCGCGGAGGCGTGCTCGCGCCCGAAGTGACTGACGAGGTACACCATGAACACCGCCCAGCAGACCATCTCGTTGCCGAACATGAGGCCCGCGGGCCAGCCGACGCGCCCGATGTCCTTCACATGCGACATGCTCCAGCGCCAGGCGCGCCGGGTGTGGCAGGCGGCGTTCATCTTCGGGCCGAGGAAGACGGCGAGCGGAATGAGGAACTCGATTCCCGAGGCGATAACGGTTCCCCAGGCCGAGCCTGCGATGCCCATGGGCGCGATGCCGAGAGCGACGCCGATGTCGCCGCAGACTCGTCCGAAGAGGCCGAGATCCGCGGGCACCGGGCCATTGCCGAAGACGAGGACGGCGGAGATGAAGAGATTGACGACGTTGGCGGCGATACCGGCGGTCATGACGACGCCGGCGCGGTGCATGCCATAGAAGAACTGCGAGAGCCCGCGCGTCCAGAGATTGAGTAGACTGCCCAAGAGGAGGATTCGCCCGTATTCACCGGCCCACGCGGCCTGCTGCGGGTCCATGCCGGTGGAGCTGAAGATGCCCGGCAGCGCGCCGGCGAGTGGGAGGAGCACGACGATCCAGTAGATGACGGAGAGCCACAGGCCGTTCCAGGCATAGGCGGGCCCGCGATCGGCGCGTCCGGCGCCGAGGTTTTGGGAGACGAAGCTGTTGATGACGTTGAGGGTGCCGACGGCGATGGACTGAGGAACCCAGGCCGCCACGCCGCCGTTGCCTTGGGCGCCGACGAATTCGGGTCCGAGGCGCGAGACGAGCCACTTGTCGGTAAAGGTCATGAGGGTGTACGAGGTCATCGTCGCGACGGTCGGGCCGGCGATGGCGAGGAGCTCGCGGAGCGGGCTGACGGGCGTGGCGTCGCCCGCGCTGGTTGGAACGCGCGTGTCGGACATGAAGGTTGGGCCTTGGGTTCGTGGGTGCGGATGATAGCCGGAGATCGGGCGCGAGCGGGAAAGTCTGTCGTTTGGAACTGGCTATCGCGCCGTCGCGGCCTTCCGCTTGGCCAGCCGGACCGCCAGCTCGATCGCGGAGGTCATGCTCTCGGCGTCGGCCATGTTCTGGTCCGCAATGTCGAACGCCGTGCCGTGGTCGGGGCTGGTGCGGATGATGGGGAGCCCGAGCGTGACGTTGACGGCACAATCCCAGGCGAGCACTTTGATGGGGATGAGCCCCTGGTCGTGGTACATCGCGACGATCAGATCGAATCGCCCGCGGAGGGCGGCGTTATAGATGGTGTCTGCGGGGAATGGGCCTTCGGCGTTGATGCCGCGCGAGCGGGCGAGTTCGATCGCGGGGACGATGACGCGATCGTCCTCGTCGCCCATCAGCCCGTGCTCTCCCGCGTGGGGATTGAGCCCGCAGACGCCGACGCGGGGCGAATCATGCCCGAATTCGCGAACGGCGGCCGCGCCTTGCTCGATCACTCGCGCGATGCGATCGGGCGAGAGCAGCCCAGCGACGCGCATCAGTGGCACGTGGATCGTGACCAGAACGACGTTGAGCTCGCGCCGGCCGGCGCCCGATTCAGCGGGCGCGTGGAAGAGCATCGCGGCCGAGGGAATGCCGCAACGCTCCGCGAGCAGTTCCGTGTGCCCGGGATATCGCCCGTGCCCTGCCCGCTTCCAGGCCTCTTTGGAAATCGGCCCGGTGACGATCGCATCGGCGCGCCACGGGTCGCCTGCGGGACGGAGCGCCATCGCGATCGCATCGTCGACGAAGTGGAACGAGAGGTGCCCCGCGGCGGCGCTGACCTTGCCCATCGAGACTTCGTGCGAGCCATGCCGATCGATCACGAGCACGTCGCCCTCGGCAGAACTGTCGCCCGATGGCGGGTTCAGCACGTTCGCGTCGCCGAGCCGATCGTGATCGACCACGCGCCAGAAGGGCGTGATTCCGGCGTTGGCGGCAGCGCGATCGAGCGTGCCGGCGGAGCCGAGGATGCGGAATCGGGCGAGCGAGCGGAGGTTGGATTGAGCGTTGGGGCCCGCCAGGGCCTTGACGATGACTTCCGCGCCGATTCCGGCTGGATCACCCATGGAGATGGCGATCACGGGGCGATCGGAGTTGGCGAATTCAGACGGCACCTGGATGAATCCTAGTGGGGGAAAGCGGGCGAGGGCCGGATTCAGAAGCGGGTGCGCGACGGCGAACCGCGGTATGATCGGCGGACACTCACACAAGGAGCAGACCATGGGATATGTGGATGGATTCGTGCTGCCGGTGAAGACGAGCAAGATGGCGGCGTACAAGAAGCTCGCGAAGGTCGCGGCCAAGGTGTGGAAGGAGCATGGTGCGCTCGACTACAAGGAGTGCATTCTCGAGGAAACGCCGAAGAATTTCGGGGTGCCGTTCGCGAAGTTGGTCAAGCCGAAGCGGGGCGAGACGATTCTGTTCTCGTGGATTCTGTACAAGAACAAGGCCGACCGCAATCGCGTGATCGCGAAGGTGATGAGCGACAAGCGGCTGACGTGTGATCCGAACAACATGCCCTTTGATCTCAAGCGGATGGCCCAGGGCGGGTTCAAGGTGATGGTCGAGGCGTGAGCGATGAGGCGTGAATTGTTGGTGAAGGTCCGACGTCGGGCGAGCATCGTGTTTGGGGTGGCGATGGGCGTGCTCGGCGGGTGCGCGAGCGATGGTTCGTCGACGCGGCGCGAAGTGCGGACCCACGCGGAGACCGGCGACGTGAAGCGCGAGCCAGCGGTTGCGGAACCGCCTCAGAAACCCGGCGACGCCGGCGCGAAGACACAAGGAGATCCCATGGCGAACAACAATCCCGGCGTGGAGCTGTACGAAACGCCGAGCGGCAAGAAGCTCCCCGGCCTGTCAACCATTAGGTTCCCGTCGGGTGTCGTCGCGACCGATCTGGTCTTCGGCTCCGGCGCGACCGCCATGCCGAACAGCGTCATCAAGGTCCACTACCACGGCACGCTCCCCAACGGCAAGGTTTTCGACTCAACGCGCGGCTCAGATCCGGTCAAATTTCCGCTCAATCAGCTCATCCCCGGATGGCGCGAGGGCATCCCGGGCATGATGGTTGGCGGCGTGCGCCGGCTGGTCGTTCCCGCGAAAGAGGCCTATGGCGACGAGGGCGCTCCGCCTGACATCCCGCCCAAGACCGATCTGATCTTCACGATCGAGCTGGTGGAGGTCGTGGAGAAGAAGTAGCAACGCCGGATGGAATGCGAAGGCGAGGGGTCAGGACGTGAACTCGAAGGCCTCGAAGCGTGCGAAGCTGATTCGCGGCGTTCTGCATTCGTGATACGGCGTGCGGAAGAGAGAACGCAACTCTGAGCCCCCAGAGTTCGGCCCATTTCGATTCCACGACCGCCGCGCTGCCTGAGGCCACTGAGTTCAGCTCTTTGGGCTACGACTTGGGCTATGTCGTCGGCCCCTCACCCTTGGCCTCGCGGACGACATCGTCGTCGCGCGCGTTGGTGTCGCGGTAGTCCTGCCGGCCACCGGCGTAGCGTTCGGGCGAGATCGAAAGATCGGGCGTCTGACCTTTCATGTGCTGCGCGTGCAGGTGCTTGAGGAAGGGCACGCACCACATGCACCCGGTTCCCGCGCCGAGACACTCGGAGATCAACGACGCGACGGGCGGATTCTCGCGTGCGAGGTAGCCCCTGATCTTGCGGAGCGAGACGTGAAAGCACAGGCAGACTTCGTCGTCGGGCTGCATGGGCAAGGGTATTGGTGGTCCAGGCCAAATCGCCAAATGGCCAAATGGCGAAATGCAAAACGGGATGGCCGGAGCCCATTTCTTGAAGTGGTCGAGTCTCCGCCCTGAGAATCTGCTGTCGCGTTTCCTTGGCTGGCAGCGGGCTCAAACGCCGCGCAGGTGCTCCAGGATGTCGAGCACGCCCTTGGCCTCTTGGTGGCGCGAGATGTAGTTCGCCCGCGGCGTGATGCCGGGCGATGCGTTGGCCGGGCAGCAGAAATACGCCACCCGGTCCGCGATGGTGACGTCGGCCGGCGTATCGCCGATACCCGCCAGGCGCGAGCGATCCAGCCCCATCATCGCCACCAGCCGGTCGATTCCGGTGGATTTGCTGACGTGGGCCAGGTCGCAGTTGATGTAGAGCCAGGTCATGGAGACGCGGAAGGTCCAGCCGTGGGCGGCGAACGCCGAACGGACCTCTCCCTCAAGGGACCGGAGGAAGGGCGTGTCGTCGTGGTAGAGAGCGATCGATGAGGTCTTGCCGGGCTGGATGACGACGCCTCGGGGGCCGAGTTCCAGTTCCACCCAGCGCGAAGCCTCGACGACCGTGCGCTGGTGGTCGGGCGTGATGGCGGGGTCGCGGAGATAGGTGTTGCTCCGGGGGTCGTAGAGCCACACGCCGTTCTCGCAAATAATTGGCATCACGGAGTTTGCGAGCATGCGGGCGAGCGCCTCGCCGAACGGCAGGGGACGGCCCGAGCACAGCGTGAGGACGGGGCGGTCGCGACTTTCGATGGCGGCCAGATTGTGCGCGCGGATGGAGAGGAGGGTGGTCGAGTCCATGGGCGCGTGGGACTCGGGGGCGAGGCAGCCGTCGATGTCGCTGACCACCACGTCGAAGCGGGTTGAGGATCGGAAGGTCACGGGCGGACTGTAGTGGTGCCCGGCGGTTGTAGCGGGCGCTACGGCGCGGTGGGACGCCCGAAGGCGCGCGACCACCCACCTAGCTGGGCTTGACTTGCCGAGCCGGACCATTTGGGGTAATTTCTTGCACAACACAACAGCGCCTCCGACGCTTTCTGCGGGTGGATGGGCGCCAGGAGAACACGCATGGCAAAGAAGAAGGGCAAGAAGAAAGCATCGAAGAAGGCCGGGAAGAAGGCGCCGGCGAAGAAGGCCCCCGCCAAGAAGAAGGGTGGCGCGAAGAAGTCGGCGAAGAAGAAGGTACGCCGCGCCGTCGCCAAGGCCGCGTCGCCCGCGCCGGCCGGCGATATGGGCGGGGGCTGCGGCGAAGGCTGCGGCTGCCAGCCGGGCTGATTCAATCGATCGCACCCTCGTCGACAGGCGGGCGGTGCGAGTTTCGCGGATAGAGTTGCCGATGCGTGACGTGAACCCAGAGCCGCGCCGGAAGCCGCGCCCTGAGCCGCGATTGTTCTGTTCGGAGTTGCTCACGCGCCTTGGCGTGCCGCACGCGTTCTCAACGCGGATCGGCGGCGTGTCGAGCGGGGTGTTCGAGTCGCTCAACTTCGGGAACCCGGCCGAGTTCAAGGGCGAACAGCGCGACCCGCCCGCGAACATCCAATGCAACCTCGAACTGGTGCAGCACGCGATCGGGGCCTTGGGGCGCGAGGTTGTGCAGGTGTATCAGGTGCATGGCGCGAGCGTGCACGTGCTGACCGCTGGGCGGAGGTCGCACCCGACGCCGAACGACACCAAGGCGGACGCGATGGTGACGCGAGACCCGTCGCGCGTGCTCGTGGTGCGCGTGGCGGATTGCGCGCCGGTGCTGCTGTCGTCGGGGGATGCGAAGGTTGTCGCGGCGGTTCACGCGGGCTGGCGGGGCGTGGTGTCGGGCGTGCTCTTGAACGCGGTGCGGGTCATGCGGAGCGAGGGCGCGCGGGAGATCGTGGCCGCGATCGGCCCGTGCATCGGCGCGAGCTCGTTCGAGGTGGGCCCGGAAGTGCTCGACGAGTTCGTGCGGGCGTTCGGCGGTGAAATGGTCGGCGAGTTGGCTGGGGGCTGGCGCGTGGGTGATGCGATCGAGGGCGTGAATGAAGCGGGCGGGATCGCTGGCCGCGGTGCGGGCGCGCCGCCGAAGGTCGTCGCCTGGCGTCGTGCGGACGAGAAGGCGCAGGTCGATCTGCGCGCGGCGCTGGAGGTGCAACTCGGAGACGCCGGTGTGGATCGCGGCCGCATTGAGCACGTCGGCGGCTGCACGGCGCGGGACGCGTCGCTCTATTTCTCGCATCGGCGCGACCAGGGCAAGACCGGCCGATTGATCGGGATGATCGGGGTGGGGGAGTAGAAGTGGCCGGGTGGTCAGGCGGTACAGCGAGGTAGCGAGACAGCGAGACAGCGAGACAGCGAGACAGCGAGACAGCGAGACAGCGAGACAGCGAGACAGCGAGACAGCGAGACAGCGAGACAGCGAGACAGCGAGACAGCGAGACA
>JADYYE010000018.1 GCA_020853815.1 Phycisphaerales bacterium
CGGTGACGACCGACGACGGCGAGGCATTCGACAGCCTTCTCTCGGTGGCGATCCCGATGGGCGGGCCGGCAATGGACACGATCCTGCGCCGCCTGGCGATCGTGCCGAGTCTTGCCTCAGAGAGCTTCACCTGGAGCGTCTACGGCGGACGCACGCCCGAAGAGGCGTTCGACGGGACGAGTCGCAAGCTGCTCCGCTCGGGCACGTTCGCGTCCGGCGCGCCGATGCGCCCCGAGGTGATCCCGCTGCGGGCGCCGTGCATGGTGCTCGAGCTGAGCGCGTCGGGCACGCGGCTCCAGGTTGAAGCAGTCATGGCCGACGTGACCGCCGGGTCCATGCAGAGGCGATGGATTCCGACGGCCAAGGCCGCGCCGCATGAGAAGTGCGACATCGAGCCGGCGGCGGGCGGGGATGGCGACCTGGGCGACGGCGGCGGGATTGGCGCGCCGTTCATCCTGTATCTCATCGAGTCCGAGGCCGCGGAGTTCGCGGCGATTCAGGAAGCGTTTGCGATCAGCAATGCCGATTTCCTGCCAGGTCCCGGGGGAAACACAGGCGGGGACGGGACCATTGACGGAACGGATTATTCAGGCGGTGGTGGAATCATCATCGCCCGCTAATAGGAGGTCGGTATGGCAGGTCTTTTTGGAACACTGTGGTGGCGCGGCATCAACACCTTCCACCACGCGAGCAATTACAAGACGATCGTGGCGATGAAGGCCGCGACCAACACGCCGATCAAGGTGATCGGGTTCCATTTCTCAATGAAGGGCATCACGGCGGCGAATCCGCACTGTTCGGTTGGCCTGGCCCTGCTCAGCGGTTCTCCGACGGCGGGCGGAACGGGCGAGGTGGATCAGGCGGCAAACTACAACGACACGGACAATCTTGTGGGGGTGCGCCGAAAAGACCCGTCGCGCAGCGAGGCGATGCAGTTCACCTTCTCGTGCGGCCCCTCGGCCGACGCGGCGTGGACGACGGACTACACGCTGGACACGACGCGCGACACATGGCTGGTCGGGCCGCGGCTGGTGCATGAACAGGGCGCGTGGCAGTTCCAGAACTTCACGCCCTATCCCATCCTGATCCCTGGCGGAACGGTCGCCGGAATCATCGTGAACAACCCCAACGCCGCGGGCGTGATCTGCGAGGGCTGGATCGACTTCGAGGAATGAACCATGACCGACTCCCCACGGACGATCAGGTACGGCTCCCCGGCGGTGGTGCTTGACAGCGTGCGCCGCCAGTTCGACGAGCCGATCGCGGACCTGCGCATCACGGCGGGCCCGGCGGTGGCGCTGGCGCGTCACTTCACGCTCCAGGTGCGTGATCGGCGTGGGGCGTCCTGGGGCGGTCGCTGGCTCACCCGCCTGTTCGTGACTCCCGCGCTGGCGGGTGCGCCGTCGGCGACGGATAACACCCTGGCGTTCACCAGCGGGATTGTGTGGCAGACGATCGTGGCGAACGCCGCGTATGAGGTTCTGACCGAGGTGGACGGCTCGATCGAGTTCGATTTGACCCTGGCGTCGTCGGGCTCGCGCGTGATCTACCTCGAATGCTCCGGTGCTCGATTCCGCGACAGCGCGGTCTTTACGTTCTGAGGTGAGTGATGGCTACTGAAGATCCGTTCAGCCCCGGTCTCCTGGCCCTGATGGGCGGCGGCATGGGCCTCAGCGCCCTGAGCGGTCTCATGGGCGGCGCGTCCACCAACCGGGCGGCACGCGAGGCACGCGACCGCTACGCCAGCGAGACCAGCACGGCGGGGAATCGCCTGGGCTCGCTTGTCTACGGCGGCGACCTGTGGGATTCGATCTGGCGCTCGGGCATCGCCGGACCCGACCAGCAGAAGTACGCCAACCAGTACGCCGCGGGCATCGGCGGCCCGATCTACAAGCAGCTCCAGGACATCGCGGGCAAGGCCGGATCGTCCGACGTGCTCGACTCCTACAACACCGACACGGCCGACATCATCGGGGCGCGGGACCAGGGCGCGGCAAACCTCTACAGCATGTTCAAGAGCGGTGCGGACGCTGGACTCGGCGCGTATGACCGTGGCGCGGCACAGTTGACCGCCATGCTCAATCGCGCCGGCAAGGACCGCGAAGGCGTCATTCGCACCGATGCGGCCAAGTCCCAGCGAGAAGGCGACGCACGGACTCTCGCGTCGCTCGCTGGGTCTGGCCTTGGCAACTCGACGGTGAAGGCGTCCATGCTGGGAGCCAACGCCCGCGCCAACCAGACGGAGCTGAATCGCTCGCTGACCGATCTCTTTGACCTCACGACGGGTCAAAAGGTCGGGCTCGGTCGCTCGCTGCTCTCTGAACGCTCGGGGATGCAGAAGGACTATTTCGACAAGTCGGCGGCGGCGATGGTGGACCAGACCGACCAGCGGAACAACGCGCTCCTGGCACGCCTGAGCGGCAAGACGCAGCTCATGCAGGGCACGAAGGACGCGGGCCTGAATGCACAGCGCGATTACCTGAACTACCTCACCAGCATCCAGGGCGGGAACGTGATGAACCCGTGGCTGGGCATGAACATGTCGCAGTTCTATCCCGGCGCCAGCGGCGCGGCGTCGGCCTTTGCGAGCGCCGGAAGCGGCCTGAACGACCTCACCGGACTGTTGATGGCCCAGTCGATCTTCGGCGGCAACAAGACGACGGTGTGAATGCGGGGGTTGCATGGGATCGATCTCAGACTCGGTGATGAATTGGGGCCAGCTTTTCGCCATGAAGCAGCGGATGGACGCGAACGCCCGCGCCCAGGCCGAGGCGGACGCGACCAAGCGGTATCTGGCCGAACAGGTCGGGATGCTCAGGCCGGGCGATCAGACGGACCTCTCGACGCTGCCCGATTCGAGCATCCTGGACCGCCAGTACCAGTTGAAGCAGCAGACCGATTGGGCGGCCCAGCAGCGGGATCTGCAGCGCCAGAACATGCAGGCGGCTGTGAACGAGCTGCACCAGGGCGGGAAGCTGCGCTATGTGCTGGACGACAAGTTCTTCCAGAAGGCGGCGGATTTGGGCGTCGTGATCCCCGAGGATGGGATTCCCGATCGGTTCAAGCCCGCGGACCCCACGACGCTCGACAGCATCACGGGCGAGTTTGACGAGCCGGTCCCGGCCTACCTGCGCGATCCCCGCATGTACGGAAACCAGGAGGACGCGCTGAAGGCGATCGCGGAGTACGGCAAGACGGCGGCGAAGAAGAAGCCGGAGTACACGGTCGATCAGTTGCAGGCGATTCCCGGTTTCGGTTCCATGAGCCCCGAGCACCAGGCGGCGGCGGTCGCGGCCGTGCAATCGACGGGCAAAGCCCCGACGCAAGAGTTCTGGATGCAGGCGATGGCGCCGAAGGACACGGGCGGGCCGGACAAGTACACGGAGAAGGAAATCGAGGCCGGGCTTGCGACGAAGGCTCTCACCCAGCGGGACGCGGACATTCTTCGCGCGGCGGGCGGGCGAGCCGCGGTCGGGAACGAGATGTTCCGCAACGCCGGGGAGCGCAAGCAGTTCGACGCGGCGAAGGAAAAGCTGCTGAGGCTCAGGCTCGACACGGCCAAAGACTCGCTCTCTCGCGCGACGGAAAACCGGAAGGCGGCGTACAACGTCGCAAGCTCGATGGGACCGGGAGAGAAACAGGCGGCTATTCAGGAGTTCAAGGCCGCGAACGATGCTGTTGCGGCGGCGACATCCGAGCTGGAGTCGTTCCTGAGCGGCGCGGATCGGTCGGAGCCGGAAAGCGCCGGCGCGGCGCAGTGGTCAGACGATCAGATCGACGCGGAAGTGAACAAGCTCATCGACCAGGGCGCGAGCGACGAAGAGATCAAGCGCGTGTTGATGAAGAAGGCGGGCAAGTAGGAGCGACGATGGAATCCGCTGGTTCAATTCTGCCCGCGAACGTTCACGTTGGCGTCGATCGGCTGCGCCGGATAGACCGGGCGAAGTCGCATGTCGAA
>JADYYE010000199.1 GCA_020853815.1 Phycisphaerales bacterium
CTCCTGCTGCTCGCTCTGCGTCAGGGCCGCTCCACTGCGGAGCTTCTGGTGCATTCGCAAGAGCCGTGCAGGGACGGCACCCGACCACGGTGATGGGAGCGTCGGGCCGGGACCGAGGGGAAGGCGGTCGTTGACGTCGATGGTCGTGCCCGCGTCTTCGGTGCCACCGGCGTCGCCTGCGCCGGCATCGGCGTCGTCGTCGCTCGTGTGACCGGCGTCGCGCGCGTCGCTGGCAGCGGTGCCGCCTGCGTCGTGGGTCGCGGCGAGTGCTGCGTCGGCGCTGGTCACGCGCCCTGAACGCGAGGCGTCGAGGAGCGCCTGCGACGCGTCGAGCGCGGGTGCGGGTGACGTCGTCGTCGTCTGCGCTGCGTCGCGTGCGTTGCGCACTCCTGCGCTCGTAGGGTCGCCATCGTCGGGGCGTGACCGCGCGTCGAGCTGATCGGTGGTGCCTCCAGAGCCGTCGGTCGACGCGGGCCCTGCGAGCGCGAGCCACCAGACGAGCCCGCCCGACACGGTGATCGCGAGAGCGACGGCGGCCCCGATCACGAGACGTCGTCGTCGCGCTGCGGCGTCGATGCGTCGGATGAGCTCGGCGCGGCGCTGCGCGGTCACCGATCCTGCGAGCGTCTCGCCGGCGTCGTCTCGGATCGCGGGAGGCCGCAGTGACGGCGACGCGGGATCGATGCGCGCCGCGAACGGCGGCAGCGTCTCGAGGGCGTCGAGCAAGGCGGCGGCATCGACCGGTCGATCGCGCGGCGCCTTCGCGAGCGCGCGTGCGACGAGGTCCTCCAGCTGCGGCTTCACGAGGAGCGCCGGACGCGCAGCGGCGAGCGTGGGCGGCGTCTCGATGAGATGACCGCGAATGACCTCGACGCGCGTGCTGCCCAGAAACGGGCGTCGTCCTGCGAGGAGCTCGAAGAGCAGCACGCCTGCGGAGTAGACGTCCGTGCGCGCATCACACCGACCGCCGCTCGCTTGCTCCGGCGCCATGTACGCGGGCGTTCCGAAGATCGAGCCGGCCTGTGTGATGGTCGGCTCGCCTTCGTCGGTCTCGAGGAATTTCGCGAGCCCGAAGTCGATGACCTTCACGTGATCGTCGACGCCTTCTTGGCGCATGATGAAGACGTTCGACGGTTTGAGGTCGCGGTGCACGACGCCGCGCGAGTGCGCGAAGGCGAGCGCACGCACGATCTGGGTGCCGATGGTGAGCGCGCGCTCCGGATCGAGCGGCCCCTCGTTCGAGAGCAGCGTGTCGAGGGTCGTGCCCGTGAGGAGCTCCATCACGAGGAACGGCACGTCCTCGTGCACGCCGAAATCGGAGATCGAGACGATGTGCGGATGGGTCAGCGCTGCGAGCGCACGCGCTTCGCGCTCGAATCGCTGGCGCAGCTCGGTGATGGCCGCGACGTCGCGATGGAGGACCTTGATCGCGACAGGACGTCCGAGGGAGACGTCGATCCCTTCATAGACGACGCCGAGCCCGCCGGACCCGATGCGCGACTCGACGCGGTAGCGCTCGCGGAGCAGCGTCCCGCTCGGTACGCCACCGCGTTCGGCCTCCGCCGACATCGGGCGGAGGATACCGCGGCGCGGCCATCGCGCGGTATGCTCCGCCGCCGATGGACACGCGGATCGTCACGGGCGACCTCTACGACATGCCGACTGCACTGCGCGCGGAGGCAATCGTGCACGGCGGCTCGGCGGATTTTCGGCTCTGGCCGGGCGCCGGACCCGATCGCACGCTGATGCACGCTTATGGTGCGCCGGAGCTGCGCGAGATGCTCGACGCAGTACGCGAGAAGGAGACGATACCGGTCCCGCACCAGCGCATCTTCCGGCTGCACCCGGGGAAGCTGCGCGCCGATGCGCTCTTGTGGATCGTGATGCACGACCCGGAGCAGAACGCGGAGCTCGCGAAGGCGCCCGGACGCGAGGCGATCGCGACCGCCGCCGATCTGCTGATCCGCTACGCGGCGGAGCGGAGCTGGACGCGCATCGCGTTCCCGCCGCTCGGCTGGGGCCCCGGTGAGGTCCCGACTGCAGAGCGCATCGAGATCATCGCGCGCACGTCGCAACGCTACTTCGACGAGTGCGTCGCGAGCGGGCGCGCACCGGTGCTCGAGCACGTCTACGTCGTGACGCCTGACACGCAGGCTGCGACGGCGGCGCGCCGCACGCTCGGCTCGCTCGCGAAGTCGGAGAGCGCACGCGACTACGCGAAGCCCGTCGTCGCCGAGAAGCCGGAGAAGAA
>JADYYE010000200.1 GCA_020853815.1 Phycisphaerales bacterium
AGTCTTGCCAATTCCCCTCTTTGTGAAGCTCAGTAGTAAAGGCGGGACCAAAGGGAATGTTTTCGGCAGCTTTGGAGTAGGCAGCGGCAGACTGGAGTATAAGACCTGCAAAATTAGGATGAGTCGCAGTGAGGCGAGCAGCAATGTGACCACCCATACTACTGCCCCAGACGTAAATATCACTATCTGATAAACCGTGTTGCGACTTTAGTTTAGATAGCTCTTGCTCTGCCTCATCCAACCGTCCCGCGAGGGTTATAGCATGGTGATCAAAGGCATGGCCGATTATCCCAAGTGCATCAAAGCGTTCGATTAAGGCCGCATAGCGAGTGTGGTCGGCGTGACCGCCGCCGTGTAGGTAGAGGATCGCGGTCATAAAGCACCCCGTAACTTCTCTGCATACTCGGATCTCTCTACAGGGTCCGCGAGCTGTTTGTCATGCATGTTCTGGTGTAGGTCATCATGGTCGTAGCGAGGGAAGATGTGGAGATGATAATGGAAAGCGTGTTGTCCCCCGGCGGGCTCATTGTTTTGTAGTAGCGTTATCCCGTCACAACCATAGGCTTGTTTCATGGCAATCGAGATTTTTTTGGCGATAGCCATAATGTGGGCACCCACATCCGTTGGTAGATCGTAGATATTTTCGTAGTGCTCATTAGGAACGACAATCACGTGACCAGGATTATTTTTGATCCAAAAGGAATTGATAAAGGCGGTCACGGTCTCGTCGATATAGACAATATCTTGGAGCCTGAGCAATGTCCCATCGCTCTCTACCCCATTTACTCCAAGGCAGATAGGACAGGTGTAGTCAGAGTCAGCGTGGTTGTGCATAGCTTACTTGAGTATACCATTTTGCTATAATTAACCGAATCAACCACCCACGCGGCAAGACCGCGGGGTATGGTGGGGAGCATGACCCTAGTCTAGGAGAGTAAGCTGTACATCTTCCTTAGTTTTTCCCTGGTTAGCTACGTACTTCTCAACTACCTTCCAGTTTCCCCGCTCACTCACCGTGGCCATGTAGAATCCATCACTCCAGAATTCCCCACCCCAGAGCTCTTTCTTAAGGAGAGGAAATCGGACAAATAGTTGTCTGGCGGTAATTGATTTAAATATCCTAACCACTGCACTACCCCCATGTTTGGGTGGAAATGAGACGAGTAGGTGGATGTGGTTGAGATCGTATCCGATGCGTTCGAAGTCTATATCGTACCTCTGTCCGATTTCCTCTGCGATTTGACTGATCGCTCGCGGGATCTCGTTGGTTAACAAGGCTTTTCTATACTTAACGGGAAAAACTAGGTGGTAGTGTGCGTCGTAGACATTGTGATAGGTCCGTTCCAGGGTCATGCTACTATTTTAACTCGCCTCCTACTGACCTACTACCCGCCACGATAAGGAGCTCGCGGCAGAGCCGACGAGGTAATAGTCAATGTTTTTTAAGCTCTGTTTCGCTACCAAATGGCAGCATGATATTATTGCTCTTGCGGCTAGGCATAGATACCTCCTTTCGAGGTTTGGTTTTATTAATCGTTTAACCAATCTA
>JADYYE010000201.1 GCA_020853815.1 Phycisphaerales bacterium
AGAACCTGATGCATCGCTATTACCACCAGACGGCGCGGCGCACGGCGCGGACCTTCTGGGCAGGCTGCGGGGCGGTCCGGGCCGATATGTTCGCCCGTGTGGGCGGGTTCGACGTGGAGACCTACCGGGTGCCGTCGATCGAGGATATCGAGCTTGGCTATCGCATACATGCGGCGGGGGGCGTGATCTGCGTCGATCCCGGTCTTCTGGGCAAGCACCTGAAACGCTGGACGATCCGCCAGGCGATTCACACCGATATCTTTCGCCGGGCGCTGCCCTGGTCGCGGCTGATGATCGCGCGCGAAGGGCTGGGGGACGATCTGAACACCTCGCAGGGCGAACGCGCACGGGCGGTGCTGGCGGGGCTGTTCCTTCTGTCGATCCTTGCCATGCCGCTGATCGGCTGGGGCTGGGCGGCGGCGCTCGCGGTGCTGGCCGTGGCTGCGAACTGGCGGCTCTTTTCCTTTTTCATTGCGCATCTTGGCCTTATGCGGGCCATCTTGGCGCTGTTCTACCATCAGATCTATTATGTCTATTCGGCGGGCGCCTTTGCCTGGTGCCTGTTCGAATATCATGTCTTGCGTATAAGGAACCGGTTGCATGTCCCCTGACGATCAAGGTCCGAAAACCAGAACCCGAAGCCCTGCGAAGGCGCGGGCGACGGCGGATGCCGTTCCGGCGACGCGGGTGGCGGACGGGTTCGAGGGCCTTTCCCTGTCGGTCGTCGTGCCCGCCTTCAACGAGGAAGGCGCGATCCTGCACACGATCGAGGATATCCGCCGCGAGATGGACGCGACCGGCGTGCCCTATGAGATCATCGTCATCGACGACGGGTCGGAGGACCGGACGCTGGAGATCGCGCGTCAGACCGGGGTGGTGGTGGACACCAATCAGGTGAACACCGGTTATGGCGCCAGCCTGAAGCGCGGGATCAGGCATGCGCAGCATGAGTATGTGGCGATCATCGACGCGGACGGCACTTACCCCGCGCGATACCTGCCCGCGATGCTGAAGATGTGCCGCGCGCAGGATATGGTGGTGGGCGACCGGGGCGCGGCGATGAAGAACGTGCCCTGGATCAGGAAGCCGGCGAAATGGGTCCTGAACACCTTCGCTTCATTCCTGGCGGAACGGCGGCTGAATGACCTGAACTCGGGCCTGCGTGTTTTCCGCAAGTCGGAACTGGTGCCGTTCATCCCGCTGCTGCCGCAGAAGTTTTCCTTTACCACGACGATCACGCTGTGCATGTCGTGCAACGGCAAGCGGATGATCTATACGCCCATCGAATATGGCAAGCGGGTGGGCAAGTCGAAAATCCGGCCGGTCGATTTCCTCAACTTCATCATCCTTGTCCTGAGGATGACGGTGCTGTTCAACCCGCTCAGGGTGTTCATCCCGCTGGGGCTGGGTCTGATGGCGCTGGGGGGACTGAAGCTCGTCTATGACATCTGGATGGACAACCTGTCGGAAACGACGGTCTTTGCCTTCCTGTCGGCGCTGATCATCTGGTCGCTGGGGCTGATCGCCGACATGATCTCGCGCCTGCACCTGCGGCCCTGAGATGGCGGTTTCGGCCAAGGCGCTGAGGAAATGGGCGATCCGCGCGGGCGGGTCGGCGGCAGCGCTTGGACTGATCTTCTGGTTCCTGCCGAAGGAGGCGATCCTTGACGGCTTCGCCCGGCTGACGCCGGGGGTGTTCTTCGGCGTGCTGGCGGCGTTCCTGGCATGCCATGTCGCGGCGGCGTTCAAATGGTGGATGCTGATGGACCGCGCCATCGGCTTTGGACCGGCGCTGCGCGCCCATTTCGCCGGGCTGGCCGCGAACCTGTGCCTGCCGGGTGCTGCCGGGGGCGATGCGGTGCGCGCAGGCCTGGCGCATGTGGCGCTGAAGGACGGGCCTAAGGTCGCGGCGGCGGCGGTCGGCGACCGGCTGATCGACATGGTTGGGCTGGCGGGCCTGTCGCTTCTGGGGCTGGTGTTCCTGTCAGGGAAGGGCAATGCGACGCTGGCCTATGTTTTGGCAGGGGTCGTGATCGGCGGGGCGGTGCTGGCGCTGTTCATCTTTCCGCCCCTGGCGCGGTGGC
>JADYYE010000202.1 GCA_020853815.1 Phycisphaerales bacterium
ATCTGCCTCGCAAAAACACCCCAGGAACTGGTGTTGATCGGGATATTCTGATGGAAAAAAACACTGCGAAGCAAACAACCCTACCCATACCGGGAGCCGTACTGCGGACGGACTCTCAGGCGGAACCCCAGAATCAACTGTTCCTGTCTCCCGAACTAAAAGTCCGCGCCGGAGAATTTCCTCCGCTCAATATCCCGTCAGCCAAGCTGCCTGAAACCATCCGAGTGAATCTGACCGTCCGCATGGATGGAACAGTCGAATCAGCTTTTTTCGAAACGCCGATCACCAACACCGCTCTACTCAGCGCCATTCGGCTATTGCCCTTCAAGCCAGCAAAAGAAAAATCCGAAGGATGGATTGATATCCGCTTCCCGCAGGAGAGGAAATAACTATGCCGGTTGATCCGCTCAATATATTTACGCTTCCGCTCATACTGGCTCTCGCGGCAATCTTCGCTCTCGCCGCGATTTATGATTTCATCACCTTCCGGCGACGGAAAAACAGAACCCAGTCGGTCTACCGTTGCGGATCGTGTCGGCACATCTACACCGCACAGCATCGCATTCCGCTTGCCCGCTGTCCAAAGTGTGGAAAACAGAACGAGCCGGTCAGAGAATAAAGACACGTCCGAACCTTGGATTTTCAAACAGTGGAATCCGGCTTCATCCGGAGCACCGCATGAAGTCCGACCAGCAGTGCGATAATATTGAAAACGCCAGCCGCCGTCGCAATCTGTTGGGCCGTGTCATGAAAAATGGCTGCGGAAAGCAAATAAAACAAGCAGGCCGCACTGACAGCAACGGTCTCCTTAAACCGGCGTTGCGCCAGCAGAAACTGGATTACCACATTCAGCAGGGCGGATGCCGACATTGCTAAAGCCATCAGCCGGGTTAATACAACCTGAGATTCCGAGGCGTCTTGAATTCCGAATAGGATGCGGAGTAAAAGCCGAGGCAAAATAAAACAGCCAAGCGCCGCCGCCGCAACAAACAGTGCTGTATAACCAAACGACCGGAAAAAAATCTTCCGGTGCTCTGCCGTTGTTCCACTTGAAGAAGAAACCTTGGGAAACATTGCAACAACCACAGCTGCTGAAATAAACGAAACAATCCGTCCCAACGTGGCCGCGTAGGCAAACCCGGTTTCTTGCGGCAGATAGTGCTTAACCAGAACCACATCGGCCGTCATCAAAACGGCAAAAGCGCCTTGCGCAAAGAAACTTTGTAACAGGTAAAAACGCAAACTCGGCAAAGGAACTCCAGTCGCCGACTCGCCGCGCAGGAAAAACACCATTCCCATCAACAATACTATCGCCGACACATAAAGACCTGCTCCGTTCCCAAGCATCGCCCAGCCGCAGGCCGGAAACAAAAACCAGACAAAGCCCGCGCCGAGAACCAAGCGTGTCAACGCGCCGAGACTTGCTGAAGTGGCACTCCAGCCAAAAAGTTGAAGGCCCTGCGCCGCCCCGGTCAGAACTGGAAGCCAGAAAAGAGCTGGAAACAAGACTCCGGCAATAATGACGGGAGCGAAACGGTTTAGATTCAAAAAGCCCGCAATCGGCCCATTAAACATCACGACAGCAGTGCCCAGCAGCAAAGCCGGAACGCCTGTCAGCAACAGCCATTTCCCAAGAAGCCGTTTTACGTCGCCACTGCGGCCTTCTTGCCGAAG
>JADYYE010000203.1 GCA_020853815.1 Phycisphaerales bacterium
TCCACCTGCATGGGTCCGCCCCTCACCGAGAGTCCGGGGCGGTGTCAGGTGCACGAGCGAGGGCGGCGCGCGGCGGAGCCCATCAGGGCAAGCACGACCACGCGCCGGGCCGCCCACGAGTGGCGGCTGGTGCTCGAACGGATGGCGAGACGCTGTGCACGGCATCGGGTGCCGGCACGGCTTGGGCACGGTCTGCGGCGCGCTTCAGGAGCGCCCGGCGCGGTGGCCGGTGGGCTGCAGCATTCAGCTCTGCGAAGGGGAACCAACGTCCGCGACCTCGGGGGGTCACGGCCAGCCTGGCTCAGGGCCAGGCCTCAAAGGGCAGGTAACGACTGCGACGCCTCTTCGCTCCAGCGGAGCAGGCCATGAGGGAGGCCCAAGGGAGCCTGTAGTGGACGCGCGGGGGGCGGGTGTCGTCAACGGGCTTGGCGAAGACGCCCGCCGCAATCGGCCGGATTCGAGGGTACTTGCATGGGCAAGTGATGCAGGGGCAAGGCGGCTCTGTTTGCGGAACGCCGGCAGGGCGCGCGCCGCCCCTGGGGTTGACGACTGTGCGATTGGCCTCTGGTGGTGAACCGGGTATGCGATGCGCGGGTCTTGGGCCGGGCTCTCAAGCGCTGCGGCAGCGTCGCGGTGTCACCCGACTGCGACTGTGGTGACAGCAGCGGCTGCATGCCTCCGTGCCATGTCACTGCGGTGCCACTGGGGCAGCACTCGACAGCCACTCCAGTGTCAGCCGCACGCCTCGGAACGCGGAGCGACGGCGTCAACGGCGTTGACACGCCTTCCCCTCGTGGGACGGTGGCCGGATCTTCATCCGGAGCCGGTCCATGCGCACCTTTTTCTGGGTCAGCGGCGAGCTGACCGAGGTTCAGCGGTTCATCAACGTTCCCATGCGCTGGTGCGAGCAATACCGGGCGCGCGAGCGACGGGAGCTCTGGATCACCACCGATGCCGGCCGCGAGATGAAGTTCGTCGTGCACACGCGCTACCTGCCGGCCCGCCGTGGGCATCGCGTCGCAGCGCTGGTGTGTCGCTGCGAAGTGGTGGCCCTGCTGAACTTGACCACCGGGGATGGCGTCAACTTCTACCGGGCTGACCCGCCGCTGATCTGGAAGCGATGCGACGGTGCGGTGGTGATCGCCGTCGCGTTGGCCGCCGTGATAGCGGCAGTCGCCCTCGGTCGCCTGGAGTGGTTGCTCGTCTTGCCCTTGCTGATCTGCGCGGCGCTGGCCCTGCTGTTCGGGCGCTTGGCCCATCGCGCCCTCACTCGCCGCGCTGTTCGGCGGCTGTTGCAGCAGGCGGCGGAGCCCGCTGCAAGGCGTGCCCGGTTCAGCCGCGTGCGGTAGCCGATCCTTACCCTGACCAGGCCGTGGTCATCAGCGTCACGAAGTCGCGCCGCGACAGCACGGCCGTGCAGTCGCGCCAGTCCTTGTCGGGCGGCGCCATCGTGGCCGTGTAGCGAAGGTCGAAGCCGGTGGCTTCTCGCTGGGCGTCGATGTACTCGTCCATCTTCACGCCCAACGCTTCGATGTCGTCGATCCACTCGTCCTTGATCGTGTCCGGGACGGAACCGAACAGGTCGTAGCGGTCGCGCATGCGGTCCGAGAGGCGGTCGTAGATCTTCTCGTCGACGGTCTGCTCGTTGACCAGGTTGAGCATGTCCACGGTGTCGCGCTTCTGGCCGAAGCGCTTGATGCGGCCGATGCGCTGTTCCAGCCGCGTCGGGTTCCAGGGCAGGTCGACGTTCACCAGCGTGCCCAGGGTCTGCAGGTTCAGGCCTTCGCAGGCCGCATCCGTGGCCACCA
>JADYYE010000204.1 GCA_020853815.1 Phycisphaerales bacterium
CAAGGTCGGTTAGTCCGCGTATCTCGGAGGGTGGTACGGTCCGAAGTTGCGATTGGACCGGAGGAGGGCCGTCGGAGGGTGTGGCTCGGGGAGCGCGTCCTAGATCAGCGCTTGATGCCGTGGATGCGATCGGCCTCCTGCTGCATCAGCGTCGCGAACTTCTGTGCCAGCGCCGGATCGAACTGCGGGTTTGGCGCGCCGAGGATCGTGGGGGCTCCGACCTTGGGTGTCCAGTAGCCCTCGCACTCGAGCCACGCCTGGTGGTGCGTGCCGTTCTCGGCGAGCACGAGGTGGTGGTTCATCTTGTTGCCCAGCGGATCCTTCTTGAACGCCATCTCGGCATGCACCTTCGTGTAGAACTCGAGCGTGCACGGCTCCTTGCCGCCGCGCGCGCGCGCCTGCGCTGCTTGATACAGCGGCATGAAGGCCAGCGCCGTCTTGCCCATGTCCGACGGGTCCGACATCTTGGCCGTGAAGTGGGCCTTGGCAGCGGCCCAGTCACCGGCACTTACGCCGTTCGACTCGGCGAGCGCGTTCTCTTTGTTGACGTCGCCGCCGGTGTCGGCCATCAGGGCACAGAGGTCGGCGTACTTCTCGATGGAGATCATGGCGCGCTCCTTTGCGAAGGGATGACGGGAGTCTTGGGCCCCGCATCGTGCCACGCGGAGACGGAGAAGGGAACCGACTCGCGGGGGCGTCGGGCCGCCGAGGCCGAGACAGGGTCCGGGACCGAGGCCGGGACCGGGTCCGAGTCCGAGTCCGAGTCCGGGTCCGAGTCCGAGTCCGAGTCCGAGACGAGCCAGCTGGATCCGAATTAAATTCGGACTGAGTCGCAGAGACCGAATCATATTCGGAACTGCGCCACGAGGCCCCGCCTAGTCCCGGAGCCGGCCTTGGACCCGGCCTCGGAGCCGGAGCCGGAGCCGGAGCCGGAGCCGGAGCCGGAGCCGGAGCCGGAGTCGGAGCCGGAGCCGGAGTCGGACCCGGAGTCGGAGCCGGACCCGGACCCGGCCTCGGAGCCGGCCTCGGACCCGGCTACTGCGGCGGACGCGCTTGCGGCCCCTGGCCGTTCTGAGGGCCTTGCCCCTGGCCGCCGGTGCTGGGCTGGGCGCTGGTGCCTTCCGTCGGGGGCAGGCGGCACTTGCCCTTGCCGTTGCAGCCGACGGCGGGCGGTGCGCAGTCGTTCGGCTGGGTGCAGGCGTGCGTGCAGTAGCTCGCCCCGCGACCGGGGTAGAAGAAGCAGTCGCCGCTCGCGCAGTCGGCGTTGGTTGCGCACTTGGTGTAGAGCGGCTGGCCCTTGGGTGTGGCCTGGTGAGCGCAGCTCGCGGCGAGCAAGCTGAGCAGAAGGCCGACCAGCGGGCCGGCGACGCGTCGAGCGCGAGTCGGGAGCAGCATGGTCCTCGACACGCTAGGACGCGACGAGCTGCTTGACGATCTTGAGCGACTCGCTGACGTG
>JADYYE010000019.1 GCA_020853815.1 Phycisphaerales bacterium
AGATGGTCAACGCCATGTCCAACTGCGTCGTCCCCAAGATCGTCGTCATCACCGGCGGCTCCTACGGCGCGGGCAACTACGCGATGTGCGGGCGTGCGTTCGACCAGTTCATCGCCATGGCCTGGCCGAGCGCCAAGTGCGCCGTGATGGGCGCCAACCAGGCGACCGGCACGCTGACCACGATCGAGGAGGCAAGCCGCAAACGCAAGGGAGAGACGATCGACCCCGAGACGCACAAGCAGATCTACTCGGCGATCCATGCCAGCTACACCGAGCAGGCCGACATCCGCCACGCCGCCGCTCGCGGCTGGATCGACCGCATCATCGAGCCCCACAAGACCCGCGACGAGCTGATCGCGGTCCTCAACGCAGCCCGCTCGTGGGACTACAGCAAGCCCTTCAAGACCGGGGTGTTGCAGACGTGAAAGCGGAAGTCCGCGCCATCCTCGACGAGAAGGCCGGAGACCTTGGCTCCGCGCGTCGACGTCTGATGTCGCTGGCTTCGTCGAGCACGTATGACCCGCGATTGTGCGAGCAGATCGCGCGTATTTGCGTGAAGATGAGCGATCCCAAGGAGGCGGGGCGCTGGTACTTTCTGTCGGACTCCGACGACCCTGAATCCCCGGGTTGCATCACCGAGTTCCTCGAACAGTTCAACCGTTCGCCGAAGCAGGCGATTCAGCAAATCCCCGCAAATCTCAGGCTTGAAAGCCCGGAGAGCTACCCGCCGGTTGTGGGCGCGAGGCTGCGCGCCGCCGAGTTTCAAGGCGTGCCGCGTAAGCGCAAGCCCGAGCGAGGTGCGGATGGGAAGACCTGGAAAGACCGGGCCATCGGTGCCGGCTGCCTCGTCGCGACGGCTTTCTTGTTGATCGCGATCGTCGTTGGAGTTGGGACGATCGGAGCATTCATTGCGAAGATCATTCGGTCCTTGTAGCGAGCCGATCCGATCGAACCAGTCATCATGACAGGTGTTCCAGTCATTCGAGCTTCGCGCTAATTCGCGATCACGCCTTCGCCCTCGCCTTCCCCTTCGTCTTGAGCACGCGTCCCTTCGCCGCCATCGCCCGGTTCGGCGTGCGCGTGCCCTTGGTCTTCACGACCCCCGAATACCCCGCGTGCCCCGCCTGCGTCCGCGTCGTCTTCTTCGGGTGCGTTCGCTTGGCGGCCTTGGCTTCCTCGGGCGTCTCGCCCGCGTGCAGCGCCCGCACCACCGCGAGCACCTTCAGCGCGTGCCCCGGCGTCTTCACTCGGTCAAAGCGGGCCGCCACCTTGCCCGCGCCGTCGATCACGTACGTCGTGCGCAGCATCGACCGCACGACCCTGCCGTACATGTTCTTGTCGCCCCACGCGCCGTACGACACGCACACCTTGGGCCCGGCCGGCGTCATCACCTCGTCCGCCAGCAGCGTGAACGGCAGCGCGTGCTTCTCCACGAACATCTTCTTCGACGCCGGCCCCTGCGGGCTCACGCCCAGGATCACGCCCTTGATCTTCGTGAAGTCCGGGTGATGGTCGCGGAACTGGCACGCCTGCTGCGTGCAGAGCGGCGTGTCATCCTCCGGGTAGAAGTACAGCACGACGATCCGCCCGCGATAGTCCTTCAGGCGGTGCGACTTGCCGAACTGGTCCTTGAGGTCAAAGTCCGGGGCGGTCTGGCCGACGTCGATGAGAGGCATGGCCGGCTCCTTCCGACACTGGGGACAACACTCGATCGGCGTGCCCCCGCGTCGAAACATCATTGGCGCGGCCCGAACTCGCCGAAATGGGGGAAGAACCCGCAACCCACGCCGCCGCCGGCGGTATCCGCCCTGCCGGAACTCTCCGGCCCAGGAGAATCACCATGAAGCGCACGCTCGCGATCGCGGTTCTTGTTTCGCTTGCCGGTTGTTCCATGCCCGCTCGCCACGCCGAGCCCCCGGATCAGGCCAACAAGCCCGAGCCCCCGACCCTTGCCGGCGGGATGATGGCGCCGGTGTTCCCCGCCGACTGGGTGGGACATTGGAAGGGCTATGGCGCGGTGGAAAATGGCGAGGCGACGACCCATCAGTTCAACATGGAACTCGATATCCAGCCCATCGCCAGGGCCGATGGCTCCATGCCTGCAAGTCGGGGCAATCCGGGCGACTATCCCAAGGCCGGCGATCGCTACACCTGGAAGATCACATACACGGATCGCCGAGACAAGACCAAGCCCGCCGACGTGCGCGAGTACCAGATCGTCGTGCGCGATCCGATGAAGGGTCAATACGTGATCGACGAAGGAGGCGGCATCGAGCTGCCGCTCCACGACCTGATGGGCCCGTTGTATTCCGTGTTCTCGGTCGGCGATCGCCAACTCGTCGCGCGATACGCCTTTAGCCAACTCGACGACCGCGACGCGATGCATGTCGAGGTTTTGACGTTTGACCCAGGCAATCAACACGCCGTCGGCGATGCGGCCCAGGCGATTCGGGCCGGCTCGCCGCAGACCCTGCAGTCCGCTGAGTTGTGGCGCAAGAAGTCGGCCAACGAAAAGCCAACCAAGGCCAAATAGCCCGCCACCGCCCGAAACATGAAGGAAAATGCCGGAGGAGGGAGTCGAACCCACACGCCTTTAGGGGGCGACGGATTTTGAATCCGTTGCGTCTGCCAGTTCCGCCACTCCGGCCCTGATACTGCTCAGTGCGGCTTCAGGATAGGCGACCAGCGCCCGGTCGATCGCGCGGCCGCCCCGCGCCCACCTCTCCCGAATGCCGCGAGCCGCTCCCACGCGCCCTCTACCCCGCAC
This sequence comes from Phycisphaerales bacterium, assembly GCA_020853815.1. Lineage (GTDB taxonomy): Bacteria > Planctomycetota > Phycisphaerae > Phycisphaerales > UBA1924 > JABWBC01. The sequence continues at coordinate 2,768 of JADYYE010000019.1, forward strand.
TCCGCGACTCCGCCATGTGGCGCCTTGACCACTTGACCACCCGACCACTTGACCACTTCTTCCCCTGATACCCGGTCCCCGATCCCTTCCCCCTCAAAACCCCCGCATCTTGTTGAGAGCGTTCAACGCCGCCACTTTGTAGCACTCCGCCAGCGTCGGATAGTTGAACACCGTGTTCACGAAGTACTCGACCGTCGCCTTGAACGCGATCGCGGCCTGCCCGATGTGGATCAGCTCCGTCGCGCCCGTCCCGATCGCGTGAACGCCGAGCACCGCACGGCTCTCCTGGTGGATCAGCATCTTCAGCATCCCGATGTCATCGCCCAGGAGCTGCCCGCGCGCGATCTCCTTGTACTGCGCGATCCCCGCCTCGTACGGAATGTTCTCCGCCGTGAGCCGCTCCTCCGTCCAGCCCACCATCGAAATCTCCGGGATCGAGTAGATCCCATAAGGCAGGAGATTCTCCACGTTCTCGCACCGCCGCCCGAACGCGTTGCACGCCGCCAACCGCCCCTGCTCCATGCTCGTCGACGCCAGCGCCGGGAATCCGATCACATCGCCCGCCGCATAGATATGCGGCACCGATGTCTGGAAGTTCTCGTTCACCCGTACCCGCCCGCGATCGTCCGCCGCCAGCCCAGCCGCCGAAAGGTTCAGATCCTCCGTCGCCCCGTGCCGACCGATGCAGTACAAAAGCGAGTCCGCGCGCAGCAGTTTCCCGCTCTCCAGCATCGCCTCGGCCATGAAGGGATTGCTCGTCCGCGCGCCCGGCGGCGCATCCACCTTGCGGATGCTCACGACCTTCTCGCCCAGGCGCAGCGTCATCCCCGCCTGACGCAGGTGATACTGCAGCGCCTCGATGATCTCAAAGTCGACGAACTCCAGCAGACGCGGACGCCCCTCGATCAGCGTCACCTTCACGCCCAGCGCCGCCAGCATCGACGCGTATTCCGTCCCGATCACCCCGCCGCCCACCACGATCATCGAGTGCGGCAGCGACTTGAGCGTCAGCAGCTCGTCCGACGTGATGATGTCCTGGCTGTCAAACTCGATATTCTTCGGGCGCGTCGGGCGCGTGCCCACCGCGATCACGACCTTGCCGGCGCTGATCGTCTCGCTGGCGTGCGATCCTTGCACGTCGATCGTGTTGGGATCGCGGAACTGCGCGTGCCCCGTCACCAGCGCGATCTCGTTCTTGGCGAAATGCCCGCGCACGATGTCGATCTCGGCCTTGATCACTTCCTGGCAGCTGTTCATCAGCTGGTTGAACGACCGCAGGCCCGAGCCCTGGAAATCGTGCAGCGTCGGCATCGCCGCCCGATGCCCCAGGTACCGCAGGATCGCCTCGCGCAGCGCCTTGCTCGGGATCGTCCCCGTGTTGATCGCCGCCCCGCCCACCACCTCGGCGCGCTCGATCACGCACACGCTCTTGCCGAGCTTGGCGGCCTGGATCGCCGCCCGCTGGCCCGCGGGCCCCGAACCGATGACGCATAAATCAAACTGACGCATCGCCCCGGTATGCTCCTCACAGCGACCAGACCCATCCCGCCCCGGCACCTTGCCGGATCGGCTGGGGTACTTTCCGCCATCCTACATCGGCGTTATCGCCCGTGCTGTCCAGTGCCGCCCCGCCAGACCCGTATACTTCCCGCCCATAGCCCCGGAGAACGCCCTTCATGACCTCCCAGTGGACCAGCTCGCGCGTCCGTTCGACCTTCGTCGACTTCTTCTGCAAGTCCAAGGCCCATAGCCACATTCCCTCTTCGCCCGTCGTCCCGCTCGAGGACCCAACCCTCCTCTTCACCAACGCGGGCATGAACCAGTTCAAGCCCATCTTCCTCGGCAACGCCGATCCAAACTCCGACCTCGGCAAGCTCAAGCGGGCCGCCAACAGCCAGAAGTGCATCCGCGCCGGCGGCAAGCACAACGACCTCGACGACGTCGGCAAGGACACGTACCACCACACCTTCTTTGAGATGCTCGGCAACTGGTCCTTCGGCGACTACTTCAAGAAGGAAGCCATCGACTGGGCCTGGGAACTCCTCACCCGCGTCTACGAGATACCGCCCGATCGACTCTACGCCACCTACTTCGAGGGCAGCGACGAGCACCGCCTCGCCGCCGACGAGGAATCCCGCGATCTCTGGCTCCGCTTCCTGCCAAAGAACCACGTCCTTCCCGGCAACATGAAGGACAACTTCTGGGAGATGGGCGAGACCGGCCCGTGCGGCCCGTGCTCCGAGATCCACTACGACCGCATCGGCGCACGCAACGCCGCCAAGCTCGTCAACACCGGCGATCCCGACTGCCTCGAAATCTGGAACCTCGTCTTCATCCAGTACAACCGCGAAGGCGACGGCTCTCTCAAGCCCCTGCCCGCCAATCACGTCGATACCGGCATGGGCATGGAGCGCCTCGTCTCCGTGCTCCAGGGCAAGCGCTCCAACTACGACACCGACGTCTTCGCCCCGTAGTTCGAGGCGATCGAGCGTTTGACCGGCGCCCGCGCGTACCGCGGCAAGCTCGCCGCCGCCGACGAGGGCAACGTCGATACCGCCTATCGCGTCATCGCCGACCACATCCGCACCCTCACCTTCGCCCTCACCGACGGCGCCGTGCCCAGCAACGTCGGGCGCGGCTACGTGCTCCGCCGCATCCTCCGCCGCGCCGTTCGCTACGGCCGTCAGATGCTCGGCGCCAAGCCCGGCTTCTTCGCGCAACTCGTTCCCGTCGTGGTCGAATCGATGGGAGAGGCGTTCCCCGAGCTCTACACCAACGTCGCCAAGGTCACCGACATCATCCGCGACGAGGAAGACTCGTTCGGGCGCACGCTCGACCGCGGCATCAAGCTCTTCACCGAAGTCGCCGAGCGCGTCGCGAGCGAGCCCGCGCCCGCGAACGCCGGCCAGCTTCAGAAGATCATCCCCGGCGCCGAGGCCTTCAAGCTCTACGACACCTACGGCTTCCCCATCGACCTCACCGCCCTTATGGCCGAGGAACGAGGCCTGAAGGTCGACATGCCCGGCTACGAGGCCGAACGCGCCAAGGCCGAGGAACTCTCCCGCTCCGGCGGCGGCGCCAAGGCCGACGAGCACCAGTTCATCCTCCCCGCCGACGCCGTCGCCCGTCTTCCGCGCCTCAACGTCGATCCCACCGACGACGCCCACAAGTTCGAGACCAAGGACACGCTCGCACGCGTCCGCGCCATCTGGAACGGGCAGAACTTCGACGAGCACATCCGCGCCAGCGTCGTCCAGACCAAGCGCCTCGGACTGGTCCTCGATCGCACCAACTTCTACGCCGAAATGGGCGGGCAGGAGTGCGACCACGGACGCATCTCCGTCATGCACGAAACCCGCACCTCGTCCCGCGACGACCACGACGGCGGCGAGTTCAAGGTCGATCACGCCAAGGCCTTCGGCGGCTACGTCCTCCACGTCGGACACATCACGCACGGCGAAATCCGCGTCGGCGACACCGTCCTCCTCAAGGTCGACAAGAACCGCCGCTCCGCCATCGCCGGCAACCACACCGCCACCCACCTGCTCAACTTCGGCCTGCGCTCCGTCCTCGGCGGCAGCCCCGACCAGAAGGGCTCGCTCGTCGCGCCCGATCGCCTCCGTTTCGACTTCGCCCACAACCAACCCGTCGCGCCCGCCGAGATTGAAAAGGTCGAGGCGATCGTCAACAAGCAGGTCCACGACAACCTCACCGTCTTTGCTGAGAAAGCTCCGCTCTACGTCGCCAAGACCATCAACGGCCTGCGCGCCGTCTTCGGCGAGCAATACCCCGACCCCGTCCGTGTTGTCTCCATCGGCCAGCCCGTCCGCGACCTCCTCGATTCGCCCACCAGCCCCGCGTGGGGAGAGCTGTCCGTTGAGTTCTGCGGCGGCACCCATGTGCAAACAACCAAGGAAATCGGGCGCTTCGCGATCATCAGCGAGGAAGCCGTCGCCAAGGGAGTCCGCCGCGTGACCTGCTGCACCGGCCCCGCCGCGCTCGATGCCCACCAGCAGGCCGACCAATTCGCGCAGCGAGTTGCGGCCGCGTCGAAGCTCCCCGACGCCCAGCTCCCGGGTGAGGTGCAGGTGCTGCTCGCGGAGTTGGACAAGGTGACGATGCCCCTGGCCCGCAAGGCCGCCATCCGTGCGGAACTCTCCGGGCTGCAGGAGAAGCTCAAGGCGCTCGGCAAGACCGCCGCCGCCGCCAAACGCGATCAGGCCGTTCGAGAGGCCCGCGCCCTCGTCGAGTCCGTCAAGGCCTCGCTCGACGACGTCTTCATCGGTGGTGTGGCGGCCGACGACGATCGACAGGCACTCGCCGCCGCCGTCAAGGTCATCGCCGACGCCTGCCCGCGCAACGCGATCATGCTCCTCTCGGTCGTTGAGCCCGTGGGCGACGAGCCCGGCAAGGTCGCGATCATGGCGCAGGTTCCCGCGACCCTCGTCGCGCGTGGCCTCAAGGCCGGCGACTGGGTCCGTGAAACCGCCGCAGTCGTGGGGGGCAAGGGCGGTGGCAAGCCCGACCAGGCCCAGGGCGGCGGCTCAGACACCAGCAAGGTGCGCGACGCCGTCTCCATGGCCCGTCAGGTCGCGGCCCGCGCGCTCATGGGCTGAAAGTGGTTGTCTGGAGCCGCGGACCTCGCTTCAGGCCCGGTCGACAACGCATCGAGCTTGACGTGCCACCGACCGTGCTTCACGGTCGGTGCTGCGATCTTGAGTGCCCGAGCCTTTCTCTTGCGAGAAAGAAGGGGATCGCGAATGACACGCTCCGAGAAGCTCGCGACACTGGCCCGGCGCCTCAGGCAAGCGATCTGGGCCTGCGCCGTCGGCATCGTCGTGACGGTCTTCGTGGCTTATCTCGTCGTTACCAACAAGTTGAATCCCGCCGAACCACGGTCGGCTTCCATCGCGGCCGGGTTTCTTATCTTCGTGCTCTGCTGCTGCGTCAGCGCCCGCGTCACGCTCTCAAGACTCTGGCGCAAATCTCCGCACCCCGTCGGCCATTGCCAAGACTGCGGCTACGACCTCTCAGGCCAGCGCTCCGCCGGGCGTAGCCCGGAGTGCGGAAGTGAGTACATCATCCGCCAATCCCAGTGAGCGACTCCCGTCCCTCGACAAGATGACCGCCACGGTGTTCGCGAAGCCCGTCCGCGGTATCCTGCCTTCATCCAAATGCCCCCCGACCCCACCCAGTCTCCATCTGACGAACCTACCGAACCGGGCCATCATTTCACCCCCGACATCCCGACCCCGCCGCCTCCCCCGCCGGTCCCCGATCTCTTGGCCAGGCCCGTCGAGCGCCGCGCCGTCGCCCCGCCGGCAAACTCGACCGGCCTGGGCGACACCGCGCGCGCCTGGGGCATCGCGATGGACTTTGTCGTGACGGTGATTGGAATGGCCTTGCTCGGCTATTTCGCCGACCGGTATTTCAAGGCGTCGCCGATCTGGACAATCGTCGGCCTCAGTACCGGCTTTGCCTTCGCCCTCTACAAGATCATCCGACGCACCCTCGCCGACGAAAAGCGTGAAGCGGCCGAGCGAGCGGCGTCGCAAGACCAGCGGGCGACCGATTCCCGCTCCCGGGGCTCCTGATCCGAGCCTCCGCCCTCGGACCCCAATTGCTAGGGCTTTGATCGCATGAATTGTCGCCAAATCCCAACCGGCTGGCTATCCTTACGCCCCCAAACCGGCTCGCCCGCGCGAGCCACGGAGCATGTGTTGACCACCCGGCTCGACATCCCCGTTCCCACCCGTGTCCACGCCCTCGTGATGGGCTTGGCGACGCTGCTCGCCGCCGGGGTTTCCTGGGGCGTTTCGAGGGTCCTGGGCGCCGATCCGTTTACGGTCCGAAATGTGCTGATCGCATGCGCCCTGGGCGCCGTCGCGACCTTTGCTCCGGTCGTCCTACGCACCCGGGCCGAGTACTGGGGCGTGGCCGTCATGGCCGCCGGTGTGGGGCGCATCCTGATTTCGCTGGGTTATTGCTACGTCGTTCGTGAGAACTCGCCGGAGATTCTGACCCGACCGTTGTTCGTGGGCGTGGTCGCCGGCGCGTTCCTTCTGCTTGTGATCGAAGTCACCACCGCCGTGAAAATTCTGGCCGCCATCGAGCGTCGGCGTTCCGCGCCGCTGGATGGGGCACCTTCCAACGGGAAAGCCGCATGAGCCTTTCGCTTCCCTCGCTCCTCGTCCCCGTGGTCCTTGCTGCCGAGGACCCGCTCGACCATGTGGTCAACCACGTCGCCATCAAGGGCGAGAACGGCTACTGGCTCTGGACCGGCAATCAGGGAGTCCTGGTGCTCTCCGGGCTGATCCTTGTTCTGGTCGGTCTCTGGGCCGCGGGCAAGATCAAGACCGGCCCCGCCAGCCTCGGCGCCGAGGCCTACGTCACCAAAAACCGTTTCGCGCACATGATCGAGGTCATCTGCGTCTACCTGCGCGAGGAAGTCGCCCGCCCGCTCCTCCACGACCGCACGAACAAGCTGATGCCCTTCCTCTGGACCATCTTCTTCTTCATCCTTGTCAACAACCTCCTGGGCCTCACCCCGATCCGAGACCTCATGCACGTCCTGGGCGTTCACTCCGACTGGGTCGGCGGCACCGCCACGCAGAACATCTGGGTCACCGGCACCCTCGCCGTCATCGCCGCCATCGTCTTCAACGTCGCCGCCATCGTCCGCCTGGGAATCGGCGGCTTTATCAAGCACATGATGGGCGGCCTTCCCCTCTACATGCTCCCCATCGCCCTCCTCCTGCTTCTCATCGAGGCCGCGGGACAGTTCGTCATCAAGCCCTTCGCCCTGGCGCTCCGTCTTTTCGCCAACATGACCGCCGGGCACGTCCTCATCGCCACGCTCCTCTCCTTCGCGGGCGGCGCGATCTCCTCGGCCCTGTCCGGCGGCGGCTACGGCACCAACGGCGCCATCACCGTCGTCAGCGTCCTGGCCGCCACCGCCCTCATGTTCCTCGAACTCTTTGTCGCCTTCCTGCAGGCGTTCGTCTTCATGTTCCTCACCACCATCTTCATCTCGCTGATGGACCACCACGACGATCACTCTCACGAGCATGGCCATGAGCACGGGCACGGCCATGCCCACGGCCACGAGCACGCCCACGCGTGAATGACGGGCCTTTCTCGTCTCGCATCTCGCGAGGCCTTTGACCCCCGAGCACAACGTTCCGAAAGGGTTTCTCGAATGATGACCAAGCTGATCACCAAGAGCACCTTGCTCGCCGCCGCCGTCATGGCCGCGGCCCCGTCCCTCGCCATGGCCCAGGAAGCCGCCGGTTCGTCGGTCGGCAAGGGTCTCGCCGTCATCGGCGCCGGCCTGGCCCTCATCGGGGGCGGCCTGGGCATCGGTCTGGTCGGCAAGGGCGCGGTCGAGTCCATCGCCCGCCAGCCCGAGGCCGCCGGCAAGATCCAGATCAACATGATTCTCGCCGCCGCCCTCATCGAAGGTGCGACGCTGTTCGCGGTCTTCGCGGGCTTCGGCGCTAAGTAATCGCTCACCCCGCGCGGTCCGAAGGGGCCGCGCCGGGCTTTTCACCCGGATACCCCTCCTCTCACGGGAGTTTTCGACATGCAGAGCCGCGTTCGTTCCATCGCCCTGACCCTTTCCACGATCCTCGCCCCCGCCCTGGCGCTCGCCGCGGACGACGCGCACGCCGACAAGCAGGGCGCGATCGCGACCGTGAGCCAGGGCGTGGCCAGCGCCATCACCGCGCTGGTCGTCTTTGCCGTGGTCTTTGCCGTCCTGGCGACCAAGGTGTGGCCGACGATCACCAAGGGCCTCGACGAGCGTGCCCGCAAGATCACCGAAGAGATCGAGGCCGCCGAGAACGCCCGCAAGCAGGCCAAGGACGCGCTCGAGCAGTACCAGCAGTCCCTCAACCAGGCCCGCGCCGAGGCCCAGAAGATGATCGAGCAGGCCCGTGCCCAGCAGGTCGCCCTGGCCGCCGAGTTGAAGGCCAAGGCCGACACCGAACTGGGACAGATGCGTGAGCGTGCGATGCGCGACATCGAGGCCGCCAAGCGTGCCGCGATCACCGAGATGTACACGCAGCAGTCGAACCTCGCGACCGCCGTCGCTTCCAAGATCCTCCGCCGCGAGTTGAACGCGGGTGACCAGGACGCGCTCGTGCAGGAATCCCTCCGCGAGCTCACCTCGTCGCGTAACTGATCTCCTGTCCTTGTCTTCTTTGGCGATTTGGCACTTTGGCAATTCGGCGATTTGGAATCCCCCATGCCCCTGATCGACACCCAGCCCGGCGCCCTGGCCAAGACCTACGCACGAAGCCTCATCGACCTGGCGATGGCCCAGGGCGGGCGCGACAAGGTCGAGGCCGTGCTCGGCGAGTTGCAGGACGTGATCGAGCTCGCCGCCTCGAACCCGAAGTTCAACGAGTTCCTCGCCTCGCGCGTGGTCGCGTCGGGCGATCGCGCCGCGTCGCTCCGAACGATCTTCGAGGGCGCGGTCGACCCGCTCACGCTCAACTTTCTCCTGGTGCTCAACCGCAAGGGGCGTCTCGGCTACATCATCCCGATCGTGGGCGCGCTGGACGGCGCGGTGCAGGCCGCCTTCGGGCGCGTCGAGGTCGATGTCTTCACCGCTTCGCCGCTCGACAGCGCCGGCCTCGCCTCCGTCCGCGATCGCCTGTCGGGCAGCCTCAAACGCGACGTCGTCGTTCATCCCTATGTCGACGGCTCGATGATCGGCGGCGTCAAGTTCCGCATCGGCGACCAGCTCGTCGATGCCTCCGTCGCCACCCGACTCCGCAAGCTCCGCGATCGCCTCGGGACCGAGGGCGCCAGCGCCCTGCGCGAACGTCTCGACCGCATGTTCGAGTAACCCCTTCCGTCGGAAGGCCCGAAACCACGAAAGGAGCCGCCGCCCACCTCCCCAAGCGAACCAACAATTCGCGGGAGCGCGTCGCTCTTCCTTTCCGCCGGGCGTCTTCCGATCACGTCTTTCAAGGAACCAGCCCATGCCCAAGAAGACCATCCAAGCCGTCGATGTCGCCTCCAAGCGGGTCCTCATCCGCGTTGACTTCAACGTGCCGATCGAGGACGGCCAGATCACCGACGACCGACGCATCCGCTCCGCGATCCCGACCATCAAGTCGGTGATCGACCGCGGCGGGAAGGCGATCCTCTGCTCGCACCTCGGCCGCCCCGAGGGTACCGGCTATCAGGCCGAGGATTCCCTCGCGCCCTGCGCCAAGAAGCTCTCGGAGCTGCTGGGCAAGCCCGTGGCGTTCCCGTCGCAGGACTGCATCGACGCCGCTGCGGGCGCCGCCGTCGCCGCGATGAAGAACGCCGACGTGCTGCTCCTGGAGAACCTCCGCTTCCACAAGGCCGAGAAGAAGGGCGACGCCGCGTTCGCCGCCAAGCTCGCCGCCTACGCCGACGTGTACGTGAACGACGCCTTCGGCACGTGCCACCGCCCGGACGCGTCGATGGTCGCGGTGCCCAAAGCCGTGAACGGCCCGAAGGTCTCGGGCTTCCTGGTCGAGCGTGAGATCAAGTTCCTGTCGGAGGCGATCGCCAGTCCCGCCAAGCCGTTCGTGGTGGTGCTGGGCGGCGCGAAGGTGTCGGACAAGCTCGCGGCGATCGAGCACCTGTTGCCCAAGGCCTCGGCGATCCTGGTGGGCGGCGCGATGGCGTACACGTTCCTGGCCGCGCTCGGCAAGCGAACGGGCAACAGCAAGGTCGAGAGCGATCGCATGGGCGACGCGAAGCGCGCGATCGAGCTGGCCGCCAAGCTCAAGGCCGACCTGCACCTGCCCAAGGACCACGTCTGCTCGACGCAGTTCGACGAGATGGGCGGGGAGATCCGTGTGTGCGACGAGCACATCCCCGACGGGTTCATGGGCCTGGACATCGGGCCCAAGACCCAGGCCGATTTCGCCGGCGTCATCGCCAAGGCCAAGACCGTCGTGTGGAACGGACCGATGGGCGTCTTCGAGTGGATGCCCTTCGCCGCCGGAACGCGCACCGTCGCCAAGGCCATGGCCGACGTGACGGCACGCGGGGGCGTGACCATCGTCGGCGGCGGTGACTCCGCGGCCGCCGTCGAGAAGTTCGACGTGGCCTCCAAGGTCTCCCACGTCTCGACGGGCGGCGGCGCGTCCCTCGAAATGCTCGAGGGCAAGAAGTTCGAGTCCGTCGATCTCCTCGACAACGCATGATCGATCACCGCAACCCTGCACCCCAACGAGCCCGCGCCCACGCGTGGGCTCTTTGCTTTACCCTTCCCTGTCTCGCTGTCTCGCTGTTTCGCTGTTTCGCTGTCACGCTGCTTCGCTGCCTGACCACTTCTCTCCCATGCCCTTTCGACTGTTCATCGCCGCGTATCCGCCGCCCGAGGTTGCCGCGGCGCTCGTGGATGCCGCGTGCGGGCTCGGGCTTTCATCGCTCAAGCCCTCGTCTCCCGAGCAGGTCCACATCACGCTCCTCTTCATCGGCGACACCGACGAGCGTCAGCTCGACGAGGCCGCCGAGTCCATGCACCGCGCCGCGTCGGGAGTGCGTGCGATGTCGCTTTCGGTTGATCGGTTGATCGCGCTGCCCGAGCGGGGCGATGCGCGTCTCATCGCGGCGGATGCGAGTGCGCCGCCCGTGCTCATCGAGTTGCAGAAGCGCCTGGCGCAGCGCTTGGTTCGGACCCGGCCCAAGCGAGAGCGAGAGTTCCGGCCGCACCTCACGCTCGGGCGCTTTCCGGGTTCGGGCGTGCGTCTCCGCGAGCGGGCGTGGCCGGTGGCGAAGCTCATATTCGAGGTCGCGGACATCCGCCTCATGGCCAGCGTTCTCAAGGCCGCCGGTGCGGAACACCGCGAGGTGGCGCGCTCGAAGCTCGAATCACCTTCAGGCGACCGCGACCGTTCCGTGGTCTCCGACAACTAAGCCCGGAAGCATCAGCCTCCGCCAAACTCCTGAATCACCGCCCGCGGTTTCTGGTATACACCGGGCATGATTGAACGAATCGCGTCACGCCGCCCGTGCCTCGGCGCGTCCATGCTCGCCCTCACGATCACGTGCGCGATCGCGCCCGCCCGCGCCGGCGTTCCTCCCTTCGCCGATCCGCCCGCGGACAAGAAGGAAGAGCCGCGGCTTGTCACGACCGAGCACGAGGTGACGATCGACGGCCGGGTCATCAAGTACAAGGCGACCGCCGGCGAAGTGCCGCTGCTCTCCGACACGCTCAAGCCGCGGGCCCGCATCTTCTGCACGACCTATGAGATTCCCGGCGAGGACCCCGCCAAACGCCCGATCACGTTCGCGTTCAACGGCGGTCCCGGCTCGTCGTCGGTGTGGCTGCACTTGGGCGCGATCGGGCCCCGGCGCGTTCCGCTCGGCCCGGAGGGCATGGACACGCCGCCCCACGCGACGCTGGTCGAAAACTCCGAATCGTGGCTCGACCTCACCGACCTCGTGTTCATCGATCCGGTGAGCACGGGGTACAGCCGCCCGGTAGAGGGCGAGGACGCGCGCCAGTTCCACGGGCTCAACGAGGACGTCTCGTCGGTCGGCGATTTCATCCGCCAGTACATCACCACGAACAAGCGATGGGCCTCGCCCAAGTTCCTCGCCGGCGAGAGCTACGGCACCACGCGCGCCGCCGGGCTCGCCGGGTACCTGCAGGAAACCCTCGGCATCGGCGTGGACGGCATCGTGTTCATCTCGCCGATCCTCAACTTCCAGACCACCGACTTTTCCGACAGCAACGACACGGCCTACTGGCTCTACCTCCCCAGCTACACCGCCACCGCGTGGTACCACAAGAAGCTCGATGCGTCGGTGGGGGACCTGAACGCGGCCTACGAAGAATCCAGGCGATTCGCGGGCAACGAGTATCTGCTCGCGCTGGCCAAGGGCGACGCGCTCAGCGCCAAAGAGCGCGACGAGATCGCGGCCAGGTATGCTCGACTGACCGGCGTGTCCAAGCAGTTCGTGCTCAACAACAACCTGCGTCTGCCGCTCCATCGCTTCACCAAGGAACTGCTGCGCGACCAGGCCCGATCGGTCGGGCGCCTGGACGCACGATACAAGGGGATCGACCGCGTCGCGGCCGGCGACGCGCCCGACGAAGACCCGTCGTATTCGGCCATCCTGGCGCCGTACACCTCGGCCCTTAACCGCTATGTGCGGGAAGAACTGGGGTTTGAGAGCGATCTCAACTACGAGATCCTGACCGGGCGCGTCCACCCCTGGAACTTCGGGGCCGCCGGAGATGGGTACGTGAATGTCGCGGGGACGCTCCGGCGCGCCTTGACCGAAAACCCGCGGCTGCAGGTTCTCTTCTGCAGCGGATACTACGACCTGGCGACGCCGACATTCGCCATGGACTACACGATCGACCACCTGGGGCTCGATCCGTCGCTGCGCGGCAACATCCGACGCGCGTACTACGAATCCGGGCACATGATGTACGTCCGCACCGCCGACCTTCAGAAACTCAAGCGCGACGTGACACCGCTGTACCTGCCGCGGTAGCCCGCCCCGGGCGGGCGCATCGACACGCCGCCCCGGAACGCGGTATCATCACTCGCATGCGACACCAACTGCCCGGCGATCCCGCGCACGCCATGGTCGTCAGTGACGGCGGCCTGGTGTCGCTCATCGCCTGTGTCGCCGCCAAGGAACGCGTCCTCGCGTCCACTCCCGACGCATCTCACCTTATGCCCGTCATCTGGGCCAGCATCACGCCCGGCCCGACCTCGCGAGCCCGTGCCCACGCGATCGAGGCTCAGGCGACCGCGCTCGGGCTCGAAGTCGTCGTCCCGTCGGCAGACGCCGCCAACACGACCAACTCGGCGGGTGAACACGCGACGCGCGAGCTGATCGACGCGGCGTTTGCGGCGGTGTCACGCGGGTGCGGAAGCCTCGTGCTCTCCGATCGGCACGCCGACGGCGACATGGTCGACCTTTCCAGCGTGGCTGCCACCATCGATCGCGCGATGCTCGTCTCGCGGCTCGTCTCGCTCGACATGCCGACCGACGCGGGCTCGTTCGAGATCGAGGCGCCGTATGTCGATTTGTCCGATCGACAGGTGGCGGAGCTGGCGATCGATCTTGGCGCCCCGATCCAGTTGTGCTGGTGGTGGCACTCGGAACTGCGTGACGGGAAGCCCGACGCCGCAGGCGCGATCTTCAAACGCGAGCACGAACGCTGGGCGTCGGTGCTGGCGCAGTGCGGCTGGCGCCGCGAGGCGGTGGCGTAGTGACGCCTGGCGGCCGAGTCGTCGGTTTGCCAAACAGAGTAATGCCGGCAGGCACGGGCATCGCCCGCCTCGCCAAATGCCTCGAACCACCATCGCCACGGCGCGATACACTCCCGCATTGCCGCGGCACGTCGCCGCCCGAGGAGTCATGCCGTGTCCACCCTCACGAAAATCGCCTTGCTGATCGGAGTGTGTCTTTCGCTGGCGCTGGCGTCCCGGACTACTGCCGCCGAGCCGATCAAGGCCCTGCTCATCACGGGCCAGCAGAACCACAACTGGCGCTACACCAGCATGGTCCACAAGGACACGCTGGAGGCGACTGGACTGTTCAAGGTCGATCTCACCGACTCGCCGGGCTCAAAGCTCGCCGACGCCAAGAGCCTCGCGGGCTACCAAGTCTTCGTCATTGACTACAACGGCGAACGCTGGGGCGAGCCGGCGGAGACGAACTTCCTGAACGCCGTCAAGAACGGCGCGGGCGTCGTCATCATCCACGCGACCAACAACTCCTTCGTCGGCTGGACCGAGTGGGAAAAGATGATCGCGCTCCTGTGGATCAACGGCACGACGGGTCACGGCAAGTTCCATCCGTTCGACGTGAACTACGTGGATCGCGAGCACCCGATCACCAAGGGCCTGCCCGACATGAAGGCGCACCCCGACGAGTTGTACCACACGCTCGTGAACACCCAGAACGCCAAGTTCCAGCTGCTGGCCTCGGCGATGTCGAGCAAGGAATCGGGCGGGACCGGGAAGGTCGAGCCGATGGCGCTGGTGCTGGAGTATGGCAAGGGCCGCGTCTTCCACACGCCGCTCGGGCAGGTGTGGACGAATTCGTTTGATTCCAAGGTGTCGGTGGTGGACCCGCAGTTCCGCGTGCTGCTGTGCCGCGGAACGGAGTGGGCGGGCACGGGCAAGGTGGCTCTGGGCGCGGCGTGGGACGACGTGCGAAAGCACAACGTGCTGACCGCGACCGAAAAATCCCAGGGCTGGAAGCTCCTGTTCGACGGCACGACGACCAAGGGATGGCGCGGCTACAAGTCCGACAAGATGCCTGACGGGGTGTGGGACACGACGCACGGCTCGCTGTGGCGCAAGCCCGGCAAGGAGGGCGGCGACATCGTGACCGTGGATCAGTACGCCGACTTTGAGTTCGAGTGCGAGTGGAACATCGCGACGGGCGGGAACAGCGGGATCATCTATCGCTGCACCGAGGACCACGGGGCGAGCTACGAGACCGGGGCGGAGATGCAGGTGCTGGACGACGTGAAGTACCCGGACAGCTCGCCCAAGAACCGGGCGGGCGCGCTGTATGACCTTTTCGCGCTGTCGCAGGACGTCGCGCGTCCGGCCGGGGCGTGGAACCACGCGCGGGTCGTGTGCAAGGGCACGCGGATCGAGCACTGGCTCAACGGCTACAAGGTGGTCGACATCGACACGACGAGCGAGGAATACAAGAAGGCCTTCGCGGCCAGCAAGTGGACCCAGATGCCCGACATGGGCACCCGCATGAAGGGGCACATCGCGCTGCAGGACCACGGGAGCGAGGTCATGTATCGCAACGTGAAGATCCGCGAGCTGACCAGCGGGAAGTGATCCGGGCCCACGATCCGCCCGGATTTCGACGCCGGACCTGAGCGAGTCGGCGAGCAAAGGTCCGGGTTGAAGCCCGACGGGCGCTCCATCGCGGCCGGACAATTCGCCATCCACCAGGCCCGGCACGAGCCGGGCTTTTTCGTGCCTGGAGTTTGGCGCGATGGTCGCGATGATGGCGTGGCAACCCGGACCTTCGGCGTGCCCCGGGACCGGCGTGCAACGACCGGGCAAACTGCGGTGATTGGATTACGCGCCGCGTCGAACCGACTCGTCGGCGGTGGCGAGCTTGAGGATGTTGGTCTGGGTCATGTTGTCGCCGGTGAGCTCGCCGCTCAGGCGGCCGTTGCACATCACGACGATGCGATCCGAGAGGGCGAGGAGCTCGGGCATCTCGCTGGATACGAGCAGCACCGCCGCGCCCGCGTCGGCGGCGGCGCGGACGAGCTTGTAGACCTCGCTCTTGGTACCGACGTCGATGCCGCGGGTCGGCTCGTCGAGCAGGAGCACCTTGGTGTCCTTTCCCATCCAGCGCGCGATGAGGAGCTTCTGTTGATTGCCGCCCGAGAGTTCGCCGGGGAGCGAGGCCAGGGAGGCGGTCTTGACCTGGAATCGCCCGACCTTCTCCGTGACGAGTTCCTTCTCGCGCCCGCCGCGACGGAGGCCAAGCGCGCCCGCGATGCGGTGCATGAAGGGAACGAGAATGTTCTCGTCGATGCCGAGCTGGAAGAAGAGTCCTTGCAAGCGGCGATCTTCGGGGACGTAGCCGATGCTGGCCGCGATCGGCCCGTGCGGCGAGGAGAGATTGACCGGTCTGGCGTCCACCATCACCTGGCCGGTGGCCTTGGGATCAAGGCCGAAGATCGCGTCCAGGGTTTCGGAGCGGCCCGCGCCGACCAGCCCGCCGATGCCGAGGATTTCGCCCGCGCGAACCATCAATGAGACGCCGCGCAGCTTGCCGGGTGAAGAGAGGTTCTTCACGTCCAGCATTGGCTTTCCGGCCGTGTGAGGCTCGCCGCCGATCAACTGGCGCAGCGCCGCGGCCTCGCCCGCGTCGTGCCCGTGGCTCGATTCCGCGTGGGTTCCCTTGGCGCGACGGGTGGTCGCTTCGATGCGGCGGCCGATCATCTGTTCGATGAGCACGGGCTCGTCGATGTCTTTGATGTTGCTGGTCGCGATGAACTTGCCATCGCGGAGGACGGTGACGCGGTCGCACACCTGGAAAATCTCGCCCATGCGATGGCTGACGTAAACGATCGTCAGGCCGTCTTTGGCGAGCTGGCGGGTGATTTCGAGAAGTCGATCGGCCTCGGCGACGGAGAGGGAGCTGGTGGGCTCGTCGAACACGATGAGGCGAGGGGCGTGGGAGGCGCCGGCGCGGTCTTCGAGGCTGGCGGCGATCTGGCAGATCTGTCGGCGTCCGGGAGAGAGCAGTCCGAGCGGCGCTTCGACGTCGATGCCGGGGTCGAGCTTGTGGACGAGACGCGCGGCGCGCTCGGCCATGGCGCGGCGATCGACCAGCCCGGCCCTGGTCGGGATGTCGTGGAGGCAGAGATTCTCCGCGACGGTGAGGTTGGGGCACTGGGCGAGTTCCTGGTGGACGATGCGCACGCCGGCCTCGAAGGCGTCGTCGATGGAGCCGGGCTTGAGCTCGCGGGCCGCGCCGCCGGCGTCGTGGATGGTTACGAGGCCGCTGTCCTGCTTGTGAAGACCCGCGATGGTCTTCCCGAGCGTGCTCTTGCCCGCGCCGTTCTCGCCCATGAGGGCGTGGACCTCGCCGGCGCGGAAGGTGACGGAGACGTTGTCGAGCGCCTGGGTGATCCCGAATCGCTTGGAGATTCCCTCGGCCCGCAGCACGACTCGTTCGACGGTCTCGCTCATCCAAGACTCCGTGGCTAGAACGGCGGATGGTACCACCTAGGTGGTTGGGAGGGGGCCGAACGCCGCCCGATAAGTCGGCGAAGCGAGATTTCGGCTGTGTTCGGCGGCGTTTCGGATAGACTTGGATACTCGCTCGGAGCGAGCTGCGCATGAAGACCGACCTGAAAAAAACCATCGCGGGAATCGCTTTCCCGCTGCTCGCGGTCTTGGCGTGCGGCGCGGCCCGCGCGCAGGTTGTTCTCGACGGCTCGATCAACCGCGACGTCCAGGTGATTCGCTGGGTGCAGACCGTGCCCACCGCGGCCGGCGACAATGCCCAGGCCTCGATGCCCGGCTTCGGAAACCCCGGGAGCGTCACGACTGGGATCGAGCTCAAGGTGCCGATGACGGCGCTCGGCAGCCCGGCGAACAACACGTCGATCCGAATCGGCGGCCTGATCGTCTCGCCCGACTACACGCTTTCCTCGAATCAGGTGATCGGTTCGCTGCTGTGCGATGCGCCGGCGCTCGGCGCCTCGCGCGACGTGCGCTTCGACCAGCTCTCCAACCCCACGGACAACAAGCAATACGTGACGGTCGGCGCGGGGCAGAGCGTCGCGCCGCCGGTGATCGATGGGACGTTGGACGCGGCGTATGGCGCGCCGGTGTTTCTCCAGGCCGCCAGCACCGATTGGGGAGATTCGATCGACGGGCAGTTGGATTACGCGTCGGCGTCGGAGATCGACGGCGTCTACGTCGTCCGCACGCTGACCGATCTCTACGTCTTTGTCGCGGGCAACCTGGCGACCGACGCCTCGCACCTCATGCTCTTCTTCGACAGCAAGCCCGGCGCCGGGCAGAACACCATCCGCGGCGACAACGGGTACTACGCGCTCAACATCCTCGGAGACGACGGCTCGTTCAACGGCATGCGCTTCGATTTCGAGCTCTACGCGGACTATTGCCTCGATTTCTCCGGCGTCGATCCCGACGGTGCGGGAGCATCGCCCGCGGAGTTCAGCGTCATGTACGCCGAGATGCTCAACGACGGCGGCGGGCGAGCGTACGACTGCGGGAGCAACACGGGCGGCGCGGTCGTCGGCGGCACGCTTTCCGGCGGGCAGGGCAACGCGCCGGCCATTCGCGCCACGCTCAACAACACCAACGCGATCGGCGTGAATACCCAGCGCTGCGACTCCGTCCCTGACCGCGATCTGGCGATCGGTTCGGAGATCGACAACGTCGCCATCGGCGTCGACGCCGGAAAGCTCTTCATCTTTGTCGGCGGCAACCTCAAGACCGACGGCACGGTCCTCAACCTCTTCATCGACCACGGCAACGGCGATGGGCAGAACGTCCTTCGCGCCGACAATCCTCCGGGCACGAACAACATGCTCGGAAAGATGGCGGGGCTTCGCTTTGACCCCGAGTTTTCCGCCGATGATTGGGTCGCGATCCGCACCGTCAAGGTCGGCGACGATTACGAGCTGTGGGCCGACGCCGCGGTGCTTCGATCGACCGGCCCGCGCACCAACAGCGGCGGATTTCCGCTGGATTACTCGGCGTATTGCGCCGGTGTCAAGAACGGCGTGACGCCCATCTGGTTTGATGGGCCGCGCATCGATGCCCAGACCGGAAGCGTGCCGGCGCTCTACACGCAGTTCGCGCCGTCCGCCGCCGGCGAGTCGTGTCTCATCGATCCGCTGAATCCGGTCGGGGTGCCGGGCCTGATCGGGCTGGCGCTCGACAACTCCAACGTCGACGGCGTGGAGGCCTGGCCGAACGGCGCGACCAGCGGAGCGCCCTACGTCACGACCGGCGTGGAGATCGTGATGGACCTGGCGGAACTGGGCTGGGACGGCGCCGGTCCGCTTCGCATCGCCGGCTTCCTCGCCGACCCCACCAACACCACCATGAGCAATCAGGTGCTCGGGGGCGTGGCGTCGAACGTCTCGTCGCTCGGGCCGATCGCGGGCGTCGATTTCGCGACGATCGCCAACCAGCAGTTCATTTTTACGGGCTGCCTCGCGGATTTCAATCGCGACGGCTTCGTCAACGGCGACGACTACGACCTCTTCGCCGAGGCCTTTGACTCGGCCGATCCTTCGGGCGACATGAACATGGACGGCTTTGTGAACGGCGACGATTACGACGTGTTCGCCGAGGCGTTCGACGCCGGGTGCTGAGCGTGGGCGTGGCGTTCCTTTCATTGCGGCATGATTCCGGGCGCGAGCGAGTATTCCGACGCCATTCATCGCGGATAGGAATGGCTGGACGTGGTTCAGCGTGAATCCGTGCGGCGGGTCATTGCCTCGGAGAGGCGGGCCGCCTCGGGAACCGACCGCGCGGATGAAGCGGGGTTGATATGCTGTGGGCATGCTGAGCACACTCATCGCCGTTGCGTCGGTCGCGCTGGCCGCCCCGCCGCAGGTCACGTTCCAGTCGCTGCTCTCGGAGATGACGGACCGATCGTCGGTCGCGCGATATCCCGCGCCCTCGTATGTTTGTTCGCAGTCGTCGAGCTATGACCGCGCGTCGACGTCCGCCTCCAACGCCGAGACGTGGTTCGCCAACGGCGACTACAACCAGTTCATCCGCGTGGAGGAGACCAGCGGGCGCAAGGACTGGGTGATGATGGACCAGGCCGGTCCCGGCGCGGTCGTGCGCATCTGGTCGGCGAATCCCAAGGGCGTGCTGCGCGTGTATGTCGACAACGACGCGAAGCCGGTGCTCGAAGGATCGATGGAGGCGCTGCTGGGCGGGAAGAACGACGTGGTGGGCACGCCGCTCTCGCAGGAATCCGCACGCGGCTGGAACCTCTATCTCCCGATTCCCTACGCCAAGCACTGCAAGGTCACCAGCGACCGAAACGAGTTCTACTACCAGGTCAACTTCCGCACTTATGAGAAGGGCTCCGAGGTCGTCTCCGCCAGCGCCGCAATGCTCAAAAACAGCGTGGACGCCATCAAGGCGCTGAACGCGCGGCTGCTCGACGACAACGGCCCGAAGATGACGCTCCCGCCGCCCGCCCGCCAGCAGATCGGGCCCAACGCCACGCTCGCGACCGAGCTTCCTTCGGGCCCGAGCGCGGTGAACGGCCTGGTCGTCACGCTGTCGGCCAAGGACATGGAGCAGGCCGGGCGATCCGTTGTGATCGTCGGCACGTTCGACGGCGTGGAGACGATCTGGTGCCCGGTGAGCGAGTTCTTCGGCTCGGGCGTGGGCGTCAATGAATACCGCGATTGGTACCGCGGCGTGGAGAAGCCGGGCAGTTTCCGCTGCAATTGGGTCATGCCCTACGCCAAGTCCGCGTCGATCAAGCTCGTCAACCTCGGCAAGGAACAGGTCGAGCTCTCGCTCGCGGCCGGAACCCAGGCGTGGGAGTGGAACGATCGATCCATGCACTTCCACGCGCGGTGGCGAGCGGACTATCCGATCCACGCGCTCGGCGCTCGCGGCACGCAGGATTACAACTACGTCGACATCAAGGGCGCCGGCGTCTATGTCGGCGACAACCTGTCGATCATGAACCCCGTCCCCGAGTGGTGGGGCGAGGGCGACGAAAAGATCTTCGTCGACGCCGAGGCTTTTCCGTCTCACTTTGGCACGGGAACCGAGGACTACTACGGCTATGCCTGGTGCTGCCCGCTCAAGTTCGAGCATCCGTATCACGCCCAGCCACGCGTCGACGGGCAGCTCGCCGGGAACAACTACGGGCACACGACGGTCTCGCGCGTGCGGGCGCTGGACGCGATCCCCTTCGCCAAATCGCTGAAGTTTGACATGGAAGTGTGGCACTGGAAGGAGTGCGACGTCGCGTATGCCGCCACGACGTACTTCTATGCCAAGCCCGGCGCGACGCACAATCGCCCGGCGATCCCCGAGGCGGCCCGCGCGGTCGTGCCGCAGCCGCCGCCGCTCCCGCCGCCGTTCAAGATCGAAGGCGCGATCGAGTGCGAGGACTTGAAAGTGTTGAAGTCCGCGCCGGACGTGACGGTGGGGGGGCAGGGAATGGGCTCCTTCAAGCCGCGGACGTGGAGCGGCGAGGGGCACCTGTGGGTCCAGGGAAAGCGCGTCGGTGATTTCGTCGAGCTCAAGGTGCCGTGCGAAAAGGGGAAGCCGGTCAAGGTCGCGCTTCACGCGACGAGAAGTTGGGACTACGGCATCGTCCGATTCTCGATCGACGGCAAGCAGGCAGGAAAGGACATCGATCTCTTCAGCGGCGGGCAGGGCAAGGTCGAGCCCACCGGCGCGATCGATCTCGGGGTCGTCGAGCCCAAGGGTGATTCGTTCATCCTGAGGGCCGAGGTCGTCGGCGGCAACGAAAAGTCCATGGGGAGCAAGGCCTTCTTCGGCCTGGACTGCCTGGTGCTCACGCCCGCGAAATGAGATTCACTCCGCGAGACGAACTCGTCTTTGGACGCCGGACCCGACGAGTCCGCGAGGAAGGTCCGGGTCGAAACTCGAAGTCATCCTGCTCAGCCAGAATCCGCGCACCATGACAAAGAGCGGGCGAGGCATCGCTCTTGATGCTCGCCCCTTTTTCTCCACTCTTCCTTCCCCGCATGACTCACGCCCGCTCCAAGGCCCGGCTCACCCGCGAGGTCATCGCGGGCTTTGCCGCGCTCGCGCTGGTCCTCATCGGCGGCGCGGTCTTCAACGCCGACGGCCTGTTCTTTCAGGCCCAGACCCACCTCGACGCACTCGGACAGAATGCCCCCTACGGCATCCTCGCCTGCGGCCTGACGCTCGTCATCATCACCGGCGGCATCGACCTCGCCGTCGGCTCCGTGGTCGCACTCGCGGGAGTCGCCTTCGCGCTCATCGCTCTCAAGCACGGAATACCCGCGTGGCTTGCGTGGCTCGCCGCGCTCGCCGTCGGCACCGCCAGCGGCCTCACCGCCGGCTCGCTCATCGCCCACGCAAGGCTCCAGCCCTTTGTCGCCACGCTCGCCATCATGGCCTTCGCCCGCGGCCTGGCGAAGTGGGCGACCGACGGCGTGAAAATCCAGAAGTTCCCGTACCCGCCCATCCTCGAAGCACTCAACTACCAGGTGCACGTCGCCGGCGTCGACATCCCCATCTCCATCGCGTTCTTTGTCGTCACCGCCGCCGCCACGCTCATCATCCTCCGCACCACCACGCTCGGCGTGTGGCTCTATTCCATCGGCGACAACGAACAGGCCGCCCGATACGCGGGCGTCCCCGTCAAACGCGTGAAGATCATCGCGTACACACTCTGCGGCGTGCTCGCGGGCCTCGCGGGCGTTCTCTTCTGCGCACTCGAAAGGCAGGGCAACCCCGACGCCGGCGTGGGCTACGAACTCACCGCCATCGCCATGGTCGTCATCGGCGGCACCTCGCTCTCCGGCGGGCGCGGCGGAGCGATCCTCACCGTTCTTGGCACACTCGTCATCGCCTATCTCCGCAAGATCCTCGACATCAACGGCGTCGGCACCGCCGAGCAATACATGATCACCGGCGTCATCATCGTCCTCGCCGTGCTGGCGCAGGGCTTCAAGCGGCGCGGGTGATTCTTGGTGGCAACGCTTCCCTGAGCCGTGCTCTTTGGGCGGCTCGCGGTCCCCGCCGGTGAGATCCCCATTCGTCCGAAACCCGCAACACCAACTCGCGTCTTGCCTTTGGGTGGCGCGGCGAATCGTGAGCGTCATGCGCTCAACGATCATGTGCGACGATGCTCCCGCACTCCGGGCAGCGCTCGCCTGAGATGCCGGCCAGTGAATACCCGCAATCCACACATTGACCGCGCGCCCGTCGAATCCGGCGTCGCGCGATCGTGGCAGCGACCCACGCGAGCATCCACGCCGCGGTAATGACGCCGATCCATGCCAGAAGCCCTGGCCAATAGACATAGCCCGGCCATTCGATCGAGAGTGGTCCGAAGTGATACCAGTGCGGGGTGATGCTTGTCCACGAGCCGTCCGCGGGGATGCTCGACGGCTGAGACGTTGCGATGGGCCACGGGCGGCCCAACTCAATGCACTTGTAGATCACCATCGAGTCGCTTCGTTGCATCATGGCGGCTCGCCACATGGGAGCAGATTCAAGCGGTGAACTCTCACCTGAAAACGCCGATGCCCCGACCGGCAGAACCGCCAGCGACAGATCCACTTTCCAGAGATTGCACTTCGCGAACACCTTGGCCAGTCTGCCACCGTCGCGGGCCGTGGTCGTTGGCGCCGGCGCCAGGCTCGTGTTCGATCCAACAACCGCCAGAAGTGCGATTACAACCAGCGCCACCGCGACGCCGCTTGCAAGCAGCCATGCCCATCTCCACACGCTGGTCGCTCTGCCTTTCATGGAAGTGGCCTCGTTCCCGTCCTCTCCCCGCCGCGTGTACCATACCACCAAGCACCCAACCACGAGGCCACCCCATGAAGACCCGCCGATTCGTCCTCGCCGCCCTCGTCACGGCCCCTTTCGCGCTCGCCGCTTTCGCCGGCGAAGCCGAGCCATCCGCGGCCAAGTCCATCACGATCGGCTACAGCCAGTGCAACCGCGGCGAGCCCTGGCGCGAGCAGATGGACAAGGACATCAAGGCGAGCGCCGCCAAGCACTCCGAGATCAAGCTGATCGCCAAGGACGCCCAGAACGAGGCGCTCCGCCAGATCGGGCACGTCCGCGAGTTTGTGTCGCAGAAGGTCGATGTCCTCATCATCTCGCCCAAGGACACGAGCCTCACGCCCGCCATCGCCGACGCCTTCAAGGCCGGCATCCCCGTCATCATCCTCGACCGAAAAGTCGAGGGCGATCAATACACCTGCTTCATCGGCGCCGACAACCGCGTCATCGGCGAACAGGTCGGCAAATGGATCGTGCAGACGCTCGGCGGCAAGGACAAGGCCGAGGGCGGCGTGGTTGAATTGCAAGGCCTTTCTTCAACCATCGCCGCCAAGGACCGCTCCGAGCCCTTCCGCGAAGGGATCAAGGACACCAAGCTGAAGATCATCTACGACGCCGACATGGAATGGCTGAGCGACAAGGCCCGCGAGAAGATGCAGGCGGCGCTGGCGCGCAACCCCAAGAAGGGCTCGATCAAGGTGGTGTACGGCGCCAACGACCCCGCCGCGATCGCGGCCTACAACGCCGCCAAGGACGCCGGGCGCGAGAAGGAAATGATCTTCATTGGCGTCGACGCGCTCCCGCACGAGGGCGTGCAGGCCGTCAAGTCCGGCATGCTCGCCGCGACGTTCGAGTATCCCAACGGGGCGGCCGAAGCGATCGACGCGGCCATCAAGCTCAGCAAGGGCGAGAAGGTCGAAAAGACCATCACGCTCGGCACGCGCCTGTTCACGAAGGACAACGTGGACAAGGGCGGCGAAGCGATCCCGGCGAAGTGAGCGAGCTTCGGCAACCAACGAGCCCGAAGCGCGAGCGAGGGAGTCGTCATGGGCCTGGACATGGTCGAGATCGTGATGGAGACCGAGGAGAAGTTCGGCATCAAGCTGGACTCCGTTGACTTCACTCGCGTGCGCACCGTCGCGGACTTCGCCGTGTGCGTTTCCCGCCAGTTACCGACATCGATCGCGGTCTCTCCCAAGGCCGAGGCGTTCCGCCGCCTGCGAGATTTCATGGTTGTGGAGGCGGGAGTTGAGCGGAAGCTCATCCGGCCGAGCGCGAGGTTGGACGAACTGTTCGGCAGCAACCGCCGCGTACGGTGGAAGAGACTCCGGGCCAAGGAGCCTCGCCTGCCGCGCCTTGAGATGCCCAAAATCCTCGATCGGATGTTCGTTGTGCCCGCAGGCATCGCGATCTGCGGCACGATCTTTCTACCGATCGCGTTGGTTGCGTCGCGTGGATGGTCCAAGCCGTTGTTGATCGCCCTCGCCTCCGTGCTGCCGCTCGGCGCGGTCTTGCTCGTGCTCAATCGGGTCACTCGAACACAGTTTCCCAAGGGATGCCAGACCGTGCGAGAAATCTGCGATCGCCTCACTCTCTACGTTGGTCCCTCCGATGACGACGGCGTGCGATTGCTCTGGCAGATCCGCGTGCTCGATGAAGTACGCCGTATCTCTGCGGATATCTTGGGCCTTCCTCTCGACAAGGTGAAACCCGAATCCCGCTTCGTCGAGGACCTCGGCGCGGACTGAGCGTGAATGACGCCGGACGTGCCACCGATTGTCGGCTTTGCGACGATCGGTGCGGTTGCGAGCAATGCCATCATTCGCACCGACCGATTCGCGGACGTGCTGGTCGGTGGCGCGCCACGCGAGAGCGCGAGCGAGCTCGGCTGCACGCGCAGGCGTTGGCATGTCTTTCCAACAAAAAACCGGAGCCCACGTGGGCTCCGGTCGTGTGATTCGCAGGTGATTCACTCGTGATTCACGAGCGGATCAGTTGTTCATCGACGGTTGATTTACCAGCCGCCGCGGCCACGGCCGCCGCCGCCGCCGCCGAACCCACCACGGCCGCCGCCGCCGCCGAACCCGCCGCGGCCACCGCCGCCGCCTTCGCGGGGCTTGGCCTCGTTGACGGTGAGGTCGCGACCGTCGACGTTCTTGCCGCCGAGCGCCGCCATGGCAGCGCGGGCGTGGTCGTCGTTGCTGAACTCAACGAAGCCGAAGCCGCGCGGGCGGCCGGTTTCGCGGTCCATGACGAGCGTCGCGGAGGTCACGTCGCCGTGGGCGGCGAAGAGCTCGCGGAGCTGGGCCTCGGTGGTGCTGAACGAGAGATTGCCAACATAAAGCTTCATAGCTTTCGATCCATGCCCGAGAGGACGATTCGATTTTCCGGTGCTTTGGCTCGGGCGGAGGAAGCGTCGGGAGACCTGGAGACTCGACCGACATGGCCGGGCCAGAACAGAAATCACGAAGAAGTCTAGGCGGAGTCCAAGGGCCGCGCCGGACAAATCCGGGCGGCTTCGCGATATTCCCGGCGGGGTTGGTCGAATGTCGCCTCCGATACGCGTCGTTCGTGCGCGAGGCGACGAATCGGCCCGGAAATCGGATTCGAGAAGCCTTCCCGCCAGTTCAACCCACGTGCCCGTCCTCTTCTCGCGTTCGGCGTCGGTGCTGCGATTGGCGCAACGCGTCAGGCCTTGGACGCAGCTCCGCCAACAATTCGCCATGCACACACTCGCCCGCACCCTGGAAATCCTCGAACGAACGCCCGGCGTGCTCCGCTCGCTCCTCTTCGGCGTCTCCGATTTCTGGATCCGCGGCAACTATGGCGACGCTACATGGTCCGCGACCCAAGTGGTGGGGCACCTGATCGTCGCCGAGCGCGACGACTGGCTCCCGCGACTCCGCCGCATACTCCAGCAAGGCGAGCGCGTCCCCTTCGATCCCTTCCCGCACGACGCGACCGTCGCCTCGCCCGACACTTCCATCGCATCGCTCCTGGACGAATTCGAACGTCTGCGGCACGAGAGCCTCCGCGAATTGCGGGCGCTGAATCTCTCGCCCGCCGATCTGGAGCTGACCGGCTCGCACCCTGCCTTCGGCCGCGTCACCGCCGCGCAACTGCTCGCGACCTGGTGCGTGCATGACTTGCACCACCTGCGTCAGATCTCGCTGGCGATGGCGTGGCAGTATCGCGACGCCGCCGGCCCCTGGCGCGAGTATCTGAACACCCTGAGGAGATGAATGGCCGCGTTGCGTGATCGCGAGGCGATTTCCCGAGCGACGCCCGCGTCAACAAACGGAGCGACGCGCGATCACGCCTTGCGACCCGCGACGAGATATGTGATGTGCGCGTTGCCGCAGTGATACGTGCCGGCCTGGATCGCCGCGATCTCCAGCTCCATCTGGCGTCCGGCCTGCGTCCAGAGCGTCTCAAACTCGTCCGCTCCGCCGCCGCCCGCGAGAAAATACTGGCGCGTCGTCGCCTTGTCCCACACCCAGTGCTCGCGCGCGTGCCAGTCCATTAACTGCCGCGCCTCCGCCTGCTGGTGCGCCCGGTCATATGGCGGGAACATCGGCGTCGCGCGATCCGACATGTACACGCGAAGGTCTCGCAACCCAAGTTCCGCCATCATCCCCGGCACCAGGTCGCCGACCGAGTTGAAACCGAGCCCGAGTGTGCGCTTGCCGCGCTGGCACACCAGGTGAAAGCGATGCGTCGCCGCGACGACTTCCGTGGGGAACGTGTCGGTCACGCTGCTGAACACGCCCATGCTCGCCATATTGCAGGGCTCGACCGCGAGCACCATCCCGCCCGGCCTGGTTACACGCATCATCTCCCGGATCGCGTCCTTCGGGTCGCCGACGTGAATCAGCACGGTCTGGCACGTTGTCAAGTCAAACGTGCTATCCGCGAACGGCAGCGACATCGCATCGCCACGAACAAACTCGCACCTCTGCGCAATCCCCGCGGCCGCCACGCGTTGCGTCGCATTCCGCACCCACTCGTCCTCACGATCAACCCCCGTGAGACGAGCGCTCGCGGGCAGCACGCCGGCCAACGCAAACGTCCAGTGACCCACGCCGCAGCCGACGTCGAGCACGCTCGAAACGCCTGTAAAGTCGAGACGCTGGGCCATCAGTCGCAGGAAATCGGCGTTCCACCAGTAGTCGCGCATCTCATTGAAAAACTCCGCGGAATGCGGGCGCGGCTGGTTTGGCTTGCTGTCGCTCTTCGGTTCGCTCATGCCGGGAGCGTACCAGAGTCCCAGACGCAGCAACGCTTGGCCGCCGATCCTCTCGACTGCGTTTGCTCCTCCTGCACCGAAGCTCCATTCAGTCAACCATGGTTTCGCTATTCTCGCGTCATGAAGTCCAATGCCGACACGGTCGCGCAGTACATGGCCTCGCTCCCGGAGGATCGGCGCAAAGCCGTTGCCGTCGCCCGACGGTCCATCCTCGATCATCTCGACAAGGAGATCGAAGAGCGCATGCAGTACGGCGTGATCGCCTACTGCGTGCCGCACCACCTCTGGCCGCACGGCCATCACACGCGCCCGGAACTCCCGCTCATGTACATGGGCCTGTCGTCGCAGAAGAACGACATGGTCGTCTACATGCTCTGCCTGTTCGAGAACGAGCCGATGCGAGACTGGTTCAGCGATGCGTGGAAAGCGACGGGCAAGAAGCTGCACATCGAGGTCGGCGGCATGGGCTGCTGCGTGCGGTTCAAGAAGCTCGAGGACCTCTCCCTCGACGTGATCGGTGAAGCGATCCGCCGCGTCCCGCTCCGGGCGTACCTTGAGAACCACGTCGCCATGCTCGCCCGCCGCGGCAAGGGCCCGGACGGCAAGCCGCTCAAACGAGGCGCCACCGTCACGACAAAGGAGAAGGAGCTGTCTCGTCCGACGCGCAAGCCGCCGCAACATCTGAAGACCGCGAAACCCAGGGCGAAGCCAAAGCCCAATCCCAAGTCAAACGCCAAGCAGACAACTCGAACGCCGCCCAAGAGAAAAGCCACCGCAAAGCGCGGATAAAGGCGGCACATCCAAGCGGATCGCCGCTGGACTTAGACGTGTGACGCTGAGCCCTTGTGACGAAATCAGGGTGACAGTACGCCAATAGAACTTTTTGTGGATGGCGTGCGTGGGTGGCACTCCGATATCCGGAACCTGGTAGGGAGCGGCTCCGGCAGGAGGCTGGAGTCTACTTGCGGCAATCGGTTGGCCTGACCTCGCAATCGCCTATGATGGCGGTACATCTTGCGGCTGCACGCCTGTGCGGCCCCGGACGAGGTGCGCCGTACCCGGTCAGGACAAGACG
>JADYYE010000205.1 GCA_020853815.1 Phycisphaerales bacterium
AGGGAGAGATCCTTGACGTAGATCTTTTCGATGGAAAAAACGGGCTGGTCGTTCTCTGACATGGCGTTGAACCGTGTAAAAAGGTTAAGGGGAATTATTCGCCGCGCAGCAGCGGTTCGAGCTTGCCGGCGCGGTCGAGGGCATACAGCTCGTCGCAGCCGCCGACATGGGTATCGCCGATGAATATCTGCGGCACGCTGCGGCGGCCGGTCTTCTGCATCATTTCCTCGCGACGCGAGGGATCGAGGTCGACGCGCACCTTTTCGATCCCGGTGACGCCCCTGCTGTTGAGCAATTGCTCGGCGCGCACGCAATAAGGGCACACCGCGGTGGAATACATCAGCACTCTGGATGTCATTTTTTCGTGATGGGCAGACCGGCCTGGTCCCAGGCGGAAATGCCGCCGCTGAGATTGAATACCTTGGCGAAACCCGCCTTGCGCAATGTCCCGCAGGCCGAAGCCGAGCGGTGGCCGCTGGCGCAATTGACGATGATCGCCCGCGCCTTGAACTTCTCCAGCTCGGGCAGGCGCTTGTCGAACTGGGAGAACGGAATGTGGCGGGAATTGGGAATGTGGCCGCCGCCGTATTCGGCCGCCTCGCGCACATCCACCATGACGGCATCCTCGCGGTTGATCATGAGCGTGGCCTGCATGGGCGACACGCCCGCGCCGCCTTTGAATGCCTGCCAGGTTTGCCAAAGCAGCATGCCGCCGCTGAATACGGCGAGGCCGACCCAGGGCAGGTTGTCCTTGATGAATGCCTCCAATGGATGCTCCGTCTATTTTTTCGGTTGGGGAACGCCGCAGAAGACTTCCCGCATCAGCACGATGAGCTGCAGGGTGCGCTGGTCGCCGACGCGGTAATAAACGCGGTTGGCATCCTTGCGCGTGAGCAGCACGCCCTTGTCGCGCAGAATGGCCAGGTGCTGCGAGATGTTGCTTTGCGAGGTGCCGACCGCGTCGACGATTTCCTGCACGCAAGCCTCCTGGTCGCCGATGACGCAGAGAATTTTCAGGCGCAACGGATGCGAAATCGCCTTCAGCGCACGGGCGGCGGTCTCGATGTGTTCTTGCTTGTCGATCAGATCG
>JADYYE010000020.1 GCA_020853815.1 Phycisphaerales bacterium
AGGTCGAATCCGTCGTCCGCATCGAGGCGCCGACCCGCACCGTGGCCATCCACATCGCCGGCACCAACACGCTTCTGGCCGAGGGCGTCTGGGTCCACAACGACATGCCCGCGACCGCCCAGAGTTCCGGCTCGGGCAGCGCGTCGTCGGGATCAGGTTCCGGCTCCGGAAGTGGGTCCGGCTCTGGCTCGGGATCGGGGTCCATGTCCGGATCGAGCAGCGGCTCGTCCAGCAGCGGATCGTCGTCCGGGAGCAAGTCCAGCGGGTCGTCCTCGTTCTCGACCTCTGGCTCGATGTCCGGATCGTCCTCCGCGTCCGGCAGCGGCTCGGGCAGCGTGAGCGGGTCGAGTTCCAGCGGAGGCGGGACGGGGACATTCTCGATTTGACGGGCGGAGAAGGGTCGAACGATGACAGACCCTTGCAAGGAAACCTCAGCGAGCCGTGTCGGGTTTGGGCGGATATACTCGTCGCCATAGTTCCCGGTACCTCAATGCAAAGCAGACGATTTCATCCTCTGATCGCTTGGCTCTGCCTGATCTGGTTCGGGCTGACCAACACCGTTCTCGCGGGCGGCATGGTGGTCTGCCGCGACGGTCACGGCGGGATGTCGATTGAATGGGGCTGCGATCGGAACACTCAGGGCGAGTGCCTGACTTCATGTGGCGGCGAAGCAGACAATGATGATTCGACCGCGCCGCATCCATGCGAGGACACGCCTGTTCCCAGTGATCTTCAGATCACCAAGGCGCCTCCGCGTGCGGCGAGTGAACTGACTGTCCCAGTCCCGTTCTTGGTCGCGGTGCTCATCGCTTGGGCTGATGTTCCTCAGCCCATCGCGATGACGTGGGGGAGTTCCCAGCCGGAGCGTCCGCCGGATGTGCTGAAACACCTCCGAACTGTCGTCCTGCTCGTGTAGCGCTGCGCACAGACCGAGCGATCCCTCCGGTGGCACTCGGTCCCTATCGCTGCGCCCGCTGCTGATGCGGGCGGTCCGCCGCCTCACGTCACCCCAACATCTCGGTTCCCGAGGAAGAACATGCACACGCACGTCCATCGCGGCGTGGGATTGGGCCATTGTGGGCTCATCCCGTTCGCCGTAGTTCTGACCATCGCACTCTCCGGATGCGCCACCGACCGGCCCGATCCGCAAGCCGAAACAAGCCTCACGCGCGCGGTGGGACTCGCGGAAGCGATCACGTTTCGCACGGATAGCGGACCCCTGGACGAGCCTTCCGTCGGCGACTCGCTCACCTTGGCGGACGCGGTACGAAGCGCGGCCACAACCGATCCGGGGCTGCAAGCCGCTCTCGCCCGGGTGCGGATCGCGATGGCCGACGCCGATCAGGCCCGGTTGCTGCCGAATCCGGTGCTGAACTTCGTGCTCCGCTGGGGGCCGGGCAAGCCGCAGATCGAAGTCTCGCTCGCGCAGGACCTGATCCAGGCGTTCAAGATCCCGCGGCAGGCGAGCGCGGCGGACAATCGCTTGCGGCAAGTCGCTGCCGACGCGGTCACGGCGGCACTGGACGTGACGAGCGAAGTGCAGGAGCGATACACGGCCGTCCAGGCATCGGCGGCGCTCGTTCCTCTGCTCCAGGAGCGGCTTTCCCTGATCGAAAGGCTGGTTGCAACCGCCAAGTCCCGCCTCGATGCCGGGGAAGGCACCCGGGCGGACGTGGCGACGCTGAACGCGCAGCGCGTGGAACTGCTGGTCGAAATCGATGGCGTCCGGCTCACGGAGCGCGAGGAACGTCTGAGGCTCGCCCGTCTGATCGGCGAGCCCTCCGCGGCCGCGACCTGGACTCTCGACGCGTGGACGTCGCCTTCGATCGGCGATCAACCCGAGGCGTCATGGGTTGATGCGGGGCTGCAACATCGGCCCGAGGTCCAAGCGATCGCGTGGCGCCTCAAGGCCCTTGGGGACGACGAAGCGCTGGTGAGTCTGCTGCCGTGGGAGGGCGCGAGCGTCGGAGTCGACGCCACTCGTGATGATGACTGGGCTGTCGGACCATCGGTCTCGACGCCGATCCCTGTGTTCGACATGGGCCAGGCCCGCCGCGCCCGGGTGACGGCGGAGCAGATTGAAGCCCGTCACGACCTGACGCTCGCCAGGCGGAAGATCGTCGAGGAGGTCCGCGTTGCGTTCCAAACGCTGGCCGCGAGCAAGTCGAACCTCTCTCGAATCCAAAGCGAGCTGATCCCCCTGCAGCAGCAGCGCCGACAACTGGCCGAGGATGCGTACCGAGCCGGACAGACGGACGTGACGCCGCTCTTCCTGGCGGAGCAGGATCTGCGCGTAGCCCAAGCGCAATCCATCGAGGTGGAACGTCAGGCCGCCAGCGCGTTGGTTCGCCTCCAGCGGGCCGTGGGCGGCCCGGGAGTCGCGGCGTCAATGGCGAACTCACCCACACCGCCCATCATGCCGCCCGCAGCGACCGACGCAGCACGTCAACCCGTTTCGTCCGCTCACCGCAACCCCTGAGACACGCACCGCCGGGCCCGTGCCGGCGTTGAGGTAGACACCATGAACACACCCCGTCTGAAGCAACCACATCCGATTCAATGGCTCGGCACCGGGAGCGCCGTCCTGTCGCTCCTGGCCCTGTGCGTACTTGCCGGGTGCAAGAAGCACACCGAGGGCGACGGTCACGACCACGCACCCCCGAGCAAGCAGACCGCGAAGGCGGACGAGCACGCCGGGCATGACCACGGCGCAACTGAAGAAGAGCACACCGACGAGGTGAAGCTCGCTGCCGACGCCATCGAGCGGTACGGCGTGAAGGTCGAGGCCGCGCAGCTATGGGTGCTCAAGCCCACGGTGGTTACCCCCGCCCGCGTGGCGTTCAACACCGAGGCGATGGCGCACGTCGGCTCTCCGCTGCGTGGACGCGCGGTGGAGGTGAAGGTCAGGCTGGGCGACGTGGTCAAGGCCGGACAGGAACTCCTGATCGTCGAGAGCCCAGAGCTCGGCGAGGCCCAGGCGGACTTCCTCCAGAAGAAGACGGCGGTCCAGACCGCCGGGCCGGCCGTCGACCTTGCCAAGGTCGCCTGGGAGCGGGCGAAGGGGCTCTTCGAGCAGTCGCAGGGCATCTCACTCACCGAGGTGCAGCGGCGCGAGGCCGAGTACAAAGTGGCGATCGCAGCCGTAAAGGCGGCCGAGTCCGCCGCGATGGCGTCGGAGAACCGCCTCCACCTTCTTGGCATGAAGCAGAGCGAGGTCGTGACCTTGGAGTCGTCAGGCGAGATCGCGCCGCGCTACGCCATCAAGGCGGCCATCGACGGCATGGTCGTGCAGCGCGAAGTTACGCTGGGCGAGATCGTCAACCCCGACCGCGACTCACTGATGGTGCTCGCCGACACCCGGAC
Organism: Phycisphaerales bacterium; assembly: GCA_020853815.1. GTDB lineage: Bacteria > Planctomycetota > Phycisphaerae > Phycisphaerales > UBA1924 > JABWBC01. The sequence continues at coordinate 3,364 of JADYYE010000020.1, forward strand.
GCTCTGGGTGCTCGCGGATGTGCCGGAGGCCAAGCTCATGGGCATCGCCACCGGCGCCAAAGCGTGGGTCACGGTCGGCTCGGCGAGCGGCGAAGGGGCACGCAAGTTTGAGGGCACCGTGGCGTTCATCGCCCCGCTGGTCGATCCGACCACGCGCACGGCCCAGGTGCGGATCGAGGTGCCGGTCGCGGAACTGGCGCTCAAGCCCGGCATGTTCGCGCAAGCGGAGATTGTCCTGACTGCGCCCGACGGGCAGGACCCCGCCCCCGTGGTCGCCGTGCCCGATGAGGCCATCCAGACGGTCGAGGGCGGCCCGGCGGTCTTCGTCCCCGTCCGCAACGAACCCAACACCTTCGCCAAGCGCGCCATCACACTCGGCAAATCCGTGGGCGGGCTTGTTCCCGTTACCAGCGGCCTTGTCGAAGGCGAGCAGTTCGTCATCGCCGGCACGTTCATCCTCAAGGCAGAGCTCGGCAAGGGCTCCGCGGCACACGAGCACTGAACCCCACGCCCCGACGCCGCAGAGGAAACACCCATGCTTGAAGCACTGCTCCATTTCTCCATCAAGAACCGCTGGTTCATCGTGATCGTCACCGCCGTGGTCGCGGCGGTGGGCGTCTACAAACTGAAACAGCTCCCCATCGACGCCGTCCCCGACATCACCAACAACCAGGTGCAGATCAACGCCGTCGCGCCCTCGCTCTCGCCTTTCGAGGTCGAGAAGCAGGTCTCGTTCACGATCGAGAACGCGCTGGCGGGCATCCCGGGGTTGCAATCGACGCGCTCGCTCTCGCGCAACGGGTTCGCGCAGGTCACGGCGGTCTTCGAGGACGACGTGAACATCTACTTCGCCCGCCAGCAGGTGGGCGAGCGCCTGGGCGAGGCCAAGGAGTCGCTCCCACCCGGCGTCGATCCCGTCATGGGCCCGATCGCCACGGGCCTGGGCGAGATCTACATGTACACCGTCGAGTACGAGCACCCGCACGGCAAGGGCGCGCCGGTGATGGACGGCAAGCCCGGCTGGCAGACCGATGGCTCGTACCTGACCGCGGAAGGCCAGCGGCTCAAGACCGAGGTGGAACTCGCCGCCTACCTGCGCGAAGTGCAGGACTGGATCATCCGGCCCCAGCTCAAGGGGGTCCGGAACGTCGCCGGCGTCGAGGCCATCGGCGGGTACGTCAAGCAGTACCACGTCCAGCCGGACCCCATGAAGCTCGTCTCCTACGGGCTGACGTTCCACGACGTGATCGACGCGATGGAGAAGAACAACGTCTCGACCGGCGCGGGATACGTCGAGCACAAGGGTGAGTCGTACCTGGTGCGGGCCACGGGGCGCATCCAGACCATCGAGGAGATCGAGACGATCGTAATCGGGAGCCGCAACGGCGTGCCGATCTACGTGCGCGATGTGGTGGGCGCTGGCGGCGTGGGGATCGGGCGCGAACTCCGCACCGGCTCGGCGAGTGAGAACGGGGAGGACGTGGTGGTCGCCACCGCCATCATGCTCCTGGGTGCCAACAGCCGGACCGTCGCCGCCGAAGTGGACGCGAAGATGACCGTGATCCAGCGGTCGCTGCCGGAGGGGATCAAGGCCAAGACAGTCCTGAACCGCACCAAACTTGTGGACGCGACCATCGCGACGGTGCAGAAGAACCTGCTCGAGGGCGCGATCCTCGTGATCGTGGTGCTGCTGCTCCTGCTGGGGAACTGGCGGGCCGCGCTCATCTGCGCTTCGGCCATCCCGCTAGCGATGCTCATGACCGCCACCGGCATGGTGCAGGGCAAGGTGAGCGGCAACCTGATGTCGCTGGGGGCCATCGACTTCGGCCTGATCGTGGACGGCGCGGTCATCATCGTGGAGAACTGCCTGCGGCGGCTGGGCGAGGCGCAGCATCACAAGGGACGATTGCTCACGCTCCAGGAACGCCTGCACGAGGTGATGGTCGCGTCCAAGGAGATGATCCAGCCCTCGGTCTACGGCCAGGCGATCATTGTCACGGTCTACTTTCCCATCCTGGCCCTCTCGGGCGTCGAGGGCAAGATGTTCCACCCGATGGCCCTGACGGTCATCTTCGCGCTCGTCGCGGCGTTCATCCTCTCGCTGACCTTCATCCCCGCGATGGTCGCCATCCTGATCCGCGGCAAGGTCACCGAGAAGGACATGTTCCTGATCCGCTGGGCCAAGGCCGCCTACGAGCCGGTGTTGCGGTGGTCGGTCAGACTCCGCTGGCCGGTCGTCGCCGCCGCGGTGCTCGCGTTCGTGGGCTCGGCCGTGCTCTTCACCCGCCTGGGTCAGGAGTTCGTGCCGACGCTCGATGAGAAGGACCTGGCGATGCACGCGATGCGCATCCCGTCGACCGGCATCACGCAGTCGCAGGCGATGCAGTACGAAGTCGAGAAGGCGGTCGCGGGAATCCCCGAAGTGGCCTTCACCTACTCCAAGACCGGCACGGCGGAGATGGCGACCGACCCCATGCCGCCCAACGTCTCCGACACCTTCATCATCTTCAAGCCCAAGGACCAGTGGCGGAGCGAGGCGGAACTCGACCGGCTGATCGCCGAGAAGACCGAAGCGATGGAGAAGCTCGCAGCGCACGGCGATTCGCACGACGAACACGCGGGCAAAAGCGGCGAGGGACACGCCCACGAAGGTCCGAAGATTGAGGGGCACAAGGGCAAGCTCATCAAACTGATTGAGCTGACCGTCGCGACCGTGCCCGGCAACAACTACGAGTTCACCCAGCCCATCCAGATGCGCTTCAACGAGTTGATCTCGGGCGTCCGCGGTGACGTCGCGGTCAAGGTTTACGGCGACGACTTCGAGTCGATGGGCAAGACCGCTCAGCAGGTGCTTGCCGCGATCCAGTCGGTGCCCGGAGCCGCCGATGCGAAGATGGAGCAGACCGAGGGCCTGCCCGTCATGACCATCGAGCCCGACCGGGCTGTGCTGGCCAGGTACGGCCTGAACGTGTCGGACGTGCAGGAAGTCGTCGCGGTGGCGATGG
>JADYYE010000206.1 GCA_020853815.1 Phycisphaerales bacterium
GCCCATGGACCCGCGCTGCATTTTTCGATATTTAACTCTTTTTGGCATTAACGACATAACAGCTCCTGTTTACAATCTTGCGACTAGGCTTTAACCGCGCCGGCATCCGCCGAAGCCGCGGCATGAACTTCCGCTTCTTTGCTGGCTTGAAGCTCGCGCTCCAAACGTTTTTCCGCCTGTTCTTTTTTCACTAAAATATCGCCCTTATAAATCCAAACTTTGCAACCGATCGTTCAATAAGCCGTGAAAGCTTAGATAAAGCCATAATCCACATCCGCACGGAAAGTTTGCAGCGGAACCTTGCCTTCGTGATAGCCTTCAGCACGCGCGATTTCCGCACCGCCCAAACGCCCCTTCACCTGCATCTTAATTCCGAGCGCGCCCTTTTGCATCGCGAGCTGCATGGCGCGTTTCATGGCGCGGCGAAACCCGATGCGTTTTTCAAGCTGCTGCGCGACGTTCTCAGCCACAAGCTGAGCATCGATTTGCGGAACCTTGACTTCCTTAATATCCAAAAAAATTTCATTTTTTGTGATCTTGGAAACATCATCCTTGATCTTGTCGATTTCTTGTCCTCGGCGCCCGATGATCACACCCGGCTTCGCGGCAAAAATACGGACACGCACACGACCCTGAGAGCGCTCGATCTCCACGCTGGAGATGCCGGCCTGGCCAAGCTTCTTCTTGATGTAAGCACGGATTTTTAAATCTTCGTGCAACAAAGCACCCGCATTTTTATTGGAAAACCAACGCGCCTTCCAAGTGCGAATGTAACCTAACCGAATTCCGTACGGATGAACTTTCTGACCCAACCGATCCTCCCCTACGCCTTAGCGGCGGCTGATTTCTTCACTGTCTTTTTTGCTTTTTCTTCGACAGCCTGTGTATAAACCGGATTCACAACTTTTTTGCCTTCGGCAACAATCACCGTCACATGCGTCGTGCGCTTGAGCATGCGATCCATGCGCCCCTGAGAACGCGGAAAAATGCGCTTCATGGTCGGCCCATTGTCGGTCAAAACTTCGGTGACAACCAACCGCGAGGCATCGAGCCCCTTGGTTTTGGCATTCGCCAGCGCACTCTTGAGAACTTTGCCCAAAATTCGAGCGCCCTTTTTATTGGTCACCTGTAAAATCGCGACTGCGTCCGCCGCCGGCTTCTTACGAACAATGTCCGCAACGAGCCCCATCTTA
>JADYYE010000021.1 GCA_020853815.1 Phycisphaerales bacterium
CGCGCTTCACCATATTGGGGTTGGCGCCGGCGGTGATAACCTTGAGGCCCTCGGAGTAGATGGCTTCGGCGTAGATGGTGGCGGTGGTGGTGCCGTCGCCGGCGTCCTTGGAGGCCTTGGAGGCGACTTCCTTGACCATCTGAGCGCCGAGGTTTTCGTACTGATCCTCGAGCTCGATCTCCTTGGCGACGGTGACGCCGTCCTTGGTGACGGTGGGCGCGCCGAAGGATTTTTCGAGGACGACGACGCGGCCGGAGGGGCCGAGCGTGACCTTGACGGCGTGTGCGAGTTTCTGGACGCCGCGGAGGATTCGCTCGCGGGCGTCGGTGTTGTACGCGATCATTTTTGCGGCCATGGGGTTCTCCTGAGAGGCACGAGGCGCTGGGCACTCGGCGCTTGTTCTTGAAAGACACGCGGCCGACGACGGCCGCCGGGTTACTTCAGACCGATCCGGATCCAGGCAACGCGGTCGGCGTCGAGGACGTAGACCGCTTTGCCGTCGGTGACTTTGACGAGGTGGTCGGCCTCGTCGGGGATGAGCATCGCCTTTTTGACTTCAAGGTTGGCGACGCCGGGGACGGGCGAGGGGACGTCGGCGAAGACGACGGACAGGTCGCGTTCGCCGTTGAGTTCGCCGAGGGCTTGTCGGAGTTGGGTGGGGGTCATGTGAATAGGCACTTGGCAAGAGGCACTTGGCACCAGGAAAGGCGGCAGACAGTGGGTTTTCCCAAGTGCCTGTTGCCCAATGCCCAGTGCCCGTTCCGATCAATCGACCACGGCGAGGATGTCGTCCTCGGACATGATGAGCAGGTCCTGGCCGTCGATCTTGATCTCGGTGCCGGAGTAGCTGCTGAAGATGACTCGGTCGCCCTTCTTGACGGTGAGGGGGATTCGGCTGCCGGTCTCGGTGTTGAGGGCGCCGTCGCCGACGGCCTCGATGATGCCGGTCTTGGGTTTGTCCTTGCTGGCTTCGGGGAGGAAGATGCCGCTCTCGGTTTTGGAGGCGGCCTCGTCGCGCTTGACGAGGATCTTGTCGTGCAGGGGGCGGACGCCGTTTCCGTTCTTCTTGGCCATGACGCGAATCTCCAATTCACACAATCAGGCCGGGGCGCACCGGTGCGCTCCGGCGTGGGTTACACGGTCGAACCGGGCCAACGCCCGTGGTAATGCCGATGGAGGCACCGACGCAGCACCTCCAGCATGACTTCCAAGTCCGTGATGCTGCGCGGACGCTCGACCACCGCGAACGCGCCGGCGCGGAGCGCGGCGCCGATCTCGCGTGCGTCGTCGCGCAGCGAGCGCGAGCGCTTCACGACGACCGTGGGCGGCGGGGACGAGAGGCGGGCGAGCAGATCGAGCAGGCGCGGGCCGCCCTCGAGATCGTGGGATGACTGACCATCGAGGGGCAGGCCGAGGTCGACGACCGCGATGTGGATGGGGGTCGATTCGATGACGCGCTTGGCCTCGCCGCCGGTCTGGGCGCGGTGGGCGATGACGCCCATGGGCTCGAGCAGGCGGGGGAGGCGGTCGACCCAGGGGTCCTGTTGCCAGCCGGCGCAGGAAAGGAGCAGGTTGAGGCGGCCGCCGCAGGTCGGGCCGGGGGTGGTTGCGGGGTGGGCCGCTCCGGTCCCGGAGCCCGACGACATGCCGCCCTGGCCCGTTCCGGGCGCGTGGCCACCCTCGGGCGTGTGGGGGGAGTCGGGATGGGGGCGCACCAACACCATGCCAAGGCATGGGCAACCGGTGTGCCGATCGCGGCGGTAATCGGCGAATCGCGGCGGATGGAGGGCGGGCGCATAAAGAGAACGGACCGCGCGCGAAACCCGCGTTGAGGGCGTGCGGCGGGGTTTTCGTGGTGGGTCAGATGCGACGCGGGGCGCCGGGCGCAAGGAACGTGAGAGTCGATCGCGGCGACGGGCCCGAATCCGCCTGCCAGCGGGCTCATGCAGTGGTGTCGGCGGATGCCATTTCGGCAGGGGCGAGCGTGCGCCGAATCCGCTCAAATCGAGACGAAAGCGGGCATGGAATCGGATTTTGATCGGTATACTCGCACCACTATGGACTCGGCACTGATTGTCACTGGGGTGGTCGCGCTGGCGGGCGTGGGCGTGGCGGTGTGGGCGGCGCTGGCGCGTGGGAAGGCGATGGGCCAGGCGGAGGCCGCATCGGCGCGGGCGGAGGCGCTGACAACCGAGGTCGCGGCGGCGCGCGAGCAACTGGCGCGGGCCCTGGATTCGGCGGCGACGACGGAGCGTGATCTCCGCGCGCAGCTCGAGGCTCGCGTCGACGAACTCTCGCGCGAGAAGCAGGAGCGGGCGAGACTGGGCGAGCGCGTCGTGGCGCTCGATGGTGACCTGGTCCAGGCGGATCAGGCGCACCGCGCGCGGGTGCAGGACATCGAGCGTCGGCACGACGAGGCGCTCAGGGCGTCGCAGGATCACTTCAAGCGATTGGCGGGCGATGTGCTGGCGCAGACGGTGAAGGAGTTTCAGGAGCGGGCGTCGCAGCAGTTCAGCGGGCAGCGCGAGCACCTGGCGCTGGAACTCGAGCAGCGACGCAAGAACATCGACGAGTTGCTTTCGCCCATCCGCGATCTGCTGGCGAAGACCGACACGAACCTGAGCCGCATCGAGCAGGAGCGGACGGCGTCGTTCGCGTCGCTGGTCGAGCAGATCCGCGGCACGCAGGAGTCGAGCGCGAAACTCAAGGATGAGACCTCGAAACTGGTTGCGGCGTTGCGCAAGCCGCAGGTGCGCGGGCGCTACGGCGAGGTGCAATTGCGCCGCGTGGTCGAGGTCGCGGGATTGCGGAGCTACTGCGATTTTTCCGAACAGGACTCGCGGCGGACCGACGCGGGCGACCTGCAACGCCCGGACATGACGATCAAGCTGCCGAACGAGCGGACCATCGTCGTGGACTCCAAGACCACCATCGAGGCGTACCTCGACGCGATCGAGGCGGCCAGCCCGGAGGCGGCCGAACACGCGATGGATCGATTTGCCGAGCACGTGCGCAAGCAGATCGAGGCGCTGTCGGCCAAGGCGTACTGGGACCAGTTCGAGCGCGCGCCGGAGTTCGTCGTGATGTTCGTGCCGGGCGATCAATTCATCGACGGCGCGCTCTCGCGCCGGCCCGAGCTGTTCGAGCTGGCCGTCAAACGGCGCGTGATCCTGGCCAGCCCGTCGACGCTGATCGGCCTGCTGCGCGCGGTGGAGCTGGGCTGGCGCGAGCAGCGCCTGGCGGAAGAGGCCGGGGAGCTGCGCAAGCTCGGGCGCGAGCTGCACGAGCGTGCGTCGGTCGCGTGGGAGCACGCGGCCAAGCTCGGCGCGTCGCTGCGTCAGTCGGCGGAGCACTACAACCGCTTCGTCGCGTCGGTGGACACGCGATTGACGCCGACGCTCAAGAAGTTTGAGGACGCGGGGGTCCGATCGGCGAAGGAACTGGCGGCCTTGCCGGATGTGTCGGTGGTGTCCAAGGCGCTGGAGTCGGCGCGGGAGACTTGAGCGTGGGCCGGATGACGCATGTTCACATGTTCACATGTTCACAGGGCACATGAGCACATGAGCACATGGGTGTATGGGAATCCTCGGATTTCCATGCCGAGCATGTCGGATGATCGCCCGCACGCGCACGGGACGCGTCACCATCCTCACTCGCGCGAGCGTTGACGATTTGGGTGCTTCCGCGTCTTGCGGTCCGGCCCTGATCTACTTCATCACGGCGTCGAGCTGGGTCTTCACGCCCTTGGCGTCGTTGGAGTTCCCCGCGGCGTTGAGGGCGTCGAGGTAGAGCCCGCCGATGCGGTACCAGTTGCTCTGGGTCACGAACTGCCCGCTCATCTTGCCGGGCTTCTTGGTCTTGCGCCACATGTCGCGCAGCATGTTGGCGACCTGCGCGGGCGTCGAGCCGCGGGCCTTCATCATCTCCGTGCAGCGTTGGGCGGCGGCGACGACGAACGGGCCCTCGTCCGCGAAGTTCTGCACGATCTCCTGGTAGAGCTTGTAGGCGCGATCGGTGTCCTTGCGGTCCTCGTAGAACCGCGCCTGCTCCATGCGGACGCGCACCGCCAGATCGACGCGCCGGAACCGGGCCTCGCGCATGTTGGTGTAGAACTGCCCGTACGCCCACTCCCACAGCTTCTCCTGCTCGCGATCGTCGGAGACGATCTTGATCATGGGGATGAGCACTTCGAGCGCGAAGCCCGGCGACTTGTCGCCCGCCAGCTTGAGGATGGAGTTGGCCCACTCGTTGACCTGCTTGGGCGTGAGCTTGGCGGCGCCCGCCAGGTCGATGATCGATCGCCACGCCGGCGCGTACGCGGGCGAGGCGTTCACCGCGAACTTCAGAAGCTCGAGGCGCGTGTCGGTCGACTTGGCGCGCGGGGGCGGGGCCGCCCAGCCCTTGAGGTCGACGCGCGGCGGGAAGTCCATGCTCCGCGTGATCAGCCCGCCCAGTCGAGAGCTGGCGTCGGTCCACGCGGCGGCAACCATCCGGTCCGCCGGCTTGTCCCCCGCCAGCGAGGCCAGCAGGAGCACCTCGCCGTCGGTCATGTCCTCGCCGGTCTGTGGATTGGTCGTGTGCCCGACGAGTTTCTTATATTCTTCATAACAACCAAAGTCGAGGTTCCAGCGCGGGGGCGAGCCCGGCTCGAGGAACCCGACCCAGGCGTGCCCCACGTCCGCGCCCGCGGCGCCCATCTGCACCGTGGGAACGCCGATCGCCTTGCCGATGGTGGCGGCGTAATACGCCTGGTGAACGCACACCCCGCCCACCTTGCGGATGCTGGCGAGGCTGAACGGCTCCTTGTCGAGCTTGAGCGGCTGGCTGTACTTGAAGAACGCGGTGTCGTAGGGAACATCAAAGTACACGCGCCCCACGCGACGCTCGCCCGAGTGTTTCTCCATCGCCCAGCGCAGATCGGAGACGGGGGCCGCGGCATCGACCATGAAGACCAGAAGCTCGGTCGGCGTCACCTTCGGATCGAACACCAGCTTCTTGGCGTTGCTGGTGTAATGGTCGAAGAGCTCGACCGGGTCGGGGAGCTCGGCGCGCCCGAACGACGGCGGCTTGTCCCACACCAGCGCGACGGCGGCGGCGAGATTCGGGAACTCCGCCACCTGCTTGCCGCGCTGGTCCAGCATCTTCAGGTACAGGCGGTACGCCGCGGGCAGGTCGTCCGCCGCGGGGCGCGCCACGAACACCAGCGCGTCGGCGAGCTTGGGATTGTCGCGGTACGCGCGCAGGATCGCCTGACGCTCCGGCGCGTCGAGCTTGAGCGTCTGGGCGATGGCGCGGCGCCAGCGGGCGGCCTCGACGATGGCGCGCGTGTCCTCGAACGTGTCGAACGCGGCGATCAGGTCGAGCACCTGATCGATGTTCTGGAGCTCGGTCTTCACCTCGCCGCTCTCGATCACCGAGGCGAGCTGCTGGGCGCAGCGGGCCTTGACCGCCTCGAACGTGATGGGCGACGGGCTGGGCTCGGCGGGCTGGGTTCCGGGCTGGGTTCCGGGCTGGCCCGCTGACGGCACGCCGGGCTTGGGTCGGTCGACAAAGTCCGCGGGCTTGTTCTGGAACGCCGCGGCTGGGGCGGCGAACGCCAGTCCCGAAACGCCGAGAATCATCGAGCGAAGGAGTGTGGGTCCACGCATCGAAACGCCTCCGAAAACCCGTGCGGGTGAGTCAGACACCATGAGCCTACACGATCGACGCCCGCGTGAAAACCGCGACTTGAGGCGTTCACCGCGTCCGCGTCACGAACGTCACCTTGGTGAAACCGGCGTCGCTGGCGGCCTGCATGGCGGCGGCGGTGAACTCCACCGGCGCATCCGGGTCCGCCTTGATGAGCACGCCGGGGTCCTTGGGCAATTGCGCGAGCACGGAGCCCAGCGCGTCCTGGGTTTCCAGGGCGCGAGCGCCCAGCACGAAGCGCGGGCGTCCGCCCTGGGATTTCACTTCGATGAGCGGCGCTTGCAGGAGCGCGTTGCGGCCGATGTTTCCGCCGCTGGAGGTCTTGAGGGTGCTGGCGAGTTCGCCCTCTTCGGCGGCGAGGTTTCCGGCGATGATGAAATAGAAGAGGAGGAAGAGCACCACGTCGATGAGCGCGATGAGGGGAAGGCGGAGCGACGCCGGATCGAGGCGGCGGGATTGCTTGCGGGCGAAGTTCACCTGGAACCTCCCGCCGGCGCCGGGCCGCCCTCGTTGCTGGTCGCCAGACGCCAGCGCACCACGCCGGCGCGGCTCAGTTCCTCCGCGACCCGCGAGAGGTGCATCGACGGGCACAGACGATCGGCGCGGACGACGACCTCGACGGGCGTGTGGCGCGAGGGCTTGGCGTCGCCCGCGGCGGGGGCTCCGCTCCCGGATTTGCTGCCCGCCTGGGCCGCGATCTGGGACGCCAGCGAGGGGAGGTCGACCGGCTGCCCGAGCGTGGAGAGGCGTCCGAGCCGGTCCATGTCGAGGTAGACGGCGCTGCCGGCCTTCTCGCGGGTGGTGTCGCCGCGCTGCGAGGGAAGGTCGAGCGAGGCCTGCTCGGAGCGGGAAAACTGCGACGTGAGCGTGAAAAAGACGATGAGCAGCATCACCACGTCGATCATCGGCGTGAGATCGAACGAGGCCTCTTCCTTGCTCTTGCGGAGGCTGAGCTTCACGTGCGGTCGACCTCACGCGCGGCGGGGCGGGCGGCCTGGCGCGGCGCGGGGGCCGGCGTCGCGGCGCTGATGTGCGAGATCAACCGCTCCATCACGCGGCTGGAGTCGTCGACGATCTCCTCGATGCGACGGCGATAGATCGCGAACATGATCGTGCAGGGGATCGCGACGATCAGGCCCTCGGCGGTGTTCACCAGCGCCATCGACATGAACGTCGCCAGCTGGGTCGAACGGGCGGCGCCGGTTAGCGTGCCGATGGTGCGGAAGGCGCCGATCATGCCCACGACCGTGCCGAGCAGGCCCAGCATCGGGCCGACCGCGGCGATGATGCCGATGAAGTCGTTCATGCGGTGCATGCGCTCGGTCTCGGCGGCGCCGGCGTCCTCGACGGCGGAGCGCAACTCAAGGTTGCCGAACGCCGAGCGACGCACCCGCTCGATCGCCATGCCCATCACGCGGGCGAGGAAGCTGTCGGCGTGCTCGCCCGAGCAGGCGCGGGAGGCCTCGTCCAGCGAACCGGCGGCCATGGCCATGTCGAGCTTCTGGGCCAGCTCGAGCGGGAGGTGGCGTGCGCGGCGCAGGTACAGGGCGTTGCGGATGATGAGGGCCAAGGCCACGATCGACAGGGCGATCATGATGTAGCTGACCAGCCCGCCGTCCTTGATGTAGTCCCACAGGGAGACACCGGCCAGGCCCGCGGTGGGGTCGGAGGGAGCGCCGCCGGGGGTGGCGGGATTGGGCGCCGGTCCGGTCGCGGGGCCGCTTGCGGGGTTGGCGGGCGGCGCGCCCGTGGTCTGTGCGAGCAAGAGGAGAGGAAGAACCATCGCCGTCATCGGAAGCTCCATCGGCCGCGCCGCTCAACCCTCACGCCCGAACCAACCGTGCATCGATACGCGGGCCCCGGCGGGGTAGACGCGGCAAACCGCCGCGTGTTTCCTCACGGGGTGGCCTGAGATGTAGTTGTATCGGCCGAACGAGGGAAAGGACGCAAGATCGGGGATGGTTGTCCGGCTTTCCGAAACTCGCGTCGGAATCCTGGTGGCCCCGAGACCCGACGGTGTCACGCCGACCGAGTGGCACGAGAACCGTCCATCGGGACGCCAAGAAGCCCCGTCGGCCCGTGCAGCATGGATGTTAGGGTTTCCGTGCTCGCCCTGTCGGAACGGGCGGTGCGAGCGGCTCTGCATCGGGAACCTGGACGCCCGCGGCGTGGGCGCGGAGGATTTTGATGCCCCAGGCCTGGAGCGTCTTGCGCAGCCAGGGGTTCTGCTCGTCGCGGTGCTTGAACTCGAAGGTCTCGGGGTAGGTCTCGGGGACGCTCTTGCGCTGCTCGGCGGCGCGATAGAGCACGACGGCGCATCCGGTGCGTTCGCTCCCCGCGCCGCAGTGGACGAGCACGGGCTGCTTGGCGGGGTCGGTCATGATCGCCAGGGCCTGGACATAGTTGTTGGGATTGCCGGTCGAATCGCCGTAGAGGTGGAAACGGAACCGCTCGACGCGGAGCGCGTCGGCGACGTCGGCGGCCCGCCGGTCCTCGCGCGAGCCGGGCTCGCACGCGCCCAGGTCGACGATCGTGCGGATACGGTGCTCCTCAACAATCCTGCGCATGGCGGCGATGGAGAGCTCGCCGGCGCGGTAGAGCTTGCCCACTTCGACCACACCGAAGTTCTTGGGGACCAGGTTGGGCCGGACTCCCTGGACATAGAACCACACGCTCAGGACCGCGGCGAGGACGATGAAGAAGAGTCGGGCGGGGCTGGATTCGCGGCGCGGTGCGGTCGACGAGGCTTCGTCCGCCGATTTGGCGGACGGGTCGATGGCGGTCGCGGGATTTGCGGCCGGGCTGAGCGAACTCATCGCGGGATCGTAGCGCGCGCCGAGCGAGCTCCCGCGCGGGCGCAGCGTGCGCGGCGTAGGATGGCTTTGATGGATCGCACGCGCACAAGGAAGGCGGCGGAAGCGGGAACGCCGACGCCGCAGGGCCCGGCCGGGCCCTGCGAGGGTGGTGCACGCACGGCGTACCCCGCCGCCGTCGAGCGGTTGATCGCGGAGTTTTCCAATCTTCCGGGCGTCGGGCGGCGATCGGCGGAGCGACTGGCTTTCTACATCCTGAAATCCGACGAGGCGACGGCGATGGGGTTGGCGCGGGCGATCCACGACGTGAAGAAGCTGGTGAAGCACTGCCGCGTGTGCTCGAACCTGAGCGACGACGAACTCTGCGCCGTGTGCGCCGACCCGAGGCGTGACCGCACGCGCGTGCTGGTGGTTGAGCAGCCCAAGGACCTGATCGCGCTGGAGCAAACGGGGATGTACCGCGGGCTGTACCACGTGCTAATGGGAAGGCTCTCGCCGCTGGACGGGATCGGGCCCGGCGATCTGACGGTCGACGACCTTTTGCGGCGGATCGAGAAACCGGAGGGCAATCCGGGCGGAACAAAGGTGGAGGAAGTGATTCTCGGACTCAACCCAACGGTCGAGGGAGATGGCACGTCGATGTACCTGGCGGAGCACCTCAGAACCAGAGGCGTGCGGGTCAGTCGGCTGGCGCGGGGATTGCCGACGGGGTCTTCGCTGGAGTTTGCGAACCGAGCGGTCCTGGCCGATGCGATCCAGGGGCGTCAGTCGATGGAGTAGGTTGAACACTCGCCATGCGTTTCGAAGCGTCCCAGCACATGAAGCTCGGCCAGCAGATGAAGCTGGCGCCCCGGATGATCCAGTCCATGGAGATCCTCCAGATGCCATTGGGGGAGCTTCAGGAGCGGATCGAGCAGGAGTTGGAGAACAACCCGACGCTGGAGATCGTGGAGCCGGTGATCGAGGGCGAGGACGGGCAGCCGATGACGCCCGGGCGTTCCTCGGTGCGAGAGCGGATCGAGCGTGCCACGGGGCTGGCGCCGCGTTCGACGGGCGAGCGTGATCCGAAGATGGACGCGATGGCGGCGGCGCCGGCGCGGAAGGCGTCACTGCAGGAGCAGTTGCTCGACCAGTGGCACCTGGTGGACGTGAAGGACAACCTGCGGGCGCTGGGCGAACTGGTGATCTCGTTCCTCGATGACGACGGGTTCCTGCGCACGCCGGTGGAGACGATCATTGATCGCGCGCCGGGCGACCGCACCAAGCCCACGCCGGCGGAGATCGAAGAGGCGATCGGCGCGGTGCAGCTGCTCCTCGAACCCGCGGGCGTGGCGGCCCGCGATCGGCGGGAGTGCCTGCTCCTCCAGCTCGACGCGATGGAGGACGAGCCGGGCGAGGTCAGCATCGAGCTGATCGAGCACACGCGCACGCTGATCGAGCATCACCTCGAAGACCTCACGCAGAACCGATTGCCGAAGATCGCGGAGAAGACGGGCTTCACGCTCGGGCAGATCAAGGAGGCGATGGGGTTGATGCGCCGGCTCTCGCTGGCGCCCGCCAAGCAGTTGGTAGACGACGATCCGAAGCCGATCATCCCCGACGCGATCGTGGAGTATGACGCGGACCACGATCGGTACATCGGGTACCTGAACGACATGCGCATGCCGCAGCTGGCGCTGAACCGCGAATATGCGCTCATGGCCAAGGATCGCGGGACCGACAAGCAATCGAAGGAGTTTCTGCGGACGAATCTGGGGAACGCGCAGTGGCTGATCGACGCGGTGCAGCAGCGGAAGAGGACGCTGGAGCGGGTGATCGCGGTGGTGGTGGAGGCGCAGCGCGAGTTCTTTGATTACGGGCCGCAGGCGCTCAAGCCCTTGCCCATGACGCAAGTCGCCGAGCAGCTCGGGATTCATGTGGCGACGGTGTCGCGCGCGGTGGCCGAGAAGTACCTCCAGACGCCGCGCGGGATCGTCGCGCTCCGGAAGTTCTTCACGGGCGGAACCCAGACCGAGAGCGGCGAGGACATGTCGTGGGACGCAATCAAGGCGGCGCTGCAGGACGTGATCGCGGGTGAGGACAAGGCCAAGCCCCTCTCCGACGAGGCGCTGGTCGAGGAACTGAAGAAGCGCGGCATCGAGATCGCGCGACGCACGATCGCAAAGTACCGCGATCAGCTCAAGATCCCGCCGGCGCGGCTGAGGAAGGCGTACTGAACGGGGCCCGAAGAGCGAGACAGCGAAACAGCGAGGCAGGGCAACGGTACCTGTCGGATGCCTTCGCCCGCTCGATTGCCTGCGGCCCACTGTTTGCGTCGCGTGATAGAGGCCGTCGGGACTAATACAACGATGGGAGAGCGAGGAAACCCATCGCACCGACCGAATCGCGGATTCGCCGATCGGTGGCACGCCGAGGCCACGCCGAAGCTCCAACGCATGAGCCCCATCGCCTCTCGGAATGGGCCGCTTCCTGTCTCGCTGTCTCGCTGCGTCGCTGACTCGCGGTCGCTGGGCCGTTCACTTCGTCGGCGGCTGCCAGCGCTGCTCGTCGAGGATCGCGTCGAGCATCGCGGTCTGTTCGAAGGTGCTCTTGGCGGTGGCGAGCTTGCGCCACACGAGCACGCCGCCGAACGCCGCGAGGATCGAGCTCCCGCCCATGAGCACGCCGGCCATCTGCAGGCGTGTCGAGTCGATCGCGCTCCCGCCCGCCGCGGGCGTCTGACGCAGCACAGTAACGGCCCCGTCGACGCGGCGTTGACGCGAGGCGTTCGAGAAGCTGATGAGCGCGCCGGTGAGCGTGTCGGCCAGGCGCTCGGCCCGGTCCGCGCCCTCGGCCCGGACTTCGAGCCTCATCTCGCCAGGCTCGTTGAACTCGGACGACGCGGACTCCTTCAAGAACTTAGCAACCTGCGGCGCCGTCCCAAGCGTCGTCAGGCCACGCTTGTTGAACCGGTCGGCGGCGGCCTCGTGGAAGCGCGGGTCGTCCAGGAGCGATTGGTGGAAGGTCTGCCACTCGGCGAGCTCGGCCTGCGACAGCGTGCGGTTGCGCGAGTCGGCGCCGATCGCGGAGCGGGCCGAGAAGTAGCCGGGCCACACCTGGCCCGAAACGATCCACGCGATGCCGCCCAGGATGAGGAGCGTCATGCAGGCGTACATGAGCGTGGCGGCGGCTCGCCCGCGGGCCTTGGTTTTTTCGATGCGGCGCTGGGCGGCGTTGATGACTTCGCGGGCGCTCAAGAGGTCTTGGCGCTGCGCCAGCACCTGCTCGCACTGATCGAAGCGCGTGCGCAGCGCCTCGCCCGCGACGCGGAGCTTCTCCGATTGCTCTCGGAGCATGAGCTTGGCGCGCTGCAGGCGGTTCTTCCGCGTGCGTGCCACCTCGGTGATCCCGCCGCCGAACGAGCGGGCTTCCTTCAGCTCGGCGGCGAGCTGCTGGGCCAACTCGCGCGAGCGCTGCTCGGTCTGTTCGAGCACGGAGAGATCGCGTTTCGATTCTTCGAGCTTGGTGCGGCAATCCGACAGCTCGCGCGAAAGGGTCTCGATGTGGGCGCGGGCCTTGGAAAGTTCCGCGCTGGATTCGCCGCCGCCCGAGCGGAGATGTTCAATAACGTCGGCGGCCTGTTCGAGCCTTTGCTTGTCCTGGGCCGTGAGTTGCTCGAGCTCCGCCGCGCGTGCCTGGAACTCGGCGATCTTGGACTTGGCCGCGACAAGTTCCTGGGTGGCGCTGGAGTTCTGGGCGCCGGCGTCGCTGGCCTGGGCGAGGGCGCGATCGAGCGCGCCCTTCAGGTTGGCGATCTCCGTGCGCGAGGATTCGAGCTCCTGGCGCAGCTGGCCCGCCACCTGCTGGGCCTGGTTCAGCTTGGCGACCAGCTCGTTGCGCTCGCGGGTCGCGCCGTCGAGGGTGGTGCGCAGCGAGGCGAGGGCGGCCTCCTGCGTCGAGAGCTGGGCGGCGCGCACGTCGAGGTCGAGACGCTTGGCCTCCAGGTCGCGGGCGCGATGCTCGAACTCACGGGCGCGGGTGTCCAGGTCACGCGTGCGCGCGTCCTGGTCGCGCGCGAAGACGGATCGCTGCTCGTCGAGCTCGGCGCGCGACGCCAGCAACGCGGCGTTCTCGCGATCGAACGACTCGCGGGCGCGCGAGAGCACGCCCTCGGCGGCGGCCAGCGCGGTGGCACGCGTGGTCAACTCGGTCTCCGCGCGCTTCAACTGCTCCATCTGCGTCTTGCGCTCGGAGCAGAGATTCTTCAGGCTCTCCAGGCCCATCTGGAACTCGGACAGAACCTCGAGGACGGCCTCGTCGCCCGGCGTCTTGGGGCGCGGCAGGCCGTGCTCGTCCAGTGCATCGAGCATTGGATCGGACGGGCCGGGGTTGGAGGGGGAGGTGTGGTCGCTCATGGTCGGTGCGTCCGGGAGGTGCGTGCGTGGCGACCACCGCCCACCCGAGGGGCGCGGCGATCGCTCCAAGGCGGATATCGGCGCTCCTTTAGAGCACCTGAACCGGAGGGTCCGGGAACGGAAAGAACCGGGGGAAAGCGGGCCCTTGCAGGCCCGAATCCCTGCCGAATCTGCCACGGGAAATGGCGCGAATAACGCGCGAACTTCACCGCCGCGGGGGTCGTATGACCTGCGGAACGTGAACGGGCGGTGAAGCGCCCGAGCACGCGACGACACGTCGCGACCCTCCTCTCGCCCGCTGGAATCTGTCACCGGCGGGCGGTTCTCTTTTTGCACGAGGTCCGTTGGACCAGAGCTGCGACACCGCTCTGGAGAGCGGTGCCACCCAGAGGGCGGAGCCGCCAATGACCTGTGCCCCTAAACTCGGGCCGCCCGTCCGCCGAGAGAGTCACTCTTCACGGAGTTGTCATGCCCACCCTGGACTGGACCAACGCGCGAGTCATCGTCACCGGCGGCGCCGGCTTCATCGGAAAGGTCGTGAGCGCTCGCCTGCAGGCCAAGGGCGTGAAGGCGACCAACCTGTTCGTGCCGCGACGCAAGGACTTCGACCTTACGGAGAAAGACTCGGTCGTTCGCCTCTATACCCAGGCGTTCCCGAAGCCCGACCTTGTGATCCATCTGGCGGCGGAAGTGGGCGGCATCGGCGCCAACCGCGCCAACCCCGGCCGTTACTTCTACGCCAACATGGCCATGGCATTGCACCTCATCGAGCAGGCGCGGATCACGGGCCTGATCGAGCGCGGCGGAAAGTTCGTGCAGGTCGGGACGATCTGCGCCTATCCGAAGTTCACGCCCGTGCCGTTCACCGAGGAGAACCTGTGGAACGGCTACCCGGAAGAGACCAACGCGCCGTACGGCGTGGCGAAGAAGGCCGCGTGGCAGATGCTCGACGCGTACAAGCTCCAGTACGCGATGAAGAGCGCGTACGTGCTTCCCGTGAATCTGTACGGGCCGAACGACAACTTCGACCTGAACACCAGCCACGTGATCCCGGCGCTGATCCGCAAGTGCGTCGAGGCGCAGGAGCGCGGTGACTCGAAGATCGTGTGCTGGGGCACGGGCGGCGCGAGCCGCGAGTTCCTGTACAGCGACGACGCGGCGGACGGCATCATCCGTGCCGCGGAAGTGATGAACGATCCCGATCCCATCAACCTCGGCGCGGGGTTCGAGATCAAGATTAAGGACCTGGTCGAGCTGATCGTGAAGCTGACGGGGTTCAAGGGCGCGATCGAGTGGGACGCGACCAAGCCCGACGGACAGCCGCGGAGGTGCCTTTCGACGGAGAAGGCGGCGCGCCTGCTCGGCTGGCGAGCGCAGATGGGCTTCGAGGAAGGGCTGCGTCGCACCATCGACTGGTTCCGGGCCCAGCCGCGGAAGTAGCGGGAAAGGTCCGAGAAGCCCACCGGCGATTCCATCGGATGATGGGCGATTCTCCCGGATTATCCCGGCGCTGTGACGGCCCGCGCGGCGTTTCCCGATGAAAGAGCGTGCTCGCCGCGTTCGGCGGGTCGCGATTTGCGCGCCCGTCGCGCGAGGTCCGGTGGACTGTGGAGTCAAGGCATGCTGCTCGATTCGATCATGACGCGCCAGGTCGTGACGGTGTCGATGGACGACACCCTGTCGGAAGTGCGCCGCGTGATGGGCGTATATCACATCCATCACCTGGTGGTGGTCGAACTCGGCAGGGTCGTGGGCGTGGTTTCCGACCGAGACCTTCTCAGCCACATCAGCCCGTTCGTGGGCACGACCACCGAGCGGCGTGTGGACAGCGAGAGCCTCTCGCGGAAAGTCCATCAGATCATGACGCGGAAGCTGATCGTGGGCACACCCGCGATGACGGTGGACGAGGCCGCCGCGTTGCTCCTGGCCCATCCCATCTCGTGCCTGCCCGTGGTTGATACCAACGGAATATGCCTGGGGATCGTGACGTGGCGCGACCTGCTCCGGGCGGCGTATGAGCCGGAGTCGGCGAAAAAAGCCGACCCGCCCAGGCCAAAGATCGCATGAACGCGCCCCCTCGCTTCGGGCGTCCTCTGTACATTCATGGCTCGCAATGCCTGGGCACGGGCAACGCGCGTGATCGAACGCCGGTGAAGCGATTGAACACGGGCCGCCTGATCACGTCCCGCACTCACCGCCACAGCCGGGCGGGATAATTGCCGATATATTCGGGTGCGATGGGTCGGGGCGTTTGTTCGGGCTCCTTGCGGGCTGATGCTCCGTGCGTGAGAGTCGTGTCCGGCGGGCCTAGCCTCTGGCGCACGTCCGGGCCACGATGAAACCCGCGCTGAACTGACCGCGCGGTAGACGAAAGGCGAACGCGTGAAGGTACTGATCACAGGCGGCTCGGGGTTCATCGCTCGCTATTTCCACGAGCTCCTCACGCCGCGCGGCGTGGAGATTTCAATCCTCGACCTCGTGAGCCCGGAGTGGGACATCGGCCGCGCCGCGTTTCACCAGGGCGACGTGCGCGACCCCGCGGCGGTCCGCAAGGCGATGCAGGGGTGCGACGCGGTGCTCAACCTCGCCGCCGCCCACCATGACTTCGGCATCGAGCACGACACCTACTACGACGTCAACGAACGCGGCAGCAAGGTCGTCTCCGACGTGATGGACGAGCTCAACGTCCGCAAGGCGTGCTTCTACTCCACGGTCGCGGTCTACGGCAGCGCGCCCGAGCCTCATCACGAGGACGCGCCCACCAACCCCAGCTCGCCCTACGGCGGGTCGAAGCTCGCCGGCGAGAAGGTCTTCGCCGCGTGGGCGAGCAAGGGCGAAGGCCGCACGTGTCTGGTCATCCGCCCCACGGTCACCTTCGGCCCGCGCAACTTCGCCAACATGTACTCGCTCATCCGACAGATCTACTCGGGCAAGTACTTCCAGGTCGGCCCGGGCACGAACATCAAGAGCTTGTCATACGTCGAGAACATCGTGGCGGCGACGGCGTTTCTGTGGGAGCGCCCCGGCGCCAAGCCCTTCGAAGTGTTCAACTACATCGACAAGCCCGACCTGACGAGCAAGCAGATCGGCGAGACGATCTACGCCGGGCTGGATCGCAGGCCGCCGGGTTTCGCGGTGCCGATGTGGCTGGCGATGCTGGGCGGGCTGCCGTTCGACATCGTGATCGCGCTGACGGGAAAGAACCTCCCGATCTCGACGGCGCGCATCAAGAAGCTGTTCTCGACGCAGACGAAGTTTGAGGCCGACAAGGTCGCGGCCGCGGGCTTCAAGGCGGCGATCCCGCTCGCCGAGGGGATCAAACGCATGACGCAGTGGTACGCACGCGAGGGCAAGGACCAGCGCCCGGTCTGGCACACGCCGCCCGCGAAGGTCGGCGGCGCGCTGGTCGCGACCGACAAGGCGGGCGGGGCGTAGGAAAATCGCCAACTTGCCGAAGCGCCAAATTGCCAAGTGAAGAGGCAGGTCGGGAAGCGCTTGCGAGCCCGATCGGCGACAGAGCGTTTAGCGTTACGAAGTGTGTGCCGCATGGAGCGCTACGAGTCGCGTTGCTCATCGTGGGCATGAAATCGTGGGAATGCGAGCACTCGCTATCCGTTGAGCACCCAGCTCCGATCGTTCCACAGCTTGGCGGCCAGCGCGGTCACGGGCGAGCCCGAGGGGAGCGACACGCCGCAGGCGATCAGCAGATCGACCAGCGCGTGATAGTCGTGGGCGCTGATGAACTCTCGCCCGACCTTCGCCGGAGTGGTGTTGGTGCCCGCCTGCACGTTGGCCAGGTCCGCCATGTTGTGGTAATTGCCGAGCGGCAGGCACACGCACGTCGCCTCGTACCCCGCTTCGCAGAAGACCGACGCTTCGCACGCGCCGCCCGCCATCAGCTTGCGCTGCCAGTGCCACTTCGGGAGCGCGCTGTTCTTCTGCGAGGCGGTCACCGTCGACGGAGCACCCGCGATCTCCTCGGCACGCTTCGCAATCGCGTCGGTGAGCTGGGGCGAGAAGACGCTGACGCGGTCTCCCACGCGGACGATCGGCCCGCCTCCGATCGGCGATTCGGCGAACGAGCGGCTGTTCTCCAGCGCGATCACACGGGCGTGCATGGGCATGAGGCGCTGGTCGCGAGGAGGGCGACAGGCCGCGATCGCACCGATGAACCCGACTTCCTCGGCACGGGTGAAGAGCAGACGCACATCGCCGCCGATGTCGCGCGAGAGAAGCTCGTCGAACGCGCACAGAGCCGCGGCCAGGGCGGCGAGGTCGTCGCACGCGTGGGTGTGGACCAGCGCATCCTCGATCGTGGCGGCGGGAAGGTCCCAGGTCGCCACGTCGCCGGGCGCGACGGAGCCCGACGCGCGCTCGAGTTCGGCGAGGTAGTGCGAGAACGGAGAGGGCGAGCCGTCGCCCTTGCGGGCCTCGTTCAACTTGCCGGTCAGCTTGCCCTTCAAGGGAGCTTTCAGAGCGCCGGCGCAATGAGCATCGCGGGCGGTCTGCGACGCGTGCGGAGGGCGCGCGTCACTCGCGTCTCGCGCGTCATGTGATTCATACAGCGCGATGGCGGCGTCGCGGAAATAGTCCTCCATCACCCCGCCGCGGAACGACAGCTCGACCACGCTGGGGGCGATCACCCGCTCCACAACAAAGGCGGGGTGGTCGAGGTGAGCGGTGAAGTGGACGGGGCGCGTGCCGTCACCTTTGCCCGAGCGGGCCTTGATCGCGACGTGGATGTTCCCCGCGGGGTCGGTCGTGATCTCAAGGCCCGGGCGGGCCGCCAGCCACTCGTGCAGCCACGCGACAACCCGGAACTCGCGCCCCGCGGCGGTCGGGATCTGGGTCAACTCGAGCAGCCAGCGGAGGTGACGCTCGCGTGCTTCGGGTCCAATCTCAAACCCAAGCCCCGGCGCGGTCAAAACGAACGATGCGGCCTTGATCGGGTCTTGTACGGATGCCGCGTCACTCATGCTCGCTCCGAGTTCGTCATGCCTTGGGTGCGGGCTTGTGGTCGGGTTTGATCTCAGACTTGGCGTCACTGGCGACCGGCCGCCCGCCGACGGTCAGGGTCGTGGACTTACCTTTGGCCCTGCGCCGGAAGCGCTTGGGCCACATTGACGGAGGAACGACCATGCGCACGACCGCCACCAGCGCGACCAGTGCCAGGATCGACACCACCCAGAATTGCCAATCGCCGACGGGCATGGGCGAAGGCTAGGCGATCGGGGCTGTCCAATCCCGCACGACCGCCGCCGCCCGACCTGTCGCCTACACTTCCGCCCCTATGGGCAAAACGCGCGAAATCAAGCGGCGAATCAAGGCGGTCGGCAACATCCGCCGCATCACCAAGACGATGCAGATGATCGCGACGGCGAAGTTCTCGGCCAGCCAGAGCCGCGCCGTCGCCAGCAAGCCCTACACCAAGGCCCTGTTCGCCCTCGTCGGCGAACTGACCGGCGGCCTGGGCGACATTTCCCACCCGCTGCTCACCGGCGGCGGCTCGGGGCAAGAGCTCACGCTCATCATCACCTCGGACCGCGGCCTGTGCGGCCCGTACAACAGCTCGCTCCTCCGCACCGCGATGCAGTTCTTCCGCGGCAACGAGACGGCCAAGAGCGGCCTGATCGAACTCGTCGGCAAGAAGGGCGCCGGCGCCCTCAAGTACAATCGCATCCCCGTCGCCAAGCAGCACTCCCAGTTCGGCGACAAGCCGACCTACGACGCCGTCGACGCGCTGGCCCAGGACTTCATCAACCGCTTCTCGGCCGGCGAGATCTCGACCGTCCGCGTGATCTACATGCAGTTCCTGTCCGCGGGCCGCCAGCGACCCGAGGTGCTGCAGCTCCTGCCCTTCAAGCCCGCGGCGGCGGGCGAACACGCCCACGCCGGCGCGACGGAAACCAAGGCCAAGGCCCAGTACGAGTTCAGCCCCGCGCCCAAGGAGCTGCTCGACGACCTGCTCCCGGCGGCGGTCAAGGCGACGCTCTTCCAGTGCTTCATGGACGCGAACGTGAGCGAAAACGTCGCCCGCATGGTCGCCATGAAGGCCGCGACGGACAACGCGGGCAAGATGGGCAAACGCCTCACCCGCATGTACAACCGCGCCCGCCAGGCCCAGATCACGACGGAGCTGACCGAGATCATCTCCGGCGCGGCGGCGCTGGCGTAAGCACGCAACCGGCACGAACCACGTCCCGATATCCCATTCCTTTTGATGCGCACGAAGAGCAACGCGCATTGTGGCGCCGCGTGTATGCGTGCAACCGTCACCCGCGCGAGGTGAGCCCGAAGGTCTTGCACGGGCCCCTGCAGTTGTTCTTGCCGCCGAATTCGCCGGCGAGGATGCCGTCGATGAGTTCGCCGATGTCCTCGCGGATCTTCGCAAGGTCGAGGGAGTCGAGCCCGATCACGCCGCGTTGCCCGCCCGCGAGCAGCCAATACTCCGCGGTGCCCGCCATCGGCGCATCGGGATAGAGCCGGGACAGCGCCATCGCGTAGATGCCCATCTGCAGGTCGGTCTTCTTGGGTGCGCGCAGGTCCTTCCACGCGCCGCCGGTCTTGTAGTCGATGATGCGGAAGCCCGCGGGCGCGCGATCGATGCGGTCGATCTTCGCGGTCATGCGGTGTTTGTGCCCCGCGTGCTCGATCTCGAAGTGGACCACGCGCTCGGTCTCCATCGTCTCCGCGCCCGGATCGTGGAACTCGCGCGCGTAGTGATCGAGCAGGTCGTCGAGGCGGCGCACGTCGTCGGCGCCGGCGTCGGGCTCGTGCAGCATCAGCATCTCACGCCCCATCTTCCGCAGCGCGTCGATCGACGGCGGCAGGCGTCCCTCGCTCTCGGCGCTCCGACATGAACCCACGAATTTCTCGAGCGTGTCGTGGACCACGGTGCCGAGCTGCGTCTCCCGCCGCTCTTCTTCCGGCAAGCGCAGCACGAACTTGAGGTAATAGCACGCGGGGCAACGCTCGTACGCGTCGAGCGCCGAGTAGCTCAAGTCCAGTGGAGGCTTGGGCGTGATCCGCCCGCGCGACAGGCCTCGCTTGAGCAACTCCGCGCCCGCGTCTCCCAGACCGCGCTGCGCCGCCCACGCCGGAACCGCGGCGACGACACGGACGTGGGCCGCCATCGCAAGACGCGCCGCGGCCTCCGAAAGCGAGCGCGACGCCGCCTCGATCTCGTCGGAAGACACGCCGGGACGATCGATCGTGTCGAGCGCCATCGCGGCCAGGGCACGTGCCTCGGCCCGCGCCAGGTCGGCCGCCGGCGCGCCCGCCTGCTTCTCGACTTCCGCGCCCGCGTTCTCCCCCAGAAGCTCGCTGTCCCTGATGATCGCCACGACCGCCGGCGTTGCGAACACCAGCTCCTCGAAGAAGTTCACCGAGTCCGACCGCTTCTTGTTCCTCTTCGACAGCACATACAGCGATGACTTCGCGCGCGTACACGCGACGTAGAAGAGCCGCCGGAACTCGTCGTAGATCCGCTCCTCGGTCGTCCGCGCGTCGCCCACGCGATCCACCAGTCCCTCGGGGAGCTCGATCACGCCCTCCCGCTTGTGCAGCGACGGGAAGCGGCTCACCGGGTTGACCCGCGGCACAAAGACCGTGTCGAACTCCAGCCCCTTGGCGGCGAAGATCGTAAGAAGTTGCACGCCGCCCGCGCCCTCCGCGTCGTCGGCGTCCTCATCGACCGGCGACTCATCAAGCGACGTGAACTGCTGCTCATCGGCGTCCAGATCGTCGTAGTACGCGAGAAAGCTCGCGAGATTCCGCGGCTGATCGAGGCGGCTCAAACGCTCGCGCGCGAACTTCAGCACGCGCACCAGCGCCGACACCCGACGCGATCGCTCCCGCGCCGGCAACAGCTCGTGGCTCGCCACGCCGCTCTCGCGGATGATCGCCTCGATCGCTCCCGCGGCGTCCAGCGATGCGCCCGCGCTGGCGAGCATCTCGTGGAGCGCCAGGAACCGCCCAACTCGCGCATCGCCGCTCATCCTGCTCGTCAATTCGTCGAGGAACGCGACCGACGGCTGGCCGTCCATCGCGCGACGCCCGTCGCGACGGCGCCACGACTCGCGCCACGCCGAGGTGTCCTCCAGGCTCACGCCGCACCCGCGCGAGAGCAATCGACACACTGCCCAGTCCGCGCCCCGATCGACCAGGAGTCGTGCCCACGCCATCACGTCCTGAACGCCCTGGTCCGAAAGCACCGGGCCGGCCCGGCGGCGCACGCTGGGGATTCCCTCCAGCTCGAGCGCCAGCGCGTACCGCGCCAGATGATCGTGCTTCAGCCCGAGGATCGCGAACGACTCCCACGGGCGATCCGGATTCCGCTCACGCTCGCGCCGGATGAGCGCGATCATCGCGGAGGCGTCGCGGTCGTCCGACTGCAACTCCACGCACACCGCGCCCGCGCCCGTGCCCCGCTTGGACTCCGCGACGATCTTCTTCTCCGCGTCGAAGCGCGAACACGCCGCCCCGATCACCGCGTTGCTCGCCGCCACGATCCGCGGATCGCTCCGGTAATTCCTCGAAAGCGGCACGGCCTTGAAGTCCTTCCACGCCGCCGCAAAGCGGTGGAAGATCCGCTCGTCCGCGCCGCGGAACGCGTAGATCGATTGATCGTCGTCGCCCACCACCATCAGCCGCGACGCGCGCGAGCCGGGCGGCGAGAGCTCGCGCATGATCGCCAGCTGCGCGGCGTCGGTATCCTGGAACTCGTCGACGATGATCTGCCGCCATTGCGAACGCATGAACGCAGCGGCGTCCTTGTTCTCCACCAGCACGCGCCGCGCAAGCGCGATTGAGTCGTCGTGGCTCACGAGCTGCCGCGCCACGAACTCCCGCCCCGCGAAGTGATACAGCTTGGCGGCGTCGAGGAACTCGCGAGCCTCGCCAACTCTTGCTTCGTGCTCGTCGCGCGCGGGCTCGTCCTTGCCGGGCGGCGCGCCGATCACATCGTCCATCGCTCGCTGCGCAAACTCGACGGCGCTCGCCGCGTCGACGCCTTGGTGGCGCAGCGCGCCGATCACCTTCCACGCCCGCTCGATCGCGCCGTCGATGCCATCGGCGACCGACGCGCGGAAGAGCCCATGCCGCTCCGCCAATTCGCGCGAGAGACGCCGTCGCTGCGCCGAATCGGGCTGCTCCACGCGAGGTGAAAGGCCGAGTCGATCGCCGAACCTCGCGAGAACGCGCCGCGCCATGGAGTGGATCGTGCCGATGAACACCGCGTCCGCGCGCGGGCCGAGCAGCTCGACGAGCCTCTCTCGCATCTCGCCGGCGGCCTTCACCGTGAAGGTAACGGCGGCGATCGACGATGGGTCCTCGCCCAGCTCATCGATCAGATACGCGATGCGCCGGATGATGACGCGCGTCTTGCCCGTGCCCGGGCCCGCGAGCACGATCAGCGGGCCGACGTCCTCGCCGCTCCCCCAACGCACGGCACGCTTCTGCTCGTCATTCAGATCGCTCAGCCACGACTGCGCCATGGTAGGAGTGTACGAAGCGCGCACCGACCTTGTTGAGCGTGCTACTTGTCGCCATCGGGCGACGCCGCGCCTCGCCCTCGATTGCCCGCGCGGGGCGTGCTCGCCTGGCTCTGATTCTTTGCGCTGGCGCCGGCCGCGCTGCTGCTTTCCTTCACTTGCTCGCGCCACACGGGCGCCACGGCGCGACGGATCGACTCAAGATCATCGGGGATCGCGCCCTCGTCCTTCGTGCCCCGGCGCGGGTGTACCAGCACCACGATCACGAGCGCCATGAACAGGATCGCGGCCAGCGCAACCCTGCGGGCGCGCAGCGCCGCCGCCTTCGTACCGATCGCTTCGTGCAGCGCGGGCGGCATGGGGGCGTCGTGCCCCGACGCCAGCGAACGCCCGAGCGCATCCAGCCGATGCTCGAAGTTCCCGTTGCTCATGACGACCTCCCAACGCCGGCGCGCGCCGCACTCTCGCGCTCCGACATGACCTCACGCAGCCTCTGCAACGCGACGCGATAGCGCGACGCCAGCGTGTCGCGGTTCTCTTCCAAGACCAGCGCCAACTGGTCGAACGTCAGGCCCGCGACGTGCTTGAGCAGGATCAGCTCGCGCTGGTGTTCTTCGATCGAGTCCAGGGCCGACAGAAGTTCGGCGTCCGCGGTGGCTTCTCGGGTGTCGACGATCTCGTACGCCTGGACCGCGGGCACGCGCGACGGTCCGCGATCGAGCCTTCGCCGAGTGTCGATCGCCTCGTGCCTCACAAGCGTGGTGAGCCACGCCGCCACGTCAATGATTGACTTCAGTTCTCGCGTCGGAAGCCGGAGGACTTTGAGGAACACGCCCTGCACCACGTCCGGCCCGAGCGACGCGCCCGCGGAGTGCCGCAGCATCGACGCCGCCAGCGCCGTCAGCCGGCCGCCCAGACGCGACCACAGCTCACGCGCCGCGGCGTGGTCGCCGCGGTGCATGAGCCTGAGCAGGTCGTGGTCGCTGGTGTTGTCCACGCGTCACTTCCTGGGCACGCTCTCCGCCGGAGCCGAGGGCGCGCCGCCGAGGAGCTTGATGACTTCGTCGATCCCGCTCATGCCTTTGCCCCATGAAACGCGGCATTTCTCGAACGCGGGGCAGAAGACCGAGCCGAATAGGCCGTAACGACCATCCTCCACATCCTTGCCCAGCGTCTTGAGCAGCGCCTCGCCGTCGGGCTGATAGAACGCCGCGATCGCGTCGTCGTAGAACTTGACGGCCTCGTCGATCTGCTTGTCGAGCTCCGCCGGCGACATGGCGAGCAGCGCGTCGAGCTTGGAGGCATCGCCGTCCTGCATGGAAACGTAGTCGCCCAGCTTCTTGCCGAGGTCGGCCCGTCGGATCACGCGCCTGAACCAGTCGTCAACGACCATTCGCTCCGTGGCGATCGCGCTCTTCATGTGGAAGTCGCTCGCCCGCGCCTGGGACGCCGCCGCGACGATCAGCGCTCGGCTCTCCGTGTCAAGCCAGCCCTTGTCCACCAGCAGCTTGACATCGCCGCACGCCAGCGAGCTGATCGCGATGCCGACCAGCGAGCCGATCAGGATGTTCTCGCGAGCGACGTGATCGCTGATGCGATACATCGCCGCGAGGCGCTCGGCGGCCTGGCGCGATTCGCCCTGGCTCGCCAGGCGCCGCGCATCGGCGGAGAGCAGACGCGCCGCCGTCCGCATCTTGCCGAGCGCCGGAAGAAGCGCCTCGAACCCGTCGGTGTAATACGCCGTGCCCCACGCGCACTCCTTCAGCTTCGACGCGCGGATGAATTGCGTGATCGTGCCCTGCTCGTTCTCGAGTGCCGTCGCGGTCTCCGCGTCGGGAATCCAATCATCCGAGCTGCGGCGCTCGCCCACCATCGTCGCGGCCTCGCCGAACGGCGCGCACATGATTCGGTAGTAGTGCAGCGCCGCGTTGGTCTCGTCGCGCGGATCGAGCGTCAGAGGCGCGATCGCCCGCTCTCGCTGCTCTTCCTTCGTCAGCTCCTGCGCCATCGCCCGGCTCGCGCCGGCGAACAAGACAAGCGAGGCGGCCAGAACGGGCAGAATCCGGGACTTCGCGGGCATGGGTGTCCTTTCAGGTTCGCACCACGAGTTTCTGATGCGTCTACCCAAAGGACGATCGATCGGCTGCGGCATGTGAACCGCACGGCCTGTTTTTTCACGGCAAGCGCGAAAATCACGCCACGCACCGCTCGCGCTCAATGCATCACGACACCCCGGTCAACCACCGAATAGTCGGGGAAAACCTCGCCCAGAGCCGCATTCCCGAGGCGGTGGCGGACAATCTCGCCCAGAACGTCGCGGAAGTCGATCGTCGCCGCCAGGTCGCGATCGTCGAACGGGTGATCCAGCCCCGGCCAAATCGTGTGGACCCGTCCGCCGTTGACCTTGTGTCCCATCACCAGCATCATCCCCGCGTGGCCGTGGTCGGTTCCCAAGCCCGCGTTTGGCGCGATGCGCCGGCCGAACTCGCTCATCGCAACCACGACCACATTGATGATCGAGCTCTGGATCACGTCGCGGTGGAACGCCTTCAGGCCGTTCGACAGCGTCTGCATGAGCGTCGCCATGTCCCCGGCGAAAATCCCCTGCGAAACATGAGTGTCCCAGCCATTGAGCTCGATGGTGACCGCCTCGACACCGACCTGGGCCTTGATGAGAGCCGCGGCACTCTTCAGCGCGGTTGCAAACGGATCAACGCCATAGCTCGCGCCGCCCGCCGGGACATACCCCTTGAAGTTGATCGCCTCCAGCATCGAGATGGTCGCCTGCGTCTGGGCCGCGATCGAGCGCAGCGGCTCATCCGTGTCGGCGTAAAGCTCGCTCAGAAGCTGCATGCGCGACGATTTGCTCGCCGGCCTTCCGGTCAGCCCGGCGTTGGAGGGATCGGCCACGGGCAACGCCAGCGGCCCGCCGCTGAGCGATCGCGGCAGACCCGGCGTGATCGACATCGCGCGCAGCACCGCGTCGCTCTTCATGGGTGAACTCGTCAGCAGGTGCCGCGCCAGCCAGCCGGTCGCGAGCGTCATGTCCGATGGCTTGCCAACTTCCATGGAGCGCTGCGCGTCGAAGTGCGAGCGAGAGGGATCGGGCGAGCCGCACGCGTGAACGATCGCGAGCTTGCCCGCGCTGTAGGCCTCCAGCAGCGGGAGCATCGCGGGCGGGAGGCCGAAATAGCCGTCCAGGTCCGTCGCCGCGTTGAGCCCCGCGCCGGGCATGGGCACCGCCAGAGCGCCGCGGAGAGGTAGGTACCACGGATCGCCCCAGGGCACGCACATCGTGAGCGCGTCGGCCCCGCCGCGCAGCATGATCGAAACGATCACGTCGCGGGACGCACGATCGTCCGCCGCAAACGCCACGCGCGGCAGCCACGCGGGCGCGCCGGCGATCGCCGCCGACATCGCGCCAAGGAACCCGCGCCGCGACAGCCCGCGATACTCCAGGCACCCGCACCCCTCATGCTCACGCTGACCGCTCACTCACAACTCCTTCGACACGCCTTCCCATCGGGGTGCCTGACTTCGCTTCTTCCTGACTTCTGACTTCCTGACTCCGTGACTTCTTCTTCTCTTCCCTAGTGCCCAGTGCCCAGTGCCTAGTGCCTTCCTAAAACCACTGATACTCCGCCGAAGAGATCGCCAGCCCCAGAGCCTCGGCCATCACGCCGTTGCTCGGGTTGTTCGCGCGCAGATAGTCCTCCAAGAGCACGCGCGTCAGCATCGGCATCGTCCCGCCGAACACGATCGAGTCGATGCGATCGGCGATCTGCTCGACGTTCCGCGCCCCGAACATGAGCCGCGGCACGTCCACCTCCACGCCCGTCATCTCGTTGTACATCAGCGACGCCGCAAACCGCCACCGCCACAAGAGCGCCCCAGCCCAGTATGACGTGCGATCCGGGTACCCATCCGGCGTTTCCCACTTCAGCGGCATGTGCCCTGCCTGGGCGAGCTTCAATCGCAGCTGGCCCGCGTGCGGCATGGTCGCCTCGAGCGCCCGCGCCACGCCCACCGCAAAGTGAAAAGGCCGCTTGAACTTCGGCCTGGCGTGCGTCTGGCACCGCGTGGAGAGCGCCTCGCGCACCATCGCGCGGATGTTTCCACCCGTCGCCGTGAACACGCCCGCGAGTCGATCGATCAGTGATTCGCCCGGCGCGGGCGTGATGAAATGACGCGCGACGCGCCCGGAGACATGGCGCGCCGTCGCGGGATGCGACGCCAGGATGTCGAGCACCGCCTCGCCGTCGCCGATCCCGCCGCCCGCGGGGATCACCCGCCCGAGCACGACCTTCTCGCCGTCGTCGTGCAACGCGGGATCGAACTTGAAGGTGAGCGCCGCCTCGCCCGCGTTGGCCAGGTGGTTCGTCCATCCGGTGAAGCACCGCGCCACCTCGCGCACGTCCTGCTCCGTGTAGGGCCCGACGCCCGTCGTGTGCAGTTCCATCACCTCACGCGCGTAGTTCTCGTTCGGGGCGGCGGCGATGTTCTTGGCGTTGTCGAGGTAGAGCACCATCGCCGCGCTCCGCGCCGAGGCGCCGAGCAACGCGCGGAACGTCCCCATGGCGTTGGCCCTGATGACGTCGCGCTCGTCGACCGCGCGGGTCCAGGCCATCGTCAACCCGCTCGACGTGATGTTGAAGTGGTCGTTCCACATCTCGACCACGCGCTCGTAGAGCTGGCGCCGGCCCCGGATCGCCCGCGTGATCGTCACCTCCGCGTGCCCGATGTCGACCTCCTCGATCCAGCCGGCGACCATCTCCGCCGCCGACATATTCAGCCACGGATAGCGCGCCGCAAGCTCCGCCTCCAGCGCCGAATCGTCGATCGACTCAAAGGCAAGCTGCCACTCGAGATAGGCCTCGCGCCCCAACGCCGCCATCATCCCGCGATCCTGATAGGTCGCGCCAAACGTCATGCGCCGCAGCAGCCAAAGGTCCGATCCGAGTTCCGCGCCGCCGCCTCCCAATCGGGAATCACCGGGCAACGGATCGGCGGGTGGGAACGTACTCACATCGCACCCGGCGCGGCCATGCGCCGGCTCCAACATAAACCCGCGGCCCGCGCCGCGTCCATCTCGGGAGCTTCGCGCGACTCCCCTCCGCGCCAGCCATGGCGCTCCACGCGAGCGATCAACCTATCACGCGCGTGCCCCCTGTCAATCAAAATCGCATCGGGGCAATCCCTCGCCGAGACCTCACGGCCGACGCACGGTTCAGGTCTCGTCAGGTCCGGCAGTCTGGAGAAACTGCGCGGGATGGGCGAAGTCGGCCAGCAGGCGCGTGGCTCCCTTCACCCCGATCGCCCTACCCGCTCGCCGATACGCACCCAATCCAAGCACTCGCGCGATCATTCCTCCCCCAGCAGAATCCGCCGCTGCGGACTCGACAGCGCCAACTCCGCGACTTCCTCGCGCGTCGCCCAGCGCCGCTCGCGCC
This sequence comes from Phycisphaerales bacterium, assembly GCA_020853815.1. Classification (GTDB taxonomy): domain Bacteria; phylum Planctomycetota; class Phycisphaerae; order Phycisphaerales; family UBA1924; genus JABWBC01. The sequence continues at coordinate 27,837 of JADYYE010000021.1, forward strand.
CCGCCACAAGCAAACCACTCGCGCCGACCACCACCACCCGCCTCACGCGAAACAGCACGCGTCGATGCGTGGTGATGTGCTCAAACTCCAGCGCCGCCTTCCCGACCCGCACCCCCAACAGCCCAAGCAGACTCCCCAATCCCCGCGGCCTCAATCCCCCCGCGTGCTCGTGCGTCGGCGCTTGCCACAGCCCGCCCCACATCCCGCCCACCCCCCGCCGCTCCACCAGCAGCCGCCCCGCTCCATCGCGCACCACCACCACCTCGCACACCAGCGACTTCTGCCTGGCCTTGGCCTTGGGCTTCGGGATCGAGCCCTGCTTGCCCCCGGCCCGCGCCAGACACAGCGACGCGATCGGGCACGAATCACAACGCGGCCCGCCCGGCGTGCAGACCGTCGCGCCCAATTCCATCAACCCCTCGTTGAACGCCGCCACCGCTCCCCGCTCGTGCGCCAGCGTCGCCAATCCCTCCGCCCGCTTCCACGCCCACCCCATCGCCTCGTCCGTCGCCAAGGGCTTCGCCGAGACCCGCAACAGCACCCTCGCCACGTTTCCGTCCACGATCGGCGCCGGCCGCCCGAAAACGATCGACGCGATCGCGCCCGCCGTGTATCGCCCCAGCCCCGGCAGCGACATCAGCGCCCCAAGCTCCCGCGGCACATGCCCGCCATGTGTTTCCACGATCGCCCTCGCCGCCGCGTGCAGCAGCCGCGCCCGCCGGTAATACCCAAGCCCCGACCACGCCGCCAGCACGTCGCGTTCGTCCGCGCTCGCCAGCTCACGCACCGTCGGAAACCGGGCGACAAACGCGTCAAACTTCTCCAGAACCCGCGACACCTGCGTCTGCTGCAGCATCAGCTCCGACACCAGCGAGCGATACGGATCACGCGGCGACGTCCGCCATGGCAACCCCCGCGCCGCAGCGCCAAACCAGCGCGCCACCCGCGTCACCAACTCAAGATCGCCCCGAGACTCAGCGGGCTTCCCCGCGACGCGCGCCATCGCCCTACGTCGCCGCCTTCATGGCCCGCTCAACACCCGCCTTCAGCGCCTTCCACGACGCCCCCGGCGCCTTCGACACCGTGACAAAGTTCCCCAAAATCAGCACGTTCGTCACGCCCTCGAGCGCAAACAGGCTCGATGCCAACGGGTCCGCCGACGCCTGCTCCCTCGTAAAATAAGACCGCGGCGATTCCGAAATCGCCCGGTCCAGCACGCACTTCATCGCGTGGGGGTTGGGCGTCTCCTGGAACTCAACGACGGCGTACGACATGGGGCGCTCCCGGCCTTGGGATGCTAGGCTTCCTTGTCGCTCGCCCGTCGCCGCGGACACCCACGCCGCCGCGCCGGAGATTCAACGCCGGAAGCTCGCCGCCGGGAGATCGCACGCGTGCCGTTGTTCGGGCCCATCCAGGACCTCTTCCAGCGCGCCGCGGCGTACCCGCCCGCCATCGTCGTCACCGAGTTCGTCGTCATCTGGATCGTCGTCTACGCGATCGTCCGCTTCGTCCAGGGAACCCGCGCCGCCGGCGCCCTCAAGGGACTTCTCGTCCTGCTCGTCGGCATGCTCGTCATCTCACGAATCCTGGGAGGCACCGACACCTTCCAACGCCTCAGCCTCCTCTACGACCGCTTCCTCGCCCTCGTCGCCGTCGGACTCATCGTCATCTTCCAGCCCGAACTCCGCCGCGCCCTCGTCCGCCTCGGCGAAACCCCCTTCTTCCGCGGCGGGCGCTCCGACATCGACTTCGTCGTCGACGAGATCGCCGAGGCCTGCGCCTACCTCTCCAAGGCCCGCTTCGGCGCCCTGGTCGCCATCGAACGACAGGTCGGCCTCGACGACGCCGTCGAGGGCGGCACCGTCCTCAACGCCGAGGTCTCCTCCCGTCTCCTCCAAAGCATCTTCTTCCCCGGCGGCGCCCTCCACGACCTCGGCGTCGTCGTCCGCGGACGACGCCTCCACAGCGCCAACGTCCAGTTCCCCCTCGCCGAACCCACCGACATGCCCGACGCCAAGCTCGGCTCACGCCACCGCGCCGCCGTCGGCCTCACCAAGGAATGCGACGCCCTCGTCGTCGTCGTCAGCGAAGAAACCGGCGCCATCCGCATCGCCGAACGCGGCAAGCTCAGCGCACCCATGACCTCCGATGAACTCACCGAGCAGCTCACCAGACGCCTCGAAATCTCCCTGCGCCAGCGCCCGCAACAGGCCCCGCCCGCCGAAGAGTTCTCCTCCGAAACCGCCGAATCACTCGACGCCTCCGCCACCGGACGCGTCGTCTCCGCCGAGGGCCAGGACCGGGGCGACGACCGGGTGGCCTAGCCCGCACCAGGAGGGGCGATGTTCCGACATGTCAAAACCTTCATCCTGGTGACCTTCGTCACCGCCCTCATCTGGATCTTCGCCGAGGGCGAGAGCCTCACCCGCCGAAGCCTCAAGGCCGACGTCTTCTTCGAGAGCGACGCCGCCGGCGAACGCGTCATCGCCGTCTCCGACGCCGCCTGGCGCGACCGCGTCGACATCGTCGTGCAGGGCACCGCCTCCGCCGTCACCGAGGCCGAGTCCGTCCTCCGCCGCGCCGTGCGCCTCCGCCCCGGCATGTCCGGCGTCCCCTCCCAGTCCGGCGAGTTCACCGTCGACCTCGAGCAGGCCCTCTCCGACGCCCCCGAACTCGCCGCCGCCGGCATCACCATCGCACGCGCCGACCCGCCCGCCGTCACCGTCCGCATCGATCAGCTCCAGGAAAAAACCCTCCCCGTCGTCCTCGACGCCCCGGGCGTCGACATCGAAGGCCCCGCCGAAGTCACGCCCTCCTCGGTGAAACTACGACTCCCCGCCGAGTTCGCCTCAAGGCTCACCCCAGACACGCCCGCCCGCGTCCGCATCCCCGCCGAAACCCTCGCCAAGCTCGTCCCCGGACGCAAGGAGTCCATCGCCTCCCTCCCCATCGAGCTCCCGACCGCCGTCGTCGGCGCCCACTCCACCAAGTTCGATCCCCCCACCTGCAGCGTCTCCATCACCCTCCGCAACAACACCGCCAGCCACAAGCTCTCCTCCGTCCCCGTCTTCATCAAGCTCGCCGCCGTCGAGATGGGAAAGTGGGACATCACCATCAACGAGGCCGATCGCTTCCTCACCGACGTGACCGTCACCGGCCCCAGCGACCTGGTCGAACGCGTCCGCCGCGGCGATCTCAAGGTCGTCGCCACCGTCCCCCTCTCCTTCGAAGAGCTCGAACGAGCCATCGCCGCCAAGGACGCCCTCTTCAGCGATCTCCCCGCCGCCCTCCGCTTCGAGGTCCAGAACGCCCGCGTCCGACTCGACATCCAACGCCGCGACGTCGTCGGCCCGCCACTCCCCCGCGAACGACAGCCCGGCCCCTAGCCCCCGCGAGGAACCCCATGGGTGCGTTCGGTCCCAGGCTTCCCGCCGCCCAACTCCGCAGCGATCGCAAGATCGGCACCTGGCTCCTCCTCGGCTACATCGCCGCCTTCCTCGCCGCCGCCCTCCTCGCCCAACTCGCCGGCGGCAGGGTCGTCGCACTCACCCTCGTCGCCGTCATCCCCATGACCCTCCCCATCGGTCTCATCTGGGCCATGAGCCGCCGTCACAACGACCTCGCCAAGCGCGTCGCGGCCCACCACGGCCTGCTCTGCCCCGACTGCGAATACCCCCTCGATCATCGCGACTCCGATCGCTGCCCCGAATGCGGCCGCATCGCCGACAACGACACCGTCCGCGCCGCTTGGATCGACGCCGGCCTGTGGGAAAACCCCGACAAGAACTAGCCTCGGGCACCTTCGGAAAGGGCGGCACAGCCCCCCGCGCGCGACGATCGGACTCCGTGCTACGATCGGTGCCTGTCAGGGTGGGAGTCTTTGACGGATCGCGGTGACTCAGGGAGGGGCGGGCATCCGGCAAACAACCGGACCCGAAGCAACAGCATGTCCATCGTCGAGGCGGGATTGATCGAACCCAAGAGTGACAAGAACACCAGCGGGCCCGGGAGCACACCACGCGGCGAGCCCGGACGCTCCATCCGCGTGCGCGGCGCGCGCGAGCACAACCTCAAGAACATCGACCTCACCATCCCGCGCGATCGCCTCGTCGTCATGACCGGGCTCTCGGGCTCGGGCAAGAGCTCGCTGGCCTTCGACACCATCTTCGCCGAGGGCCAGCGGAAGTACATGGAGTCGCTGTCGGCCTACGCCCGCCAGTTCCTCGATCAGCTCAAGAAGCCCGACGTCGACGAGATCGAGGGAATCCCGCCCACCATCGCCATCGAGCAGCGCTCCGCCAGCGGCAACCCGCGCTCCACCGTCGCCACCACCACCGAAATCTACGACTACCTCCGCCTCCTCTTCGCCCGCTGCGGCACCGCCTACTCCTGGGCTCCCACCAAGATCAAAAAAGACGGCACGATCAACGAGCGCTCCGGCATCCCCATCACCGCCATGGGCAGCTCTCAGATCGTCGACGCCGTCATGACGAAACCCGCCGGCACGCGCGCCCTCGTCCTCGCGCCCGTCGTCCGCGGACGCAAGGGCTTCCACCGCGAGGTGCTCGAAGACTTCGTGCGCCAGGGCTGGGGGCGCGCCCGCGTCAACGGCACCGTCGTCGAACTCCGAGACGTGCTGAAGGAGCCCGGCGAGAACCCGCTCAACCTCGGCCGCTACGAGAAACACGACGTGTTCGCGGTCGTCGATCGCCTGGTGCTCGGCGCGGACGTCCGCCAGCGACTCGCCGAATCGGTCGAGAGCGCGATCAAGCTCGCCGACGGCGCGGTGATCCTGTCGTTCGAGGACGCGTCAACGACCGCGTGGTCCGACACCGCCTACAGCACCAGGTTCGCCGACCCCGAGCACCCCGAGTACGCGCTCGAGGAACTCTCGCCGCGCCTCTTCAGCTTCAACTCGCCCCACGGCGCCTGCCCCACCTGCGACGGCCTGGGGACCATCGTCGAGTTCGACGAGAAGATCGTCGTCCCAGACGAGGAGAAGTCGTTCGCCGAGGGCGCGGTCGCCGCATGGAACAAGAACGGCCCGGTCCGCGCCTGGTTCAACCGCAAGCTCCGACGCTTCTGCCGCGACTTCGACGCCAGCTTCGCCGCCCCCTTCTGTGCGCTCAATAAAGAGCAGCGCCGCATCGTGCTCTACGGCACGACCCGCGAGGACGCCGCCAAGCACGGCGCAAAGTTCGAGGGCGTCATCCCCAACATCACCGAGTGGTGGAAGACCACCGAAAACCCCGGCGTCAAAGAATGGCTCGGCGGCTTCCTCTCGCAATCACCCTGCAAGGCCTGTTGCGGCGATCGCCTCCGCATCGAGGCCCTCCACATCCAGCTCAAAAGCTCCCACGCCGCCGACAAGAAAAAAGCCTTCAGCGACAGCGTCATCGGCCGCCCTTCATCCGACGCCACGATGCTCAACATCGCCGAGCTCTCGCGCCTCAACATCCCCGACGCCGCCGCCTTCCTCGATGGCCTCGTCCTCACCAGCGAGCAGCGCACCATCGCCGAACCGATCTTGAAGGAAATCCGCAACCGCCTCCGCTTCCTCACCGGCGTCGGACTCGAATACCTCTCCCTCGATCGCAAAACCGCCACCCTCTCCGGCGGCGAGGCCCAGCGCATCCGACTCGCCTCCCAGGTCGGCAGCGGCCTGGTCGGCGCGTGCTACGTCCTCGACGAGCCCACCATCGGACTCCACCAACGCGACAACGACCGCCTCATCGCCACCCTCCGACACCTCGCCGACATCGGAAACACCGTCCTCGTCGTCGAGCACGACGAGGACATGATCCGCGCCGCCGATCACGTCATCGACGTCGGTCCGGGCCCGGGGATCCACGGCGGGCGCATCGTCGCGCAGGGGACCATCGACGAGATCGCCCGCGTCCCCGCCTCCCTCACGGGCCAGTACCTCTCGGGCGTCAAGAAGATCGACGTGCCGCCCAAGCGCCGCAAGCTCTCGGAGAAGAAGGCGATCATCGTCAAGGGTGCGCGGGCCAACAACCTCAAGAACGTCGACGTCTCCTTCCCGCTCGGCGGGCTGGTGTGCGTCACCGGCGTCTCGGGCTCCGGCAAGAGCACCCTCGTCAACGACATCCTCCTCACCGCCGCCACCCGCGAGATCGACGGCGCCCGCGTCACCCCCGCCGCCCACGACCGCATCACCGGACTCAAAAACGTCCTCCGCGTCATCGAGGTCGATCAATCCCCCATCGGCCGCACACCCCGCTCCAACCCCGCCACCTACACCGGCATCTTCGACGACATCCGCAACATCTTCGCCCAGGCCAAGGAATCCAAGATCCGCGGCTACAAGCCCGGACGCTTCAGCTTCAACGTCGCCGGCGACAACGGCGGCGCGCGCTGCGAAGCCTGCCAGGGACAGGGCCTCAAAAAAATCGAGATGCACTTCCTCCCCGATGTCTACGTCGAGTGCGAGGTCTGCCGAGGCAAACGCTACAACCGCGAAACACTCGAAGTCCTCTACCGCGGCAAGAGCATCGCCGACGTCCTCTCCATGACCATCGAGGACGCCAGCAAGTTCTTCGAGAACCACCCCAAGGTCCAGCGCTTCGTTCAATGCCTCCACGACGTCGGCCTTGATTACATCACCCTCGGACAGCCCTCCACCACCCTCTCCGGCGGCGAGGCCCAACGCATCAAGCTCGCCACCGAACTCGGCAAGGGCGGCGGCACCAAAAACGACCCCGGCGGCTCCCAGTCCGCCGGCGGCACCCTCTACATCCTCGACGAGCCCACCACCGGACTCCACTTCGAGGACATCCGCAGGCTCTGCATCGTCCTCGACCGCCTCGCCGACGCCGGCAACACCCTCGTCGTCATCGAGCACAACCTCGACGTCATCAAACGCGCCGATTGGATCATCGACCTCGGCCCCGAAGGCGGCGAGGGCGGCGGACGCGTCATCGCCGCCGGCACCCCCGAAGACATCGCCAGGTCCAAGTCCAGCCACACCGGACGCTACCTCAAAAAAGTCCTGCAAGCCCGCTGAAACAAGCTCGGCTTCATCACGCCCACATCCAAGCGCCTTTGGACGCCGGACCTGAGGCCCTGCGAAGGTCCGGGCCCAGGCGATCGCTCACATGATGCATCCCGAACTCGCGCACCGCCCCGGCCAACCACGGGCATTTGCAGGCCCACGAGCTGACGCACGTGGTGCAGCAGAGCGCGGGCCGCCCGCGGTAACGCCTCGTTCGCCGGGCGACATCGAACGGCGCGACGAGAATGAGAATGACGTCATGCCGCGCGGGGCACGCTTCGCGCGGTTGTTTGTTTGATGGAGGAGCGGGATCGAGGGGAGCCTCACCCCGCGCACCGGATCTCCTGGTCGATCGCCGGCGCCCACCGCCGCGCCCGCGCCGCGTCGAACACCGCCGGGAAACTCCCCGGCGTTCCCTTCTCCAAGAGATATTCCAGCACCAGCTCCACCACCCGCGACGGCGCCAGCCTCCCGCCGCTCCAGTGGTCGTGATCCACCCACGCCAGCGTCACCCGATGCTCCGAACGCGTCCCGTCCGCGTGCGTCACCTGCACCTCGTACCGCCACCCGCGCGCCGTCTCCGCCTCGTGGCCAACGTCAACTCGCGATGCCGGACGGGTCGTGCTCATGCGTGCAACCTGACAGCGAGACAGCGATTCAGTAGCCCGACCGCCAGGGAGGGCCTGACGTGGACGGGCCGACGCGTTCGATCGAACGCAACATCGACCCTCGGGCGTCGCCGCCCCGCCCATCGTACGATTCGGCGTTCGCACCGCGAGTCTTGAGCGCAAGCATCGGGGACGCCCACGCCCACGCCCCCCGCCGGCGATTTCCTTTCCTTCGCCCGCTTTCCCTCAAGCCTCGCCGCGACACGGAGCGGCACGCATGCAGTTCATCCTCGAAACCATCCGCCTGGGCCTCACCAACCTCCGCCTCCACATGCTCCGCTCCGTCCTCACCGCCCTGGGCATCATCCTCGGCGTCGCCGCCGTCATCACCATGGTCTCCATCGGCGAAGGCTCCAAGCTCGAAGCACTCGCCCAGCTCGAACGCCTTGGCGCCCGCAACATCATCGTCCGCTCCCAGAAGCCCCCCGAATCCACCAACGCCCAGCAGAGCGGCTCCCGCGGCGGCGGACGCGCCTCCTTCATCAGCCGCTTCGGCATCACCCGCGAAGACCTCGACGTCGTCCGCGAAAACTTCCCCCTCGCCGAGGCCATCGTCCCCCTCAAGGAAATCGGCGGCCAGATCCTCCGCAACGAAAACCGCAAGACCAGCCAGTCCTACGGCACCACCCCCGAGTTCCCCTCCGTCTCCAACATCTCCGTCGCACGAGGCCGATACCTCTCCCAGAGCGACATGGACGAACGCGCCATGGTCGCCGTCATCGGCGCCGAAGTCGCCCGACAGATGTTCCCCCTCGAAGACCCCCTCAACAACACCCTCCGCATCGACGAGAAAGTCGTCACCGTCGTCGGCGTCCTCGCCCCCGTCGGCCTCGCCGCCGGCAGCGGCGCCGCCCTCGTCGGACGAGACCTCAACCTCGACGTCCACATCCCCCTCACCACCGCCCGCTCCGTCTTCAGCGACCTGGTCGCCAAGCGAGAAACCGGCTCCTTCCAGATGAGCGAGGTCCAGGTCTCCGAAATCTACATCTCCTCACGCTCCCGCGACGACGTCCTCTCCGACGCCGCCCGCGTCCGACGCATCATGGACTCCCGACACCCCGGACTCACCGACGTCTCCCTCGTCGTCCCCTACGAACTCCTCGAACGCGCCCGCAAGAGCGCCCTCACCTGGCAGCTCGTCCTCTCCGCCATCGCCGGAATCTCCCTCCTCGTCGGCGGCATCGGCATCATGAACATCATGCTCGCCACCGTCACCGAACGCACCCGCGAGATCGGCATCCGACGCGCCATCGGCGCCTCCCGACGCCACATCCTCTGGCAGTTCATGGTCGAGACCGGCGTCCTCTCCGCCGTCGGCGGCGTGATCGGCGTCGGACTCGGCGTCGGCGGCAGCCTCCTCCTCGGCTGGGCCGTCCCCTGGCTCGCCGACAACGGCATCCTCACCCCCGACGCCAACCTCCCCACCCGCGTCACCATGTGGTCCATCTACCTCGCCTTCGCCGTCGCCGCGCTCACCGGCCTGGTCTTCGGCATCTACCCCGCCCGCAAAGCCGCCCGCCAAGACCCCATCGTCGCCCTCCGACACGACTAGCGAGGATTCAGCTCGAAGCAGGCGCGCCTTGGGGCACCCCACGCTCCGCGCGGGGTTTCTTTCCGTCTCTCAACAAGAGGCGTGTTGAAACGAGAATCCGAGCCAAACTTGAGCGCCGCGCCCGCGACCCGTCGCGCATCCCCCTCACGCACCACCCGGCCCCACCCGAATCTCGGCATCCCCGCTCGCGCTCCGTTCGGCCTTCTTCCAGCCGAACCGCCGTCATCGCTCCCATTCTCGGACGCTCGCCGACAGAACTTCACGCCCCGCCCGCCACTTTCACTTGTGCCCGTAATTCACTGGGATAAACTGCCCCTGATTCACATCACCCGCGACGCCGTGAGAGAGCGCCGTGGGCAAGAGAAGGAGATGAGACATGAAGACGTTGTCGGCGTTGGTTGTTCTGTCGTTGGCGGGCTTCGCGCAGGCCCAGCCCACCCAGGTGTTCTATTCCAATTTCGATTCCGGCCAGCCCGCCGAACTGACCGGCTACGGCGGCCTTGAGTCCGTCGCCGGCTTCGCAGGCGCCGGCAACACCGGTGACACCTTCACCGGCGACCTCTGGCGCAACGACGGCACCGCCTCCGTCAAGACCACACTCACCCTCACCAACCTCCCCGCCCACAACTCCGTCTCCGTCGGCTTCCTCCTGGCCTTCATCGATTCCTGGGACAGCACCAACGGCAGCCCCGCGCCCGATTGGTTCAACCTCGACATCGACGGCACCAACTTCCTCCAGCTCACCAGCGCCAACGCCTCCGGCAACGTCATCTACGCCGGAGATCAGATCTACTGGGGCGGCGCCGGCTGGAACGGCGCCTGGTGGGATCGCGCCTTCGACATGGGCAACGAAGCCCTCATCCAGAGCATCCCCCACACCGCCAGCACCCTCACCCTCGATTTCTACGCTTCCGGCGACGGCTGGCAGGCCGGTATCGATGAGTCCTTCGCCATCGATAACCTCGAGGTCATCGTCAACAAGGTTCCCGCGCCCGGCGCCGTCGGCGCTCTCTCGATCCTCGGCCTGGCCGCCCTCCGCCGCCGCCGCTGATCGCGACCGCCCGAAGTGAACCCTCGCGGCCCCGCGCCGATCAAGTCACGCTCCAATACGACAAGGGCCGTTCCCACCACGGGAGCGGCCCGTTTCATTTCCACCTTCGTCTCTCCCCGCCCCATTGTTTCGCCCCCGCTTACAACCGCTTCCGTGCGCACCAAAGTGTCCGTCTTTTTCCCCTCTTTTCAGATTCCCGAAAAAAATCTTCGCGCGCCTTCTCCCCGCGCGCAACCACTTGCCCGGTCTGCATTTCTGCCATTGCCCATTCCCCAGTGCCCTCCGGCTAGTGCCCACTTACCACCGCCCCGGTGCGCACCAGAGTGTCCGTCCGCCCCCTGTGTGGAGAGCGCGTGCGTAAACCCCGCGCCCTCACCTGGGCCAGGCCAAGGACGAGCCCGTCCAAAGCGCAACCCCGGCGTCTTTGACAAGTGAATACACCCGCCCCAATTGAAAAAAAGCCCGCCTGGAGAGGCGGGCCTTGGGGAACGCGCTGGGTTTGTTCGACTCGTGGGCCAAGCGAATGGCGGGGCCGGGGCATCGCGACGACGCCGAGGGCCAGGCCATCAGTTCGACGAGTTCGCGCCGGCCGGGGCGCCTGCGTCGTCGTCGCCCTCGTCGTCGGCCTGGTTTTCGGCTTCGAGCTGGGCCTCGAGCTGTTCGAGCGACTTCTCTTCCTCGACCTTTTCGCCGCGGGCGATCTTCTCGGCCTTTTCCTTTTCGAGCTTGCGTTTGACGGCGTCGACCTTGACGCGATCGGGGGCCATGATGATGCTGGCCTGCTTGCCCATCCAGCGCGGGGTCTGCTCGACCTTGGCGATGTCGGCGAGGGCGTCGGCGACCATGCGGAGGTTGTCGATGCCCAGATCGCGGTGGGCGATCTCGCGTCCCTTGAAGCGCTGGGTGAACATGACCTTGTGCCCGTGCATGAGGAAGCGGCGGGCCTGGTCGATGCGCACCTGGATGTCGTGCTTGTCGATCTTGACGGAGCGTCCGAGGCGCAGCTCCTTCATCTCCGTCGACTTGGAGGCCTGGCGGTTCTTGCGGTTCTTCTGCGAGAGTTCGTACTTGTACTTGCCGTAGTCCATGATCTTGCAGACCGGCGGACGGGAGTCCGGGACGATCTCGACAAGGTCAAGGCCCTGGTCCTGGGCCATTTTGATGGCGACGGGCGTTTCGAGAACGCCGAGCTGCTCGTTTTCCGGGCCGATCACGCGGATGGGCGTGATGCGGATGAGGAAGTTGACGCGGGTGCGTTGCACCGGGGGTCCGTCGCGGCCGCTGAATCTGCCGATAGCGATGATCGATCTCCTTCAAGCCGTTGCCCGCGCTACATGCGGGGTCGGGCACAAGCGTTGCACCTTGCGAGGAACGTCCTCGCGGAGGTGTGGTTGGACGAACAAGAAAGAACGGCGAGGTCGTTCACGGGCGCGTCCAGCGTGACGCGGACCACGGAGCGCGCACGACGCCGCGCGGGTGGCGGGCGGCGGTGAAAGTCGATCGGGTGCGCGTCATGGGCTGCCGGGATACCTCGTTGGGAAACGGAACAGACCAGTTCCCTACCAAAGGCTACCACCCCCGCCCCCCCGCGACAAGGGAACATCGCCTCGGAAGGGCACAGAACTGGCGGGAAACTCGCCAAGATCGGGCCAAACACGGGCAAAGACTGCACGAAATCGCTGCGCGGCGGGGGCGGCGAGGGGGCGGCGAGAGCGCGTGTGGGGTCAGGAGCGGCTCGCGAGGATGATGTTGATGACGATGCTGACGACCAGGAGAACCAGCATGAGGATGACCAGCGGCTGGCGGAAGAGGTCGGCGATGGTGAACGAGCCGCGCTTGGGGGCGGGGGCTTCGGCGATCTGGCCGATGGCGGCGGCCTCGGCCTGGGCGACGCCCGCCAGGTCGATGCCCCAGTCCTTGTGGGCGATGACGGGGCTCTTGCCCTCGCGGACGGCCAGGAGATCGGCGCGGACGTCGGCGCACTTCTGATAGCGGGCCTTGGGGTCCTTGGCCATCATCATCTCGATGACCTGCGAGATGCCGGCCGAGAGCTTTGGATTGACGTGATCCGGCGGGACGAGCTCGGCCTTGAGATGCTTGTGCATGACGGCGGAGGGGTTCGGGCCGTCGTAGGGCACCGAGCCGGTGACCATGTGGTAGAGGGTGGCGCCGAGGGAGTAGATGTCGGCGGGGGGGCCGATCTGGCGTTCGCCGCGGATCTGCTCGGGGGAGATGTAGTAGGGGGTGCCGAAGGCCTTTCCGGCCTCGGCCTCGGCCATTTCCTTGTCGGAGACGGCGCGGGCCAGACCCATGTCGGCGAGCTTGGCGACGCCCTCCTTGGTGATCATGACGTTCTTGGGCTTGACGTCGCGGTGGATGAGTCCCTTGGAGTGGGCGTGCTGGAGGGCGTCGGCGATCTGGATCGCGATGTCGATCGCTTCGCGTTCGCTGAGGCGCTTGTGCTTGGTGATGTCGTCGTAGACGGTGCGCCCGTCGACGTACTCCATCACGAAGAAGTAGAGATCGCCGGCCTTGTCGACGTCGTAGGCCTGGACGATGTTGGGGTGGTTGAGCTGGGCGGCGGAGCGTCCCTCGGCGATGAAGCGTTCGATGAACTGCGGGTTGCTGGTGAACTTTCTCGGGAGGATCTTGATGGCGACATCGCGGTCGAGGCGGAGCTGGCGGGCCTTCCAGACGGTGGCCATGGCGCCGGCGCCGAGCTTCTTCTCGATCTTGTAGCCGGGGATCTTCTGGCCGCTGCGTTCGGCCTCGATGGACTGACGGAGGCGGGCGATCTGTCGTTTGGTGACGTACTCGTTGTTGAGGAGGAGCTGGACCAGAGAGGCCTGGTTGTTCTCCTCGCGCATCTGCTTGACGCGCTCCATGCAGTGGCGGACCTCGTCTTCGGTGGCGAGGTTCTGCTCGATGACCAGGCGGCTGACGATGGTGTCGAGGTTGGTGCCGCTTTTGGCGGCTTCCTGGAGCATCTGCTCGGCGTCGGCGGCGGTGGCGGGGGTGGAGTCGCTGGCGGGGACGGGGGCGGTGTCGGCGGCGCGATCGGGGACGATCGGGGTGGTCTTGCCGGGATCGGGCTTTGGTTTCGGATCGCTCACCAGGTTCCCCATGCCATCCGGTACCACGCGGCGTGCGGCGCGGTTCGCGCCATGTCCGGTCTTCCGGGGGCCGAAACCGTACCGGGGTGGTGCGGCCCGTGTCAAACCGGGCGGGCGGAGGCGTCCCCAGGTCTCCTTGTTCGGATTCTGATTTATCGCTCCTGAGCGAAATGTCGATTGATTTGGAAAGACGGCCCGTGGATCGCGGGAACCGTGGGGTGGGACGGGGCGAAGGGAGAGAACGGCGGTCCCCAATTCTGGGGTTTGTGCGTCGGAGGGCTTTCGCCGGCGTCGAAAAGTGCCTATGCTGGATTATTCAGGAACATCGGCACGGGCCGATGGATGAAGATGGCGTTCCGTTCTGGAGCGTCGGGGCAACACAGTCGCGGATCGATCGGTCGCTCGTTCGAGCTCCGGTGCGACGCATTGAGGTGCGAAGATGAAGAAGATCTTTGAACGAACCGGGGCGGGGCGGCGGGGCTTCACGCTGATTGAGCTCCTGGTGGTGATTGCGATCATCGCTCTCTTGATCTCGATCCTGCTCCCGGCGCTGGGCAAGGCCCGCAAGAGCGCCCAGATGGCGGTGTCGCTGGCGAACCTCAGCCAGGTGGGCAAGGCGGCCGCGACCTACCAGACCGACAACCACGGGTACCTGCCGATCACGCTGACCTACAAGCGCGGGACCAAGAAGTCGGCGACCAGCGGCGGCTTCATCGGCTGGTGTACCTGGAGCTTCGCGGGCAAGAACAACGACGGCGTGTGGCGTCAGAGCGGGTTCAACAAGGGCTTTGACGTGGAGGCGATTGACCGCCCCATGAACAAGTGGATCGCTCCCGAGTCGACCTTTGAGGCGCCGGACGCGCCGGCGGATATGCCGGCCGACTATCCGGCCCGGAAGCTGCTCCAGATCCCGGTGCTGAAGGACCCGAGCGACAAGGCGACGCACCAGTTCGACTGGCCGAACGCGACTTTTACGCGTAGTTGCTACGACGACGTTGGCACCAGCTACCAGTTCATCGCCAAGTGGTGGGACCAGCTGTCGGAAGTCTACGGCAACCCGAGCGGCGAGGCCGGGTTCATCAAGTACATGGACATGGGGTCCAAGCGCTTGCAGGTGGCGGACGCCTTCCAGCCTTCGCGCATGGTGTGGGCGTGCGACGAGTACGCGGACATCGTGATCTACGACCGGACGCCGGACGCCCGCGTCATTAACGGATACGGCGACGTGAACAAGAGTCTTTTGCTGTACTTGGACGGGCATGTGAAGTACCAGCCCCTGGTGACGCACAACCAAGGGGCCGAGGTGTACTCCAACGGCAACTACACGTTTGTCTTTGATGACCTGAAGATGCCGCAGTAGCCCAAAGAGGAAGTCCGTATCGAGGGCCGGTGCCAAATGCACCGGCCCTTTTACATGGTGTTCGGCGATCGCGGGTCCGATGGGGCTCGAAGTCTGACGCGCCGCGGGCGGCTCTTGGGCCGTTGAGGCGAACGGGCGAGCCGGGAGGGGCACCGGCAAGTACGTCTCGCTGGACCCTGCGGCAAGGAGCCGGCCCGCGTCCTCAAGGCCATCGAAACGGCCCGAGAATGACGCCGAATATCTGGCTACTTTCCCGCGGGCTTGGTCGGATCGGTGGGCGCGGGGGCGGGCTGGGCCTTGGCGGGGTCCTGGGGAGCGCCGGGCGCCGGGAGGCGATCGACCTTGAGTTCCTTGAAGACCAGGTCGGTGATGTCCACGCCATCGGGCGAAAAGATGACCGGGCGGGCGTAGATTTCCTGGAAAGCGCCCGAGAGGGTTTGTGAGACGAAGGCGACGGGGAAAGAGCGGCTTCCGATGACGTAGGAGTAGCCTTCGCGCTTGGCGACGGTGTGGGCGGCATCGAGGACGAGGCGGTACGCCTCCTCGACCTCCTTGAGATTGCCCTGCTCCATGATCTTGTCGCCCTCGGCCTTGGCCTGGCGGAGCTGGGCCTGGAGTTGCTGGCCCTTGGCCTGCAATTCCTTGGCTTCGGGGGAGTTGCGGTCGGTCACCTTTCCCATGCGTTCACGGAGGGCGGCCATTTCGGCGTCAACTTGCTTGGTAAGCGATGCGACATGGGCGGCGCGCTCCTCGCGGGGTTTGGCGTAGGCCGGGCCGCCGAGCACGGACTGGAGAACGGCGAACTGATCGCAGGTGGCGATCGAGCCGGGTGGAGCGATTCGGGGCGATGCGGCCAGGGCGGGGTTGGCGAGGAAGCCGGAGCCGAGGGAGGCGCCGAGGCCGGCGGCGAGGCCGAAACCGGCGATGACGAGAGCGATCTGACCCGTTCGCATAGAGACTCCTTTGTTCCGGCGGCGTGGCGCGCCGGGCGAGGGGGAGTTTAGGGAGGGTGGCGGGGCGGCGTATGCTGGTGGAAACAGGAGGCGGTCATGCGCGACGCGAGGCTGGATCGATTGGCGGACGTGATCGTGGGGTACTCGACGCGGGTGAAGAAGGGTGATGTGGTGGCGATCGTGGCGGAGCCCGGGGCCCAGCCGCTGGTGGAGGCGCTGTATTCCAAGGTGCTGAAGGCCGGCGGGAACCCGCACTGGGTGGTGAGGTCGGAGGCGTTGCAGGGGATCATGCTGCGCGAGGGGAGCGAGGAGCAGATCAAGGCGGTGTCGCCGTTCGACATGCACCTGGTGGAGACCGCGGACGTGCGGATCGTGCTCTGGGCGGAGGTGAACACCAAGGCGTTTGGGCGGGTTGATTCGTCGCGGCTGGCGATGCAGCAGGCGGCGCGGAAGCCGATGCTCAAGCGGTTCATGGAGCGGGCGGCGACGGGCGAGCTGCGTTGGTGCGGGACGCTGTATCCGACGGCGGCGTCGGCGCAGGACGCGGAGATGAGCCTGGATGAGTACGCGGACTTTGTGTTCAGGGCGGGGAAGCTGGACCTTGCGGACCCGGTGGCGGCGTGGCGCTCGGTGCACGAGCGGCAGGAGCGGGTGCGCGAGGCGTTGCAGAAGTGCAAGGGCGTGCGGTTCTTTGTGCCGGCGCACGATGGGCACGACGGGACGGACCTTCGCGTGGATGTCTCGCCGCCGAGCGTGTGGGTGAACTGCGCGGGGCACGAGAACTTCCCGGACGGCGAGGTGTTCGCCGGGCCGCAGGGCGCGGAGGGGCATGTGAACTACACGTTCCCGGCGGTGTACCAAGGGCGCGAGGTGGAGGGAGTGCGGCTGGTGTTCAAGGGCGGGCGCGTGGTGGAGGCCAGCGCGAAGAAGAACGAGGAGTTCCTGATCAAGATGCTGGACCAGGACGCGGGCGCGCGGACCATGGGCGAGATCGCGATCGGGACGAACTATTCGATCAGGGACTTCTCGAAGAACACGCTGTTCGACGAGAAGATCGGCGGGACGTTTCACGCGGCGGTCGGCGCGGGATACCCCGAGAGCGGGAGCACCAACGAGAGCGGGTTGCACTGGGACATGGTGTGCGATCTTCGCGGGCTCAATGGGAAGCCGGGCGGCGTGATCGAGGCGGACGGGAAGGTGATCAGCCGGAACGGGAAGTTCGTGGACGCGGGCTGGCCGGGGGAGTGAGCGGGCGCGGGAGGGGGAGGAGTTTCTCACCACGGAGAGACACGGAGAGGCACGGAGGGCGGACGGGTGTTGTGATACGTCTGGCGGATGTGTTTCAGAAAACGAGGCGGGCGAGGCGGTTTCTGCATCGTGCGCGCGTGGGGCGCGTCGACCCGGACCTTCCTCGCGGACTCGTCAGGTCCGGCGTCCAAGCCCGCGGAATCGCGGCGCGCTGGTGCTACTGAGGATCGACGGGCTTTGGCTTGCGCGGCTCGGGCGGCCAGAGGACCCAGTCGCCGTCGATCTCGTGAGCCTTGGCGCCCCGCAACTCCGCGCGAGCCTGCTGCGCGCTCATCCAGCGCGGCGGGAGGTTATTGAGATTCGCGATCGGTCGCCCGGCGTCGTCCTTGCGGTCCGGGCCGACGGAGTAGATGACGGGCCGGGCTCCGCGGGGGGTGTCGCGGAGGGTGTAACGCAGGGGCTTGCCGTCGAACACGTCGCGCGGGACCTTGGAGAGGAGCGAGGTCGGGAGGGCGTCGAGCGACGGCGGGTAATCGGAGAAGCGGCGTTTGTAGAGCTCGCAGGCGATGGCGACGAGGAGCGCATCGCGTTCCTGCGCGGCGTGGTCGTAGGACCAGACGGCGTTTGAGAGCGCGGGCATGAGAAGCCAGACGAGCGTGTATCTGGACCGGCCGCCTTGCGACATGAACTGCTCGAACTCGGCGTCGGGTGAGAGATCGGGGCGGTTCCACGGCGCGAGCGATGCGTAGGTCATCGCGCGGCTGATCATGTTCGCGTAGAGATCGCGGGTTTCCTTGCGTGAGGCGCCGACGAGGGAGTCGAAGGGGACTTCGAGTGCATCGCGGACCTTGTCGGAGGCGCCGTGCCACGGGTCGGTCTGGGCGGTGCTGGGCCAACTGGTGAGATAAGAGCGGAGGAGACGAGCGCCGTCGAGGGTGAGGTGGCCGTCGGAGTTGCCATCGTCGGAATAAACGCGCTGGAGGATGTCCTCCAACCAAAGGACTTCGCCGTCGAGCGCGATGTGAGATGGTCCGCGTGACGCGGCGTGGGCGAATGAGGCGAGTTGTTCGTCGGTGAAGAGTGACGGGGTGTCTCTGAGCAGCTGCGCGAGGGTCTGGCGAGTCTGGGCGTGGATCGCGAGTTCAACGAGGCCACCGATGAGGAAGGCGTCGCCACTCATGTGGGTGGCCAGGCGGAACATGGCTTCGAGGTCGTCGGTGGCGCGGGTGTTGTCGCTCACGCTTGCCGCAGCACGGGCGTCGAGGGAGAGGATGCGGGCGAAGTTTCGGCCTTGGCCGAGGTGGGGCAGGAGCAGATTGACGAGGGGCGGGTTGGGATCAATGGGCACGCGATCCATGATGAGTCGGACGGCCTCGCGGGCCTTTTCAGGCTCTACACCCGCGAGGAATTGGGAGTGTGCTTCGAGTTCCGCGTCGGGTGTCATGGTCAGTTCGCGGCCGAGGCAGGGTTTTCGGGTCGCTTGGCGAGCGAGGTCGAGGGACGTGGCGCTGGCGGCGAGGTAGTCAAGGGCGAGGGGCCAGCGCGGGTCCGAAGGCTCGATGTTCGGGAAGTCCGCGGCGAGTTCCTTGGGGAGCGCCGGGAGCGCGAGGTAGGCGGCGCGATAGAGGGGCCAGGCACGATCGGAATCGGGGACCTTCGCGATCGGCGCGTTCAATTCTTCGAGGTAGTTGCGGGCGATCGTGGGGTGCGAGGTGAAGGCGCGGACGGCGGCGATGGTGTACACGACGGCAACCAGCGCGAGGAAGAGCAACGCGGCCTGGAGAGTGCGCCGCATGGCGCGCCACGCGACGGGGCGGCAGCGCTTCTTGGCGCGGCGGATCAGACGGGCGGCGTCGGCGGGCACGCCAAAGTCGCGGACGAGATCATCGGGCGAGCGTCCCGCCTCGATACCGTCGCGGAAGTGGGCGATGAGCTCGCGCGTGACGTCGAGCTTCTCGCGGGGCCACAGGCGGGTGCGGCGGGTGACCAGCGCGATCAGGCGTGTGATCGGCGCGGGGAGCGCGGCGTCGGCGAGGAGCCTGGCGGGTGTCTGCGACAGGCCGGGCGGGAAAAGGGTGATGGGGCGCGAGAGAAACGCCATCAGGCCGCGGGGGGCTTGGGTCCTGGAATCGCTCGAGCTTGCGGGAGTCATGCCTCACCTCCGGCGATGATCGGCCGTGGGTCGGCGGGGGAGGGCGCAAGCAGCTTGACGACGCCGAGGGCGGACATGGCCTGGGCGACCGCGCGCCACTGCTCGCTGTCGGTGGCGAGGCGCTTGCGCCCGTCGCGGGTGAGGTGGTAGTACTTTCGATCGCGCTCGGTGGAGGGGGCGGACTGCCAGTAGGAGCCGATGAGGCCCTTGCTTTCGAGGTTGTAGAGGAGCGGGTAGAGGGTGGATTGTCCCATGTCGAGGATTCCGGCGGTTTTGGAGGCGAGGGCTTCGGCGAGTTCGTAGCCGTACATGTCGCGCTTTTCGAGGAGCTTGAGGACGGCGACGGGTCCGGCGCCGCGCATGAGTTCGCGTTCGATTCGCATGGGAGGGGCACTCCGGGGCGGGGGGTGGCGTGGATAGGCCGCGTCACATACTATGGCACACATAGTATACGGGCGAGCTGGCGGGCGGGTTGCGAGGATCGGGAGGGACGCGAACTTCTTGAAGTGGATTTCCGGTCGGGGGCCGGACGCGACGGCCCCGCCCGGCCTGCTGCCTCGGACCGACCGCCTCGGGGGCCTGCGCGGCCCGCCTGACGTAAACTCAGCCGCGGCCCCGTGGCGGAACGGCAGACGCAGCGGACTTAAAATCCGCTTTCTCGCAAGGGGAGTGTGGGTTCGACTCCCACCGGGGCCAGTGCGGGCTTTGATGGGTATCACCTTTGCCCGCGGGCAGGGTGCAGCTCGCGGTCACGTCGGGCGGGAGCGCCCGAACGAATCGAGATTTGACGTGAGTGGACCCCTTTGGTGCGCGGAATGCGGGCGTTGAAGTGATTGGCCGCCGATCGAAAGGCGGATGTTGGCGGGAGTCGCATGAAAAAGGGCCCCTGCTTCCACGGGCCTTTGGCCATTTTCGATGTGGTTCACACGCCGCGACCGGCGTGCGGGCGCTCGGTGGGGCGGCGTCACGCGACGTTTGCGACGCCGAACTTGGGCGTAAGCAGCTTTAGCTTCTCGCCCAGCCAGGCGCGGTAGTTGGCCTTTTCGCGGCGCAGGAAGTCCAGGTCGAGCTTCGTGGGCTTTTCCTTGATCGTCGTCAGGCCCAGGCGGTTGAGCAGGTATGCACGCGGCGAGCGTGTGAACAGCATCGCCTCGTTGCCGTAGCTCGCGGTCGCGACGCACGCGTGCACGCGGTTGCTGAACGTGCAGCGGGTGTGCGCGTAGAGCGCCAGATACGTGTGCGGGATATCGCTCACGAAACTCCGCGGCCAGCGGTAGGTCTTCCGCGGGAGGAACGGGTTGTAGCGGTGGTCGGTCCGCACGATCGGGAAGCCGTCGATCGTGTCCGGGCGCTTGGGGAGCGGGAGGAACGCCTCGACGAACGGCCAGGTCCGCGCGCGGTAGCTCATCTCGGTGCGGAAGGCGGGCTGGCGTGCCTCCCACACCTTGCCGTTCCACTCGAAGGGGGTGATGTTCTTCCGCGCCTTGGAGAGCGCGGGCACGTTGACGAAGTCGGGCTCGGGGATCTGGTCGAAGTTGACCAGCACGTACTCGGGCAGGTCGTGGGGGAGCGGGCGGTAGAGGTCGCTGACGAATGTCGCGACGTCCACGCCGTCGAAGGCGTGCTCGGCCAGATCGGCGTAGAGCTCGTAGGTCTCGCGGTCGCGGGTGGTGAAGATGAAGGGCGGGGTTTCCTTCAGCAGTCGTCGCGAGAGCGCGACCGTGTCCTTGTCATACTTCATCATTCCCGCGGCGAGCACGATGATTTTTCCGCCGCGTTCGTGGCAGGCGCGCATGGCCTTGGACATGATTGATTCCATCTCGGGGCGCATGAAGGGCCCGAGGATGACCAGGGCGTCGCACTTGACGTGGGCGGCGTAGTCGAGCGCGTTGGGCGGGTTGCCGATCTCGGTGTTCCAGTAGCCGGGCTGGTCGCCGATAAGGACGACGTTGGCCTCTGGGCACACCTGCTTGAGGAGATATTCGGCGCCGAGCTGGAAGAAGGCGTTGCCGATGTTGGTGGACCAGTACCCGGCGAGGATGGCCAGGCTGGGCCCGGCGCCGGGGGTGTGCGAGCTTCTCGGACCAGTGTCGGACATCACGTTCATGCTCCCCGGAAAGGTGCCGCCCGTCAGCTTCATTCGGTTGCTCTGGTCCATGGCCCGATCATCGACGATCGGGGGACATGGCTTCGGGCCCGCCCGGCCCCGTGCGGCAGGATTGCCGATCGGGCCGCCCCCGTTCGCCCGATATCATCGTGGCGGACGAGGGGGAGAATCCTAACGCGAACCGGCACGCTTGAACACCCAAACCCAATCCCAATCTTCGACGAACTCTTCCGGTACGCCCGGCGTGCCGGGCACGGGAGGCACCTTGGCCGAACCGCCGCGTCGTTCGCCGTATTCAGCCCGCGCGAAGATCGGGCGGGTGCTGTGGTCGCTGGCGTCGCTCCTGGTTTTCAAGCCCTCGCCGTCGGGTTGGAACGGGCTCCGGCGCGGGTTGTTGAGAATGTTCGGGGCCAAGGTCGGAGCGGGCGTCGCGATGCATCCCTCGGTGTACGTCGAGGTTCCGTGGAACCTGTCGATCGGCGCGAACGTCCGCGTGTGCGAGCGCGCGATCCTGTACTGCCTCGGGCCGGTGTCGATCGGCGACGGCACGCTGGTCGGGCCGTTTGTGCATATCTGCGCCGGCACGCATGACTACACGAGCCCGTCGTTCACGCTGCTGCGTTCGCCCATCACGATCGGGGCGCGGTGCGCGCTCATGACGGCGTCGTTTGTCGCGCCGGGGGTGGTGGTCGCGGACGGCACGGTGCTCCTGCCACGCGCGGGGCTGTTCAAGAACTCCGAACCCGACTCGACGTACGAAGGCAATCCGGCGAAGGCGGTTGAGAAGAAAGGCACTGGGCACTAGGCACTTGGCACTAGGGAAGACAAGAAGAGACGAAGAGACGGAGTGAAGAGAAGCCACGGAGTCAGGAAGGGAAGAAGCAGCGGAGTGTGGAGCGGCGTTCGGCATTCGTGATTGGGCATTCGAAAAGGAACGCAGGGACGGCGAGTCGGGCGTGCTCGTGAGCGATTGTTGAGATGACGACTTCCTCGACCAATCCGCTTCCCGCTGACCCCGCGTTGCTCGCGAGCGCGACAATGTCGGATCGGCTCTGGCCGCTGGTCCAGGCGACGTTCTTCCGCTTCTCGTTCCACAACTGGTACAAGTTCCGCAACGGGCTGCTGCGTGCGTTCGGGGCGAAGATCGATCCGACGGTGCGGATCAGGCCCTCGTGCACGATCCACAGGCCGCGTTATCTTTCGATGGGACGCAAGAGCGCGTTGGGCGACGACGTGACGATCTTCGCGCACGCGCCGGTGGCGATCGGGGCGCGTGTGGTGGTGAGCCAGTACTGCCAGGTGAACGCGTACACGCAGGACGCGACGAAGCTCGATGCGCCGGTCGCGCCCGCGCCGGTCACGATCGGCGACGATGCGTGGGTCGCCGCGGATTCGGTGGTGCAGGGGCCGATCGAAGTGCCCGCGGGCGTGCTGGTGGGCGCGAGATCGGTGATCCGCGGGCCGCTGGAGCCCTGGTCGATCGCGTCGGGCGACCCGGCGCAATCGCGACGTCCGCGCCCTTACCACGGCGCAAGGCCCGAGACGGCCGCGAGCGCGGGAAGTTCCGGCGGGGGCAATGGCGGCGGGGACAATGCCGGTGCGGGCAGTTCGGGCGGGAGCGCCGCATGAGCATGCCGAGGGTCGATATCTCCAATGTTCCCAGCCCTCACTCGTCGGGGCATCGCCTGGCGCGCGTGATGTGGGGCGTGGTGTATGCGACGCTCTTCCGGCTGAGTCCGAAGCCCATGCACGGCTGGCGATCGTTCCTGCTCCGGATGTTCGGCGCGAAGGTGTCGCCCAGGGCGCGGGTGTATCCGCGAGCGAAGGTGTGGGCGCCGTGGAACCTCACCATGGGCGACTTTGCGACGCTCGCGGACGATGTCGATTGCTATTGCGTTGCGCCCATCACGATCGGGGCGCACACGGTCGTGTCGCAGTACTCGTACCTCTGCGGCGCGACGCACGATTTCGAACTGGCCAAGCGCCCGCTGGTGCCGATGCCGATCACGATCGGCCCGAGCTGCTGGATCGCGGCGGACGTGTTCGTCGGGCCGGGTGTGTCGATCGGCGAGGGCACGGTGGTGGGGGCGAGGTCGAGCGTGTTTGGCGATCTGCCGGCGTGGAAGGTGTGCGTGGGCTCGCCCGCCAAGGCCGTGCGGGATCGGGTGATCAGGGACGAGAGTCACGAAGTCACGGCGCCACGGAGTCACGAAACGGAAACGCCGTGAGGTCGGGCGGCGAGACGGAGAAACAGGAGAAATAGCGGCCCGGCAGCGTTCCGCCCGATTTTCCTATGCCCCCTCTCCGCATCCTTCATGTTCATCGCAATCTGAAGCTCGCCAAGGGCGGCGTGGTTCGCTTTGTCATCGACCTGGCCCAGGCCCTCGCGCGTGAGCACGAGGTCACGGTCGTATCGCCCGACGTCTCTGACGTGCCGAAGGAGTGGGAGCATTCGAAGGCCGGCGGGGTCGATTCGCGCGGCGCGGCATCGACGCCAGCAACGGCGGACACGTCGCGTGCGCCGCGTTGCATTGAGATGCCGGGCCCCTCGCTCCCGATGGACGTGCTGTCGTCGAGCGCGATCGCGAGCGGGTTGCCCCTGATCGAGTGGTGCGACGTGGCGCATTTCCACGGCGCGTGGATGCCGATGAACATCCAGCTCGCCGCCCAGTGCCGTCGGCTCGGCAGGGCTTACATCGCCTCGCCCCACGGCATGCTCGACGACTGGTGCATGAACCAGGCACGCCTCAAGAAGCGCATCTTCCACACGCTCGCGGGCGCGAAGTTCTTCGCGAGCGCGGCCCGCGTCCACTGCACCGCGCTGGCGGAGCTCGATCAATCGAGCGCGTGGTTCCCAAAGTCGCTGGGTGTCGTGATCCCGCCGCTGGTTGATCTGGCGGCGTATCGCGCGCTGCCCGGGCCCGCGCTCTGGCGCGGGCGGCACAACGCGGGCGACGCGCCGATCGTGCTGTTCCTCTCGCGGCTGCACCCCAAGAAGCGTCCCGACATCCTGATCGAGGCGGCGGCCATGCTGCGCGATCGCGGCGTTCGCGCGAGCTTCGTGCTCGCGGGGCCGGGCGACGAGGCGTATGTCGCGTCGCTGCGCGAGCGGGCGCGCGCGATGAAGGTCGAAGACCGCGTGGAGTTTCCGGGGCTCGTGACGGGCGAGCTGAAATTGTCGCTGTACCAGGCCGCGAGCGTGTTCGCGCTCCCGACCAGCCAGGAGAACTTCGGGCTGGTGCTGGCGGAGGCGATGGCGTGCGGCACGCCGGTCGTGACGACGCGCGGCGTCGACATCTGGCCCGAGCTCGAGTCCTCTGGCGGCGCGATCATCACCGACGCGACGGCGGGAGCGTTCGTCGGCGCGATCGCGACGGTGCTCTCGGACCGGACCAAACGCCACGCGATGTGTGCCGCGGCCCGGGCGCATGTCTTCTCGTGGCTCGATGAGGCGAGCGTGCTCTCGCGGTATGTCGAGATGTACGCTCGCGCCTTGGGGAAGTGAAGCGGGTGCGCGGGCGTGTGCGTGCGAACTTCGCGCCGATTCGCGTCGCGGCGACGCTCATCGTCGGCGTGGTATCACGTTGAATGCGGCGGAGATTGAGCGTGCCCGCACTCGGGGCAGGTGACGACGCCGTCGATGGGGGCGAGGCCGGCGAGGGAGTAGCCGCAGGGGCAGTGTGCGGCAATCGTGCGGGAGTTGTGAAAGCAGATGAGCGCGAGGAGAATGGCGGCCGCAGTCGGAGTCAAAAGGGGCAACTCAACTTCCCACGAGGTGATCACGCTCCACTCGCCCTCCCGGTTCGGTTCGAGGCGACCACTTGTGCGACCGAAACGTGGCAGGATCCAGCCCATGGGGTCGGCGATTGGTGAGGAATTGAGCTTCCATGCATCCCACTCAGCGTCGAATGAACTGCCACTGAGGAGGATGCGGCCATTTCGAACGAGGATGCCACCCTCTCCGAATGTAAGCAAGCAAGGCGGGCACCAGAAAGTGCCCCGAACGTGCGGCGGTGCTTTGGGCCGGTTGATCGTCAAGGCGATGAGCGCGATGCCGCTCAAACCAGCGAAAAGCCACACCCACGCCCAGCGGCGTGTTCGTCGTCGGCGGGCAGACATCAAAGCATGATATCTTGCCGCGATGGACTGGAAGGACTGGTGCAAGCTCGCCGGGGCGATCGTGTTCTTTGTGATCGCGATCTGGCGTTGGATCGTCTACCGACGGTCCCGCCATCAGAATTCAGGCTGAGGCACCACCTGGCGTCGTTTCCAGCCTACACGCGCCGCCCCCGGGCGCGGTAGGATTCTGTCATGCAGACGCGTTCGGCGGAGCCGATCGATCGTTGTGTCATCTGGACGCCCCGGGGGCGGCACGCGCCCGAGGAGCTGGTCGGCGTTCTTGAGAAGCGCGGGTTTCATATCGCGCACGCGAGCAGCGCACACGAGACGGTGGGAGAGTTGTGCGCGCTGGCCCGCGAGGGGATGCCCGAGCACGGCGAGCTGGCTGGGCATGACGAGCAAAGCAAGCAGGACGAGCAGGGCGAGCACGCGGGGCTGGATGGGAACGGAGCGATCGCGGTCCGCCCTCGGATCATCGTCCTCATCGTCACCGACCCGACGAATCTGGACCATCTTTCCGCGGCGTATTCGGCCGCGAGCGAGTACGCGCCGCGGTTGGAGACTCGGGTGGTGTGCTGGTGGTTCGACGAGCCCTCGCGCCGATTGCGGGCCGCGGATTCGACGGACATCGCGCGCTGGGGCGCGGGGCTCGAGGTGGTGGTGAAGCCCGGCGCGGGGAAGAAGCTGATTGAGCGCGGGGCGGGGGCGAATCGGGCGACGCCGAGCGCGATCAAGGCCGAGGGCCAGAGCGCGACGGGTGCGGGCGATGCCAAGGCCTCGAGTTCTGGGAGCGCGCCCGTGCCGACGAGTTCGCCGAGCGTGTCCCAGCAGGCGGACGACGTGGCGGAGATGTTCCTTGGAAAGGGGCGGCCGTCGCTGCGATTGGCGGGCGAGGGGACGCTCCCGCCGAGCCAGGAAGAGTCCGAGAACCCACGTCCCGGGGATATCCCGGCCCCCACGGGCGGCATGGGGGGAATGCTCACGGGTGAAGAACTTGCGATGTTGCTCGATCCCGATCCGCCGGGGCGTGCATTTCGTACTGAATAAGAGGACAATGACAGGGCAAGGCGGGCGGCTGGGCGCGAGATCGCGCGGGCCGGTCCGGCGGCAGGGAGAGGACGTGGCAGGGGCATCTCGCTCACAACCAGGCGACCAGCACGCGCGGCCTCGCCGCACGCTGGACCTCACCACCGCCACGGGGCGGCGGGTCATCCTCGTTGGTCGCACGGGGCTCGAGAGCGTGCTGCGCGGCGACGCGGAGCTCGAGGTGACGCGCGTCTCAACCACGTTTGACGCGATCGGCGAGCTGTCGTCGCCCATCGATCAGGATTCGCCGCGTGATGCGGTGGTGATCGTGGGACCTGATGCGGACCCGGCGCTGCGCGAGAACGCGGGCAAGGACGCCGGGCTGGGCATGATCGAGGCCGAGGAGTTCGTCCGCGGCCTGCGGCGCGTGCAGCCCTTGGTGCGCGTGCTGCGCGTCGCCGAAGCGGGGCTGAGCGGCGTGCCGTATGACGGTGTGATCTCGTCGCGCAGCGATGCCGCGGGGGCGAAGCGTGTCATTCTGGGCTTGGCGGCGGGCGGCGCGAGCGGCCAGTCGCGGGTGCCGGGCGCACGCGGCGCGGCGGGCCCGGTGAACGCGGATCGTGACGACGAACTCGACGGCGGGATCGCGCGCCAGATCGAGGGTGGCGCCATGGGCGTGCCGATCGCCGGGGCCGCCGGCGGGCCCTCGTATCCGACGCCGCGTGCGGCGGGCGCTGCATCAGGCGGCGCAGCGTCCGACGCGACCTCCGGCACACCGGCGAGCGGCGATGAGCTGCTGGTGCAAAGCGTGCTGCAGGGTCGCGAGGTGCTGGGGCCCGCGATCGAGATCGCGCGGGCGCGGACGGGCGACGCGACGCTGGTCGTGACGAGCGCGGGCGGCAGTTCTCCGGGAATCGGGAACGGCGCTGGCTTGGGTGCGGGGCTCGATGTTTCACTCCCCACCGCTGCGGGGACGGTTGAAGTCAGCGATGGAGTTTCAGTGATCGGCGTGCTGAGCGGCGCACGGGTCGACCCGGCGATGCTTCGCGCCACGGGCGCGTGGCTGTCGGGCTGGCTGAAGCTGGCGCGTCAGCAGGGCGAGCTGCGCCGGGCCGCGTTCACCGATGCGCTGACGGGCGCGTGGAACCGCCGGTATTTCGAGCGGTTCCTGTCGGCGGCGATCGAGCAATCGGCCAAGGCGCGGCACCAGCTCTCGGTGCTGGTCTTCGACATCGACGACTTCAAGCGGTTCAACGAGCGCTACGGGCACATGGCGGCGGACGAGGTGCTGGTGGAAGTGGTGCGCCTGCTCAACAGCGTGATCAGGCCGAGCGATCGCGTGTGCCGCATCGGCGGCGATGAATTCGCGGTGGTCTTCTATGAGCCGGGCGGGCCGCGGAACCCGGGGAGCAAGCACCCGTCGAGCGTGCAGGAGATCGCGGCGCGGTTCCAGGCGCAGATCAGGCAGAAGCGATTCCCGAAGCTGGGGCTGGACGCGCCGGGGACACTGACGGTGTCGGGCGGGATGTCGACGTTCCCGTGGGACGGGCGGAGCGCGGAAGAACTGCTGCGCCACGCGGACCTCCTGGCGCTCGAGAGCAAGCGCCAGGGCAAGAACGCGATCACGCTCGGGCCCGGCGGGGCGTGAGGCGCTGCGAAGACAGAAGTGCAGAACGCGGAGGACCCAGAGGGAATCAGAGGAGCGCGGAGAGGAATCCAGACCAGGGGCAACGAGCACAAGTTGAGCGCAGAAGTCGCAGAGGGCTCGATCGAGTTGGTGCGTAGGAGCGGCGGGTGGTCGGGGGCGTTTCAAAGGCACTTCGGCGGATGGAAATCGAGCCGACTCACGCGTGGGTCGTGTGGATTCTCTCGCTCATGATCCCGAGCGTGTCGCTTGGAGCGACCTTGCTTTTTCTCGCGTTCGACGTGGATTCTGCCGTGAGCATGATCCTTGCGTTCCTTGGAGTTCTGGCTCCGCTGGTGATCGGGTTTGCCCTTGCGGTGCGTGTTGATCGAGCGCCGTTGTGGGTGCGCCTGTTGTGGGCGAGTCTCCCTTGGCCGATCGTGGCGATTCAGGTTGTGGTCTTCGCAGTCCTGGGAGTCATCACTTTGGGGCCACCTGTCGGAGCGTGACCCGCATCCGGGTCGGATACCGAACTCGAAGACCGCGGAGCGCGCGGAGAAGAGTTGAACTCGAAGGGCTTGAAGAGCGCGAAGGTGGTTCGCGGCGATCGGCATTCGTGATTCGCCATTCGTGAGTTGAAGCTGAGCGCGATCGGGGCGGGGCACAAAGCCGCGCCGAGAGGCGGATCGCTCCTTTGGCGATTTCCGAGGTGGCCCGCGTTTGCGCAGACACCTTGATCAGCCCGTTTCTGCCGCGTAACCAATTGATACATAGATGGTTATGGCAATTCGTCATTCGGCGTGTGATTTTATCGGACCTTGAAACGGACGAGAATCCAAAGAATCACATACGAAATTTCATTCTCGGAGCAACACTTCTATTTGGATTGCGTTTAGGCCAATAAGCTCCTTCTGTGTCTTGAGATCGACACAGACTCGATGGTCGAGGGAGAGAGAGGCTTTCATGAAATACGTGTTGGTGGTCGGAGCGCTCGCGGCCGCCGCTGGCGTGGCGTCCGCGGACGTGGTCATCTCGGAGTGGATGTACAGCGGGTCGAACGGCGAGTTTGTCGAGTTCACGAATGTCGGGCTGGTGCCGGTGGATATGACCAACTGGAGCTACAGCGACACCGACGCCGCCGCGGGCGACCTGATGTTCTTCGACGTCTTTGGCGTGGTGATGCCCGGTGAGTCGGTGATTCTGACCGAATCGAACCCGTTGGACTTCCGCGGCGCGTGGGGCCTGGCGGACACGGTCAAGATCTTCGGTCCGAATGCTAACAGCAACCTGGGGCGCAACGACCAGATTAATCTGTACGACGCGCTCGGGAACCTGGTGGATCAGCTTTCGTTCGGCGACCAGACCTATCCCGGCACGCCGCGCACGCAGAACCGGAGTTGCAACATCCCGGCGGCGGACTACGGCTTCGCGGTGGCGCAGGCGACGTGGGTTCTGTCGGGTGACGGCGACGAGTTTGGCTCGTGGGTTTCGACGGGATTCGACGTCGGGACGCCGGGGTATGTGGTTCCCGTGCCGTCGTCGCTCGCGCTGTTTGGTGCGGGTGGCCTGCTGCTGAGGCGGCACCGCTAGATCGCGGGGCTGGGGCGAGACCACGCGCAGAAAGTGGTTGAGGTGCGCCCCAAGCGCCCCTCGGCCTTGTTGAATGGCCTGCTGAAAGGACCAGCTTCATGTCACGAGCGACGATTCTCGGGTTGGTGGGTGGGTTGGCGGTGGCGGGGTGCGGCTCGGCGCTGGCGCAGGTGGTGCATGGCCCGGGTTCCTCGGTCCAGCTCAACACCAGCATCTCGCTCAACGGCAACTCGATCACGGTGAAGGGCAAGTGCGTGTCGGTCAGCGGCACGACGGCGACCATCACCTGCCCCGGCACCTACGTGATCAGCGGGTCGCTTACCGACGGGCGGATCATCGTGGACAGCCACGGTGCCGGGCTGGTGCGCCTGGTCCTGAACGGCGTGAACATCAGCAGCTCCGTGTCCGCGCCGATCTATGTGAAGCAGGCGGCCCAGACCGAGATCGTGCTCGCGGACGGGAGCGTGAACGTCGTCAGCGATCCTCCGGCGTATGTGTACGACGACCCGGTGGCGATGGAGCCCAACGCCGCGGTGTTCAGCGATGACGCGCTCGTCGTGTCGGGCACGGGCACCCTGACGGTCGCGGCCCACTTCAACGACGGGATCGCCAGCAAGGATTCCTTGCTCATCAACGGCGGAATCCTGAACGTCTCGGCGGTCGACGACGGCATCCGCGGCAAGGACTCGCTGATCGTCAACGACGCCGACGTGTACCTCAACGTCGGCGGCGACGGACTCAAGGCCGACAACGAGGTCGACGCCAACCTGGGCGGCCTCTCCATCCTCGACGGCGATTTCCACATCACCTGCGGCGGCGACGCGATCTCCGCGGCCAAGGTCGCGAACATCGGCGGCGGCACGTTCACCGTCCTCGCCGGCGGCGGGCACACCGTCACCATCCCGACCACGGCGTCGGCCAAGGGAGTCAAGGGCGGCACGGGCGTGACGATCGGCGGCGGCACGTTCAACATCGATGCCGCGGACGACGGCGTTCACTCCAACACCAACCTGACCATCAGCGGCGGGTCGCTGACCATCGCGACCAACAGCAGCACGACGGCGGGGTACGGCGATGCGGTCCACGCCGAGGCGACGACCACCATCACGGGCGGAACGATCAACATCACGGCGTGCTACGAGGGCGTCGAGGGCGCGAACGTCGCCATCTCGAACGCCAACGTGCATGTCGTGTCGAGCGACGACGCCATCACCTCCGATGGCGCGGTCAACATCGCGAGCGGAACCTACACCATCGTCTCCGGCGGTGGGCACACCGTGACGATCCCCAGCACCGCCTCGGCCAAGGGGATCAAGGGGCTGGCCAGCGTGACGATCGGGGGCGGCACCTTCACGATGGACTGCGCCGACGATGGCGTTCACTCCAACAACGCGATCGTGATCAACGGCGGCACCATGACCATCGCGACCAACAGCAGCGCAAGCGCCAGCTATGGCGACGGGCTGCACTCGGATGTCTCGCTGGATATCAACGGCGGGTCGGTTACGGTCAACCCCTGCTATGAGGGCGCCGAGGCGTCGCACATCACGATCAACAATGGCACGCTGCGAGTCACCTCGACCGACGACGGCGTGAACGCCTCGGGCGGCACCAGCAACTGGATCCACATCAACGGCGGGTACGTCGTCGTCAACGCCTCGGGCGACGGCATCGACTCCAACGGCGCGATCACGATGTCGGGCGGGACGGTGCTTGTGAACGGGCCGACGGCCGACAACAACGCGCCGCTCGATTACGACACGACCTTCCAGATCAGCGGCGGGCTGCTGATCGCGTCGGGGAGCGCCGGCATGGCCCGGGCGCCGAGCAGCAGCTCGACCCAGCGCTCGATCAAGATCACGTACTCCGCGTCGAAGACCGCGGGCACGATGGCCCATATCCAGGCGACGAACACCGGCGCGGATATCGTGACGTGGGTGCCCTCGAAGCAGTACCGCTCGCTGGTGGTGTCGAGCCCGGCGCTGACGTCGGGGCTCAGCTGCCAGTTGTACCGCGGCGGAACGTCGACCGGGACCCTGCTCGACGGGCTGTACACCGGCGGCGTGTACACGCCGGGCACGCTGACCAACACGTTCACGACGACCAACATCGTGACGAACGTCAGCGCGCCGTAAGCGGCGAGCGGCGGGAAGAACTGAGCGCGGGCGCGCGATGCAAGGGTGGGAATCGGACGCTTGCTCATCGTCGCTCGGGCTCCAATACACTCGTGCGTCGTAGGCGCGGAAGGAACGCGAGGGCCGCGAAGCGCGAGGCGAGATGACCAAGCTGAATCTCGAACGTGGATTCTGGGCAAAAGCGTGGCCGCCGCTGCCCGGGATGGTGATCGCGAGTATCGGGTGGGACTTCTCGGAGCGCGATCAGTTCGGACTTGGGCCGAGCGGGACCGCCAGCAATGCGTTCCTCATCATCGGCATGTTCTGGAGTTGCGTGCTGACGGCGTGGGCCATGCAGCGAGGCGCGCCGAGCCCGTATCGGCGCTTCGAGTTGGCGGCGTTCGGGGTGGTCATCGGGTTTCTGTGCGCTTCGGCGACGTGGTTTGTGCCGATGGCGGTGAGGTTCTTCTTCGTGTGACTTTGTCCGCGTGAGTGACGGGATGATCGGGGATCGAAGACCACAAAGGCTGAGTATGGGCAAACCACATCGCCAACGTGGGTTCTGGGCGGAAGCCTGGCCGCTTGTGCCGGGATTGGTGGTGGCGAGCGCGGCCTGGGCGTTCCCGGGGCACAGTGAGTTCGGGTTTCCCAATTCGACGGCGAGCGAAGTGTGCCTTTGGATCGGAGCGATCTGGAACAGTCTCTACACCGCGTGGGCCTTGCAGCGAAGTGCATCGGGCGTACTTCGTCGCATCGGGATGGCTGCGATCGGGCTGTTCGGCGGATTCATGCTCACCGATATCCTGGTTTTCATGCCGCCGATGGTGGTGTGGGCGCTCTTGCACTGGCTTTGATGGTGCGCGGATGCGTGCGACGCCACGTCGCGCAACGCCGACGATGACTCCGTGCGCGATGCGAACATGCGGGCCATCGCCCCTGCCCCGCTGTCTCGCTGTTTCGCTGTTTCGCTGTTTCGCTGTTTCGCTGTTTCGCTGTTTCGCTGTCCCCTTCTCACGCCTGCGCGTCGTTCTTCTTGTCCTTGTCCCAGAAGCCCAGGAAGAAGATCACCATGATCGCCGCCGCCGCGATGGCGGGAAAGGTCCAGACGGACTTCCAATCGACGGCCTTGGTGGTGGCGTCGGTGTAGTGCCCGACCAGACGCCCGAACGCCTGCGCGCCGAGACCCAGCCCCAGGCCCTGCGTGATGAGGACCAGGAATCCCTGGGCCTGCGCGCGAATCTCCTTGGGGGCCTTCTTGTCGACGTAGATGAAGCCCGTGACGAAGAAGAAGTCGTAGCAGATGCCGTGCAGGATGATGCCCGCGAGGATCATCCATTGCGTGCTGGTGGGGGCGGCGGCGGCGAAGAGCGCGTAGCGGGCCGCCCACGCGAGCATGCCGACCAAGAGCATCCACTTGACGCCCAGGCGCGCGAAGAACGCGGGCATGAGCAGCATGAACACGATCTCCGACATCTGGCCGAACGTCATGGTGACCGCGACGTTCTTGATTCCCGAGGCGCCGGCGAAGGTGGCCGCGAAGCTGTAATAGCCCGCCAAGGGAGCGCAGATGAGCAGCGAGCAGAGCGCGAACACCGCGAAGCTCGGGTTCTTGAGGAGCGAGATCGCATCGCCGCCGAGCAGTTCGCTCACGCGGACGGCCTTGCCCGCCGCCGGCGGTGGCGTGTGCGGGAGCGCGAACGAGAACAGCCCGAGCA
Source organism: Phycisphaerales bacterium (assembly GCA_020853815.1). Lineage (GTDB taxonomy): Bacteria > Planctomycetota > Phycisphaerae > Phycisphaerales > UBA1924 > JABWBC01. The sequence goes on from JADYYE010000021.1 coordinate 61,241, forward strand.
GCACGCTCGAGGCCCCCGCGATGTAGAAGAACAGAGGCGAGGAGGCCCGCGCGGTCTCCGTCGCCTTGGCGGCGGCGGCCACGGCTTCGGCGGACTGGTCGGCCGCCACGGTCGCGGGCACCATGAACTGCATCGCGTACCCGACCGCAAAGCCCGCGACGATCCACCCGATCGTGCCCAGCACGCGGATCACCGGGAACTCCTTCTCCGGGTGCTTGATGTGCGCGAACGAGATCGAGTTGGTCAGCCCCAGCGTCGGCATGTAGCACAGCATGTGCACCAGCAGCGCGCCCAGGTACGGAAGGTGGTGCGTGTTCAGGAACGGCTTGGCCGCTCCCTCCGCCAGCGGGTGCGCCGCCGCCGCGTCCACCGACATCTTCGCCAGCGCCGGCGCCGCGGCCAGGGCGAAGCCGCCCAGGATGTGCAGGAACGCCAGCACTTTCTGCGAGGCGAAGAAGCGATCGGCGATCATGCCCAGGAAGAAGGGCGAGAGGATCGCCGCGATCGGGCCGACGGTGTAGGCGTGCCCGATCGAATCGCCCAGGCCGACCGTTCCCATGTACGGGCCCATCGTGACGTACCACGCGCCCCAGACAAAGAACTGGAGGAACATCATGGTGGCGAGCTTGAGGAAGGGTGACGGGGCTTCGGCCTGGAATGCAGCGGGAGCTTGGGATGTGGTCATGGGTTTTCTCGCGTGCGCGTTGGCCGAGCGGGAAGAGCGCGGCGGCGCGTGAAGGTCCGTGCGGGCGGCTGTGGGAACACGCCGCGACGCACAAGGGGATTCCGTCGCACCAGCATACACGCCCCGCGGGCGCTCGTGTATGCTCGCGCCGCCGGGAAATCGGCGCCGGGAGACCAACCATGAACATGCGCGGGATGATGCGGGTCGGGGCGATGCGGACGGCGGCGGGATCGGCCTGCGTCGCGGGGCTGGTGTCGTGGGGCACGCTCGCGGCGGCGCGTGAGTTCCAACTCGAAGCCGCACAAGGCTCCGTCCGTGCGGGCATCACCTTCGGCGCGGGGGCCGTCGCAGCGCCAGGGAGTGATCCGGGCGAGGCGACATCGGCCGCCCAGCCCGCGGCTCCTGAAACCCCAGCTCAGCGCGACGCGCGCATGAAGTGGTTCCGCGAGGCCCGCTTTGGCATGTTCATCCACTGGGGGCTCTATGCCATCCCCGCGGGCGAGTGGAAGGGCAAGGAAGTCGGCGGGATCGGCGAGTGGATCATGAACTCGGCCCAGATCCCCGTCGCGGACTACGAGCCGCTCGCCAAGCAGTTCAACCCCGTGAAGTTCAACGCCAAGGAGTGGGTCGCCACCGCCAAGCGCGCGGGGATGAAGTACATCGTCATCACCAGCAAGCACCACGACGGCTTCTGCCTCTGGGATTCCAAGCTCACCGACTACGACGTGATGGACGCCTCGCCCTTCAAGCGCGACATCCTGCGCGAGCTCTACGACGAGTGCCAGAAAGAGGGGCTCACGATGTGCTTCTATCACTCGATCATGGACTGGCACCACCCCGACTACCTGCCCCGTCGCCCCTGGGACCCGCGCGAGGGCGTGAAGGCCGACTTCCCGAGATACGTCGAGCATCTCCGCGGGCAGGTGACCGAGCTCCTGACCAACTTCCCGAAGACCGGCATCCTCTGGTTCGACGGCGAGTGGGAGAACACCTGGACACACCAGCAGGGCCAGCCTCTCTATGACCTGTGCCGAAAGCTCGCGCCGGGCGTCATCGTCAACAACCGCGTCGACAAGGGGCGCGGCGGGATGGCGGGCATGAGCGACGCGGGCTTCGCCGGCGACTACGGCACGCCCGAGCAGGAGATCCCCGCGACCGGGATGCCCGGCGTCGACTGGGAATCCTGTATGACCATGAACGACACCTGGGGCTTCAAGAAGAACGACCACAACTGGAAGTCCGCCACCACGCTCGTGCGCATGCTCATCGAAACCTCCAGCAAGGGCGGCAACTTCCTCCTCAACGTCGGGCCCACCAGCGAGGGCGTCATCCCGCCGGAGTCCGTCGAACGCCTCGCCGAAGTCGGCAAGTGGATCGACGTGAACGCCGAGGCGATCTATGGCACGCACGCCGGGCCGTTCAAGAAACTCCCGTGGGGCCGCGCAACCGCCAAGGCCGACGGCAAGAACACCGCGCTCTACCTCTGCGTCTTCGACTGGCCCAGCGACGGCGTGCTGCGCGTCCCGGGCCTCGCCAACAAGCCGCTCTCCGCGTCGATCTTCGGCGGCGGCGAGACGATGGCGCGGCGCGACGGCGACGACATCGCGATCAAGGTCGGCGACACCCCCCGCAACCCGCACGCGACGGTGGTGAAGCTCGTCGTCGAGGGCGAGCCACAGGTCTTCGAGAAGCCGGTGAGGATGGGCGCGGACGGCGTGCTGAGCGCCATGGCCGTCGACGCCGAGGTTGTCGGCAAGACCGCCCGCTTCGAGGGCGAGCCCAAGAACGCCATCGGCTGGTGGATGGACGCCAAGGACTCCGTGAAGTGGAACGTGGAAGTCTCCAAGGCGGGCGACTACGCGGTCGAGGTCGAGAGCGCCTGCGCGCCGGGCAACGGAGGAACGTTCCGCATCGAGTTCGTGCAGAACGGCAAGGCCGAGGCGACGCTGGAAACGAGCGTGAAGGTGACTCAGGGCTGGACCGATTTCTCGCGACAGATCGCCGGCCGCGTGAGTCTTCGTGAGGGTCGCTACGAGCTGCGCGTCGTGCCGGTCAAGCTGGAGGCGGCGCTCATGAACCTGCGCCGCGTGACGGCCCGGCCGAATCCGTGAGAGGAAGCCACGAAGCCACGAACAGAAGCACCGGAGGACTTCACCCATGAGCGACAAATCCAACGTGCTCGCGGACGCCATCGACGGCTCGCGCCAGGCGACCGAACTTTTCTTCACCGGCTTTGGCGACTCGAACCGGACCAGCCAGGCGCCCGGCCTGCCCAATCACTTCGCGTGGACCATCGGGCACCTCGCGTTCGTCATGCACCGGGCCGCGGAGAGATTCGACGCTGGCCAGCTCCCTGAATCCGACTTCGTCGCGGCCACGCGCGGCGACGCTTCTCGCTTCGGCATCGAGGGCGTCGCGAAGGACTCGGTCCCGCTCGCCGACGCGAGCGCGTACCCGAGCGACGCGCGCTGCCGCGAGATTTTCGCCAAGGCCGCCGCGCGCCTGATCTCGGGCGTGCGAGCCGCCGCCGATGACAAGCTCGCATCGACCACCAAGTGGGGCCCGCGCGAGATGTCGCTCGCCGCCCTCGCCTCCCGCATGATCTTCCACAACGGCTTCCACGCCGGACAGCTCGCGTCGCTCCGCAAGGCGCTCGGCATGAAGGGAATGCTGTAGGAAAGAGGCATCGGGCATCAGGGAAGAGCGAGACAGCGAAACAGCGAAACAGCGAGACAGAGACACAGCGACACAGCGAGACAGGGGAGAGCAGAGAACGGCCGCGGCCGCGTGACACCGATGTCGGACTTGCGATATCGGTGCTCCTGGGTGGCCCGGCGGTCCCCGCCGGTCTGTCGTCTTCTCTTCATTTGGCGATATTGCAATTTGCTCCGCCGTGCTACGGACTCGTCTTCGAGTCCGTGCGCCGAACCCGCCCCGTCCTCGCCGACTGCATTGCGCAACCCCATTCCACAATCATCGCTCCCCGCGAGGTATTCGCCGCGTCCTCACCACAAAATCCGCTCCCGCCCCGTGACTCCTTCCGCTCCGCGTCGCTTCCACTTCGGCCCCGCGCCGTGTGGGGCGATGCAATCAAGGAGCACACCATGGCACGTCTGATGAACACGATGAAGCTCGGAATGGCGGCGGCGATCGTCCTGGCCGCGGGCTCGGCCCTGGCGACCGAGAGCGTCTCGATGGCCTTCTCCAAGCCCACCAACACCAAGGACACCAAGGTCACCGTCCACATCAAGCCCGGCGCGGACGTCACGGTCGACATCCCCGTCGACAAGTCCGCCGAGTGGAAGCGCAACGCCATCCGCGACGCCCTCATCGCCAAGGGCTACGACGTCGCCGACAACGGCGCCGGCGGCAACCAGCTCACCATCAAGCACCTCGCCGACGGCACCGAGGTCACCTTCAACCCCGGCGACACCGGCGAAAAGAAGGACGACGTCGTCGGCAAGAACGTCCGCGAGGCCAAGGTCGGCTTCCAGGGCCTGTTCGATCCCATCGACCCCACCGGCCTCCCCGCCGAGTTTACCGCCGGCATCGTCACCGACGTGGGAGAACTCACCGTGGTTGTGTCCTCCGAGGAACTCAACTTCCAGACCGACGGCCCGATCATCTGCCAGGCCCTCTTCCAGCGCCTCGCGCCCCACGCGCCGCAATTCGGCGCCCAGGTCAACTACGCCGGCGATCGTCTCGAGGTCTACTTCGATCCCGCGTACACCCTCAGCACCGGCGGCATCACCTTCGGCACCACCTCCCTCTCGCCCGGTTGCTCCGGCTCGGTCGTCGTCGTCGGCTCCGGGTGCCTTTCAGACTTCAACGGTGACGGCTTCGTCAACGGCGACGACTTCGACCTCTTCGCCAGCGCCTTCGAAGAAGGCAGCTTGCTCGCCGACCTCAACCACGTCGGCTTCGTCAACGGCGACGACTACGACCTCTTCGCCAGCGCCTTTGAGGCGGGGTGCTGAGAAAAAAAGGCATCGGGCATTGGGCATTGCGCAAAGGCGAACAAGCGAGGCAGCGAGACAGCGAGGCAGGGAAACAGGGAAAGAGAAGCAGAAGCGGGTGGTCGGGTGGCTTTGTCGCGATCCCAACCAAAACTGTTCTCTGCTATTCCCTGTCTCGCTGCTTCGCTGTCTCGCTTTCTTGCATTCTCGCTGCCTCGCTGTCTCGCTTCTCCCCGATGCTTCAATAAACAACGAGGGCGCTCGAGAATCGAGCGCCCTCGCGGGTTTCAAGCGAATTGTTGGACGCGGCAGGCTGCGCCGATCAATTAGCGGCGACGACGGCCAGCGAACACGCCGCCGAGGGCCAGGAGGGCCGCGGCCGACGGAGCGGGAACCACGTCACCATCGAGGGTGAACAGCATGTCGCCGGAGTCGCCGGAGATCATGCCCTGGTCGTTCCAACCCGTGCCGATGCCGAAGCCGCCGCCCGCGTTACGCAGGTAGGCGCCATCGCCGTTATCGGCAAGGGCCGAAGTCAGGTGGAACTCCTGCAAGTAGGTGCCGAAGGCGAGGGTGGGGGTGAGGCCGATCCAGTAGTCGCCATTGATGCCCTGGAGGGCGCCGACGCCCGAGGTGTCAGCGACGACCGCGAGGGCGCTGCCGAGGTTGACGATGGTCGCGGAGACCGAGCCCAGGTTGCCGACGCTGTCAGCGCCGGTCGGGGAGCTGCCGCTCTTGCTGAAGAGGCTGAGCTGCGCGGTGCAGCTGGTCGGCCAGAGGCCCGAGCCGAAGGTGTAGTACGTCACGACGGTGTTGACGTTCCAGGTGTTTCCGCCGGTCGAGAAGTCATCAACCATGCCGGTCGAGAAGTCCGGGAAGTCGGGGAAGTCCTGGTCGACGGCGTTCGCGAACGCGGTCGTGCTCTGATCCCACAGGATCGCGCGGTTGTTGTTCAGCGTGGCCAGGCCCGAGCCCGAGCCGCCGGTGTTGACGGGGCCAGCGACCGCGGTGCCCGCGAGCGCAACGACGAAAAGCGCAGCAACAGTCTTCATATGAATCTCACTCTCTAACCAAGCTGGCCCCATGCAGCCGGTGATTTACCCCGCACGGGGCAACCCTCCACCAGCAGTTTGGAAACAGGAACCAGCCTTAGGACTCAAGATACCAGCCTAGGACGCCCGCGCCAACCCCGGTTCCACAATTTTGCCGGGTGAATGACCGGTCTTGTTGTCGCGGCCTGAGCGTCCGATAAACAAACCAGAGTTTTCCCTTGCAAATTCTCAAGTAATGGAGTCCGATCTTTACGAACACGCCGCGATAAACAACAGAGTTCGAGATGCGTTTGCATCTCGCTTGTACAGTCGTTCCACGAATCAAGCCCGCTGTGGGCGTTTCCGGCCCGCAAAGTTAGCCAGCCATCCGACCAGAACCGCCGCCGATCCCGGGCTCGGAACCACCTCGCCCTCCAGCGTGAACAACATATCCGCTCCCGGCTGTAGATCGAGCGAGCCGGCATCGGTCCAGCCGGTCCCAAACCCGAACGCACCGCCCGCGTTGCGGATCGCCGACCCGCCGCCCACCGTCGGCAAGGCCGACAGCAGGTGGAACTCTTGACCGAACGACCCGAAAGCCGCCACGGGCGTCAGCCCGATCCAGAACTCACCGCTGATGTTCTGAAGCGCCGCGATCGAGGACGTGTCCGCCGCGACGGCCCACGCCTGCCCATCCAGCGAACTGGCGAGCGACACGTCAACCAGGCCGAGATTCCCGACAACGTCGGGCTCGCCGGGAATGGAACCGGCCTTGCTGAACAGCGAGAGCTGGGCCTGGGTGACGTCGTCGCTCCAGTTGCCCACGCCGCGCGTGAAATACGTCGTGACCTTGGTGATGTTCCAGGCTTGGGCGCCGGTCGAAAAATCGTCGACCATGCCGCTGGAGTAATCGGGGAAGTCGGGGAAGTTCTGATCGACCGTGGCGTTGCCGCTGGTGATCGATTGATCCCACAGCACGCTCCGCGCGATGATGGGCGGCATCCACGCGTGTGATTCCGCCGCGTGGTGTGATTGCACGGGTCCGGCGAGCGCGACGCCCGCCGACGCGAGCACCGTCATGAGCGCGAGTTTGTGCATGTGACCTCCCGACCAAGGCGCGGCACGCCGCCGCCCCGCCCGCGCGTGCGGACGCGACCCCAACCACCGGCGCGACGATGACAGACCAGCCGATGAACCAGCCGATGAACCAGCCGATGAACCAGCCGATGAACCAGGCGAAACCTACACCGATTCCGCGCCGAATCGGCCCGAGCGCGCGGAACTCGAGCATCCGAGGTGGCTCGCGCCACGCGCCATCGCTACAGGCGGCACGACGCGAATCTCTCGCCGCGTGATAACGGGGGGGTGATCCACCGGTTGGGCATGGTGGGCATGACCACGACGGCCACCAGCGCACCCGCTGCGAGAACTGCGGAGCCGACGTTCAACCACAGACGACGCGGGCGTTTCGGCGGCGGGGTGAGCGCCGATTTTGGAGCGGGGTTTCGGCGGGGGACAGCCGGATACCCGACCCCGGTCCCCGCCTGTTTCCCACCCCTTGCCATCTTCCCGTCATTTTCCCGTGACTCATTTTCGCCGGATTTGCGGGCGATCATCGAGAAGCGAAAAGGCCCTGTAAGACAGGGCCGTGTCTTCAAGTGGAGCGGGCGAGACACCAATCGAATCTCTTCGTGCGGGCGCTACATGCCTTGTTTCCGGGAAGCCCGGCGGCTCGCGGGGATTGACGCGTGCGTCAGAACCCAAGGAGAGGTCGGGATTCGGCCTGCATCACTCCGGTGTTCTGTCACTCGCAGCCAAAGCGAGCCTACGGGCGGCGACTCGCTTGCTTCGCCCGCTCCACTCTCGCCCACTCCCGCCACTCGTTGGTCTCTCCTCGCATCGCGACCGTGTCGAGCATGGCGGCGGTGCGTTCGTCGGCCCTGCTCGCGCGGACCTGCAGGCGGACCATCGCCTGGATGGTGGGCAGGTGCTCGGGGTACACGTCGAGCGCCGCGGCGTAGGTCGCCAGCGCGTCGTCGTAGCGGCCCGCCAGTTCGAACGTCAGCGCAAGATTGTGACGCG
>JADYYE010000207.1 GCA_020853815.1 Phycisphaerales bacterium
CCTTCGGCAGGTCGGCCGGCGCCAGATTGACGGTGATGCGCGAGGCGGGGAACTCGAAGCGCGCGTTCTGGATGGCGGCGCGCACCCGCTCGCGCGCCTCCTTCACCTCGGTGTCGGCCAGGCCGACGACGGTGAACGAAGGCAGGCCGCGGCCGAGATGGACTTCGACGGCGACCTCCGGCGCGGCCATGCCGGCCAGCGCCCGGCTTTTCAGGACGGCGAGCGACATGATGCCGGCAAGTGTATATGACGCGAGGCTCAGCTGGTGAGCCAGGGCAAGGATGCCCCTCACCCCTGCCCTCTCCCCGCAAGCGGGGCGAGGGAGTGGGCGTGCTCCCCTCTCCCGCGAGCGGGAGAGGGGCTGGGGGGGAGGGTCAGTCGGCCCTGATCGCCTCGATCTGGATGGCGACCTTCATCTCGTCGCCGTGCATCGGCAGGCCGTACTTCATGCCGAAATCGGAGCGCTTGAAGCTGCCCGCGGCGTCGGCGCCGCAGACCTCGCGCTTGAGCATCGGGTGCTGGATGCACTTGAAGGAGTTGATGGTGAGGTTGAGCGTCTTGGTGACGCCGAGCAGGGTCATCTCGCCCTCGACGGCGGCCGGCGCGTCGCCGTTCCACTTGCTGATCTTGCCCTTGTAGGTGATCTTCGGGAAGGCTTCCGTGTTGAAGAAGTCCTTGCCGCGGGCGTGCTCCTCCATCTTGGCATGGCCGAAGTCGATCGAGGCCGGGTCGACCGTGATGTCGACCGTGCCGTTCTTGGCGGCGCGGTCCAGCGTGACGCTGCCCGAAGTCCTGGTGAATTTGCCGCGCCAGACCGAGATGCCGAGGTGTCCGGCCTCGAAGCTCGGGTAGGTGTGGTTCGGCTCGACGTTGTAGGTCTGGGCGAAGGCCGGGGCAAAAGTCAGTGCCGACAGGACGGCGGCGAGGGTCTTCAGTTTCATGCGGTGCGCTCCTTGTGCTTGTGGTTGGGATTACTTCTTCGCGGTGACGATGCGGAACTTGATCTGCACGTCGTCGGCGACGGTGGAGGTGTCCTTCCACTCGCCTTCGCCGATGTTGAACTGCAGGCGCTTGATCGGCAGCACGCCTTCGAAGACCTGCTGGCCGGCCTCGACCTTGAAGCTCACCGGGGCGACGACGTCGCGCGTGATGCCCTTGATGGTGAGCTTGCCGGCAGCCTCGAATTTGC
>JADYYE010000022.1 GCA_020853815.1 Phycisphaerales bacterium
AGAACCGCCGCGTCGGCACCCGCTACGACAAACTGGCCACCAGCTTCCTCGCCTTCGTCAACCTCGCCATCATCCGCCGATACCTCCGTATCCTCGCTCCGGACGATCCGTCAAACAGAACCTAGTGTGGTAGGAAGCGTTGACGACGCCGGCCCGCGACGACGTTACCAAGCCAACCACGGCCATGCAACTGGCGACAACACGACAACAAGGCAACCCACTCATCTCGTCTCTCCTCACGCCACCCGTGGTCTTATCGATTCTGTCCGGCCAATACCGTCCGTCGCCGACGCGAGCCAGCTGCACACACTCCGAGCAATGTCAACCAAGCCGCGTTCGGTGCGGGGATGTTGGTGGCGATCCACGAGCTGTAGGGGGCGATGTCCAGAGCGCCGCTGATGTCGCCTGGATTTTGCCCTGTCGAGAAGGTGTTGAGCCCCACCAAGTAGCGCGTGCCACTGCGGTTCTCCCACCAGGCGCCGCCACTGTCGCCGGGAGCGCTGCCCCACTCCTCCGTGAAGCCGGTGACCTGGTCCCAACGCGAGATCAGATAACCGGGATACAGAGCGTCGGGATTGCGGAGAGTGTTACGTCCAGCCAGCTTCAACGAGTTGTCGCTCGGCTGCCGCAGTCCCCCCGTGTAGGTATAGATCAGCCCGAAGCCGCACTGCTCCACCTCGGTTCCCACGACGGGGGAGGTGGTTGACCACAGCGCGGGTGAAACCGTGCTGAGGTTGCAGAACACCAGACCGAGGTCAATGGAGTGACCCGCTCCGGCCGCCGGGTTGTAGCCCGGGTGAATCAGGAAGCTTGAGGAGGTGACCGTTTCCCAGGGGCTCGCGACGGCATTGCTGCCGGCGCGAACGGTGATCGACGCCGCAAACTCGCCGTTGCCGTAGTTCAAGCCGTGCCCACTGGTGATGACGGCACCGCCACCGTACACACCCGAGAGAAAGTGGACGTTGCCGAGGTTGGTGGTCACGGTCAGCTGCACGACTGAGTCGTTGTAGCTGTGTTGACCCCAGAGGGCCGCGTTTCCACTGGTCCAGTGGGCATCACGAATAAACGCTGCTGAAGCGGGCTGGACACCAAGCCCGACCGCAAATCCGACCGCCATGGATGCACGCAACGTAGGCCGATTCATCCACTCTCTCCTGAGCGCGTACCCAATACACGTTCACTCCCGCGATGGGTCCCGTCGCAGTGCTGAAGATAACGCAATCGCGACTCAAATTCCTAGGAAGCTTGTGGGTGTTTCTGGCGCCGGGCTATTGGGGCTACTGGACCCTCTGGCGACAGACGCCGGCACGACACGCAACCCAAGCCCGGCGAAACCCAAACGTCTTGCGAATTTGGCAAGAACTGGAAACTCTGAGCACGCCTGAGCGTATCAGAGAATGAGCGACTCGAAAGGAGGTGTCTTCCCGCGGTTGATCCCCGTGTCGCCTTGGCAAGGTCGAGCCCATCACCTGAGCGACGTGGTGCGGCGGTACCGGTTGAGGTGTACACGGTTGTGGATCCTGCGGGACGTCAGAGTTCGACGACAAAGCTCAATCACACCTGATGGAACTGCCAACCGTCCGCGGCTCAAAGGACGGCGCGAGACGTACTCTCGCGGATTGCAGGCGAGAGGTGGCGAGTGGCTTTCGGTTTTTTTCCCCCACCTCCCCGGGCCCTATATGGTGCAGAAGGTACCTTCGGCGAACGCGGCTCATGACCGCGTTCGTGCCTTTTTGGTGGAGGGATTTCCCGCTTGCAACCTCCGGTCCGGCTCGTGACGATGATCCTCGCGGCGATTGGTACTCCCCGCACCCCAAGGGTGCCATAGCGGAGGCCTTGCCGCATCGCAGCCCGCTGGCCTCACGGCCACGCGGGCTGTTTGTTGATGTGCATCGAGCAAAGAGCACACTCGTGGCTGCGATCCGCACAACGCTCCTACCGAGCGAGCGGGCTCCATCGAGAGGTTCACCCTCAAAGGAGTCCCTATGTCCAACAAGAGCAACGGCAGTGCAGTGAAGAATCGTCCCGTGAAAGTCACCCGATACGGCAGCGTCAAGGCGGCGGTCTGGCTCAACCAGACAACTGCCGGCCCGATCCACAACGTCAGCGTGTCCAGGTCGTACAAGGACGGCGAAACCTGGAAAGAAAGCACGAGTTTCGGCTTCGACGACCTCCTGGTCCTGGCCAAGGCCCTCACCGAGGCCCACACCTGGATCCACGAGCAACGCCAGTCGGAGTCCGAGCAGGAATCGGCGGAGAACTGAGCCCGGAGGCGCATCCGTCGACAAGGAAGTTCCCAAGGTCGCACACAGGAGTCCGCTCGCCGGCTCCTCGCCGCGAACCAATGCCGCCCAACGCATCCGCTCGCACGCAGCAGCCGCGAGATGCACCGCTTCGCCGGCGTCTGACCAACTTCTTGCACTGGGGTGAGCGCAGGCGAGCACGACCGCCCGCGGCGGGGCGGGGGCGGGGGGAAGCGGGGCGGCTTTTGCGATGAGCCCCACCAAAGCACACGCCCGAGCACACCTGAGACTCTCTCAACCCATCCGCTTGGTTGTTCGAATCGAATGGGTGATTGAATGAGTGCGAATCAGAGCGACGCCCGCTCGCCGCACGCACGCACCGACCGAGAGATGTCGCAGTGAAACACTCTACCAAGACCAAGCCCATTGGCACCGGCAACCAGCACGTTGCGACCCGGCGCCGGTGCCCCGACGTCAGCGACGAGGAGGCGCTCTCGATACTCACGCGTCGCCTTCGGCTCGCCGGCGCGTCGCAGTTTGCCCAGGCCCTGTGGTCCGACGACCTCCGCCGCGGCCGTTCATTCGTTGAACGCATGGAGCGGTCCGGCCTCGTCGAGACCGTAACCGTCCTCGCACACCCGGTAATCGCTCTCAGCGCCCCTCTGGCTCGTTGGCAGCCACGACTTCCCGCACCCGACCTCGCCGGCGTCTCTTACCGGGCTCGCCATCGCTGGGGAGCCCCGAGCCAGACCACGATTGTGCTCATCGCGACCGAGGGGGCGGCAGCGAGCATCGGAGGGTGTGCAGGACGGCAACCCCGGCTGAGTGAGGCCACACACGACCTGCATGTCGCCCAGGTGTACTTCCAGATGCTCCGGGACCTGCCGACCCGTGCCGGCACATGGGAAGGAGAGACACAGGCGGCGGCCCGCTCGACCACAAACCGGGGTTGCCCGGCCAAACTCCCGGACGCGATGGTCCGCGACGGTGTCCGCAGAACCGCCATCGAGTTCGTCGGGGAGTACCCACCGTCGAAGCTCGAAGCGTTCCACAGGTTTTGTTTGCTGCATGAGATTGGATACGAGCTCTGGTAATGACCGCCCGAAACACCCAACGCGACGAGGCTCTGCTGGCTCATCTCGGGCTCTACCGGGTGAGTTTCCGCGCCACTATGGCCGCGATCTTCTTTTCCGGTCGCTCGCCCGCGAATGTGCTTCAGCGGCTTCGAACCGAGGGACGGATCGTCTCCCGCGGGGGCCTGCCGAATCGCCTGCGCTACTACCAGTTGACGGCCTCGGAGGCCGCGGCCCGAGGCGTACCGCTCGCTCGGACCCGGCCGCCCAAGCCCCAAGCCTTCGCCGCGCACATGGCCACGCTGTGGTACTGCTCGCTCGCCCCTGGCGGACGGGGAAGGCGCCGCCTTGAGCCCGAGGAGTTGCAGGACCTTTTCCCACAACAAGTTCCGAAAGGACCGCATGTCCTGGAGCGGGGGCGAGCCCAGGGTCATACGCGTGCGGTGGGTACCCGCCGCGACCCCGGCCCGCTCGGCCGTGCGATTCCTGCGCAAGCGTCTCCGACACCTCGCGAAGTCGCCTTCAATGGGCATAATGGTCCGCAATAGGCAGTATGCTTTCGTGTTTGTCACGGACTCCGAACCCAAGCGGGCCCGCCTGCTCCAACTGGTGAACAGCCATGCCACATCAAGTCGAGCCGAGATCAGAGTTGAATACGCGCCCCGAGACTGGACCTCGCGAGCACTCCTCGCTGCTGCAGAACCTCGACCGCGAGCCCCATGAAGACATCCTTGGAGCCCCGGGAAGCAACTACGACATCTACAAGTACTCATGGCCCTTCACGGTCATCCGGCGGCAGCCGCTGGTCTTTTCGCCGCGCTCCACGGCACGACCCAACTTTGGTCTTCTTCCCGACGTGCCACTCATGGCCGGGATGGAGCTGGCTTTCCGCCACATGCCGTTCCGCGAGTCGGACCTAGTGCTGAACTCCGGCAAACGCGTCGGCGCGTTCTTCCTTCTGGCGTTGTCGGTTGCGGCGGTGACTGTGATCTATGGCCGGTTGTTCCCGCTTGCGTGGGTGCCACAAACCGCGGTGGGACTGACCCTCACGGCCGTCATCGTCCTGATGCTCACACGCCAGGGGACCGCGCGCTCGTTCATCCTCGCGTTTTTCCTTCCCGCCTTCGGGCTGTTGTCCTTGAAGCTGCTGGCGCTCCTCTTTGCCTACAGGATTGTCGGCGCGGCAGTCTTCGCGGTCGCGAGCGCCATCGCGTTGCTCCGCTGGGGCTCAGTCCCATTCGACTTCTACCTCAAGTGGCTGTACACCCACCCACGGCTGAGACCTTGCACCCGGCGGATGGTGCCGACCGCGGTCGGTCCAGACGCAAAGCTGCTGGCCGCCGTGCTTGCAGCGGTCGTCGTGGGGCCGCTCGTCTCCACGACGCTGACCATTGCGGGGCTCGCCATTGCCGCAGTCGTGATGCTGAAGGAGGAGGGATGGAAACCCTGGGAGGCGTCACGCGCCGCGGTTCGCATGTTGACCCCGTTCCTGACCTACGGAGGGCCGGACGCGTACGCACCGGGCGTCTGGCACGCGCCAATCGCGTACCGAGGGAGACTTCGCCTCACGATCACCATGCTCGTGCTGTTCTTCTTCGCGACCGCGACTGGACTCACGCTGTTCATGCCTCTCAGCGACATCATCAAGTGGAAGATGCTCTTCCCGGGGCACGGCCCCCGCCCAACAGTGGGCAGCATCATCCTTGAGCAGACCGAGTGGTGGATGCCGTACGCCTATTCGCGTATCACGAGCTTCCGCGAAGACTTATACCTCTGGGCGTTTCCCATCGCGATCGCGGTGGGTGCGCTCCTGCCCCCCCTGTTGCTCGCGGCGATCTTCCGAAAGTCGTTGAAGCACGTCGACCAGGAGCGTCGCCTGGTTGAAGGCGCTGATGGCCGTGCGGGGTTGGATGATGATGGTCGGCCGGAGTGGCAGTGGTATGTGGACCGCTTGAAGGACTCGACGCACATGGCCAACGGCCCGCTGGGCGAACCCGTCCGCGAGGCGGACCACCTCTTCCTTGGGATCGAGCCCCACGCTCGATTCCCGGTTCTTTTGCACGAGAAGTTGCTCGCCGAACACGCCTACCTGGTCGGCGACTCGGGCAGCGGAAAAACCAGTCTGGGACTCATGCCGCTCCTGATCCAGATGATCCGCGGGCACGCGGGCAAGAACGGCGCTCGGACCGACAGCCCGCCCATCGTCATCATTGACCTGAAGGGCGACCCCGCCCTCTTCCACACCGCCAAGATCGAGGCGGAAGCCCGAGGCGTCGAGTTCCGCTTCTTCACACCCGAGAAGAACCGCACGTCCCACTACTTCAACCCGTTCCTCAGCTTGAACGCGGAGAACCGCAGCGAGATCCAGCTGTGCCAGATCCTTCTCGAGGCCCTGAGCCTGAACCACGGCGAGGGGTACGGCCGAGCGTACTACAGCCGCCAGAGCAGAGCCCACCTCCTCGCCGCGCTGTCCGGCCGCGTCCCGGCGTCGGCCAAAGCCGGGGTCGCGCCCACGTCGAACGTTCCGGGTTCGATCAACGAGCTCTACGACGCGATCAATCGCGTAAAGGACGCCGACCCCAACGCGTACCACGACACGCTTGAACTCGTGTCCACCATCCAGGCATTGACGCACTATCCGATGCTCGCCTCCAAGTCCAACCCCGACCGGCCGGAGGAGTCAATCCACATGCCGTCGGTGCTCGACCGCGGGCAGGTGGTGTACTTCTGGCTCCCCGCCGCAATGGAGAGCGTGAGCGTTCGTGAGATCGGCAAGCTTGCGTTGTATTCCCTGCTGACCGCGTGCATCGACCGTCAACGCACACGCCCGCCCTCGGAGTGGCGTCAGGCGTACGTGTTCATCGACGAGTTCCAGAGGATCGCGGGCGAGAACTTCCGCATCATCCTGGAGCAGGCCCGCAGCTACGGGCTGGGGATGGTCTTGGCCAACCAGACTATCGCGGACCTTCGCACAGCCGAGACAGACTTGCGTGCGACGGTCCGCACCAACACCCGCTTCAAGCGGTACTTCTCGGTCACGGACCCGCAGGAAGTGCAATCCATCTGTGATGCCTCCGGGGAAGAGCTGATGTACCTCCGCAACTGGAAGCAGAAGGCCGGTGCACCTTACACCGAGTACGTCGCAACAGCCTACGAAGAACGCTCGGACTCTCAGTCCATCAAGTCACGGATGATCCGCAACGACGTGCTCGCCGCCAGCGACCATCCACTCGATTCCATCGTGCACGTGTCGAGAGGGTCCGGGTACACCCAGTTCGCCGGACTGCCGATCCAGGTCCGATGCACGTGGCCCCTGTCGAAAGCCACATACAGCCAAAGACAGAGCCTGCCGTGGCCGACCCGGGACGAGTACCCCGACGGAACGACCACGACGTCAGACAAGGGACCGCTCGACATCGAACGCGAGCGCAGCGAAGAGGTTTCCCTGCGCTTTGGTCAGAAGCTAAAGGACCTCGCTGAAAGGCAGGCGCTTTTCACCAGCGCTCAGTCAAAGAATGCCAACAACGCCTGACCAACCCCTATCCGACGCGGCCGAGGCACGCGTGACCGAGCACGCCGAGTTGCTCGGCGTTGCTACCACGCGCTCCGTGGCGCGTGCCGTGTTCGCAGGAGACCGCACTGCGGCTTCGTCTACGCTGCGGGCGCTCGTGGCAAACCATCGCCTGTACAGACACGCGCCATGTCGTCCACCCTGCCAGCCGTACTTCACGCCCCACCCACACCCTCTTCGCCCTCCGGAACTGGCGTCACGCATGGCGATGCTGGAGTTCGCCTATTGCCGCACTCGCCAACATCCAGTGCTCTCGCGTGCAGAGTTCGACGACCTTCTGGGTGTCACTCGGAGTGCCAGTGAGCAAGGCATCCCGCCATGGCGCGCGTGTCACCTCCTCCGCGCCCGGGCTGACGCGCCGATCCAACTCTCATTGCTCCGAACAGCTTCGACAGCGGCGCTGCGTCGGGCCATGGTCGACCTGCAGCAGTTTGTCGCTTCGCCCGCCTTCGAACCCTTCGTCCGTCTCGCTGAAGCACACCTCTGCACCATCACATACCTTCTGACGGCCCCGAGCGAGGCCGTCAACGAGCTCTCCAGGTGGGTCCGTCGATGTCCTCCGACATGCGGACGCGCGGGGCAAGGCGTTGAAGTTCCTGTGTACGTGTTCCAAAGCCGGTGCTCCGCCCCCGTGTGATGGGCGAGGACGCATGTCAACCCCAAAAAAGACAACACCCCCACGGGGGTGTTGTCCTGCTCGCACTCCCACATCGGCCCTGAAGGACCTGTCAGGGAAGGCTGAGGGTCGAGTCGCTTTCGCTGTCCGACCCGCCATCTGCGAGCACCACGCAGTCCGCTTCCGTCATTTGACCGAAGCGAGTCGCGTGTTCATCCGCCGCTGTTGTTTGTTGACCCTCGCGGGCGGAGACGAGGAGAAGAGAACTCGCGATGTTGGGACGTTACTCCCGGGAGGTGGGACGGATGACTCTGCTTGTGCTCCAGCGCATTCTGTGATACTCAGCCGCCATGAATACTCAACATCCCCGATGTTCACAACCGACCCCAACGCTCGCTGAAGAAGCAGGCCGAGGCGACCTTCCAGACTTTCCAGAGCCGGTCGTCCCACATCCTGACGGCTGCGTGTTCGGCGATATTCCCGGAGTTTGGATCCCGACCGAGGAGTGCATCGCCGCACTCGGCCTGGCGCTGGCCTACTCGCTGCTGCTGCTCAAGTAGTGCCGAGCCACAAAAAGGCGACGAGGCCGAAAGGGTGAGCTCTCGACCTCGAAGGTTCTGGGTGGATGCGATCAACTGAATCGTTGAATCACCAACGTCATCCACGTACCAAGCAGCAACCAGAACAATTTCCAGGACGATTCCCGTTCTGGATTCCATCCTGACCCGAGGTAGTGAGTGAGCTGCCGCACATCACCTCTCCTCGTCAGGACCCACGTACCCGTGACCTTCCGTCGATACACCGTCCGACCACTCGGGTCGATGACGACGTATTCGTCGAAGTTCCGGATCGTGGGGGTTTCATTCCCGTCATTCGGGATCAACAGCTTAGCCATACGGCCTCCTACATTAAGGACCACACACGCGGTGCGCTGTTGGGGTTTCCGCTCCCCAGAAAGCCCCCAAGGGCTTTCAGTGGAACGCCGAAGACTGGTGCGGGCGCGGCACCCGCCGACCTCTCGTTCACACCCGAGAGGCAGGGTGTTAAAAGACTTGGTGGGAAGAGCCATCACGCAGAGTGTCCCGGCACGGACGCCCCACGTCAATCCCGATCGCGCGTTGCTCAGTCTCCCGGAATCTCTGCAGTTACGGGAGGCCTTTGCATGTGGCCCACGTCGTTGAGTCCAGCCTCCGATCGAATGGCTTGCGGACATGTTGCGGGGCGTCAAAGTCGACGCCCGCCAACCCGCCCGCGGTCCATCGGTAGTAGCCGCGCACCTCACGTACGTTGTCCGTCCGTATCTCCCAAGGGTCGATTTGCCATGCGCTGTCGAATACCGGCACCGCCTTCCCGCTCGGGTCATTCGGAAGTCCGCCCGGGTTCGCGTCGGCGGTCTGTCTCCATTGCACAGACCCATCGGCCATCAGGAGAGGCTGGGACGCCGCCGGATTCGCATAGTGGCGCTTCTTGGGAGCCGAATGACGGTCGAACGGGTCGAACACGAGCACCTTGCGGCTCGGGAACGCGACCTCTTCCATCCGCCGCGGGCGAAGACCAAAGGGCCTGCCCGAGGGTACTCGATACTCTCCTTCTTGAAGGCCGGGCTCCACGACGGGCAGGAATGCCCCATCGGTGTACGGCGTGGCGGAATCCGGGCTCCACATCGACGGCACGAACTCGAATGTCGATGCAAACTCGCTCACCGATGGAGGGGCCCCGTCGGCCCGGCGGTTGTCCAACTCGACCAGAGCACCTTGCCGGTCCTCTGGGCACTGCAACGCTTCGAGAACGCCGCGTTGCCCGGCTTCATAGAGCACGAGCCACGAAAAGTGCGGTTGGGGCAGCCAGTCGTCCGGTGCGGTAATGTCGTCGCGACCAGCGAATCGCCTAACTTTTTCCAATGCCTGTGCCCGCAGTTCCTGCAGGCCAGTTCCCGATTCCCTGCTCAATGAACTCGCCGAACCAGGCTTCCAAGCAAATGTTGGGAACGCGTCCTGATTGTCGTACGTGTAGGAGACCACCGCGTCTCGCCACGCGCCCAGTCGATGGGAGCACACGATTCGACCAATGTCCCGCATCGCGCCATCCTGGAGCGGCACAACCAGGACGACGAACCCCATGAACAGGCAGACCACCACCGCGACGAGATCTGCCCGGGTGAATGCTCGGCGAGCCTGGTGCATGAGAACCGCCTATCGCGACCGTCGCTACCGATGAAATACCCCGAGTTCCTGACCAGAACGGTCGGGCTTCTGGTGTTGACCACGTCGGATAAGGGACGTTATCCGGCACCATGAGAGAGTACCACGGGCACCGATTTCCGACGTGGCTTGGAGGGAACCACTACACGTGTCGACACGAATAGTTGTGAACAATTCGCGTATGCGCGACCCTTTCGCCGAGGAGTCCACCCATGGCCGACATCGTCACCATCAGCGTGTCCATGCCCGCCGAAATGCAGCGGCTGATCATGGAGCGCATCAAGGCCCGCTTCTTCGGCAACATCTCCGAGTACTTCCGCCATCTGGTTCGCCGGGACCTCGAACAACCCGGCGGGCCGCTTTCACCCGACGCGACCGGCGGCGTACCTGCCGAGCGGCCCACACAACCGATCCCGAGAGACCTTGGTGGCATTACGCCGGCAATCCTCCGGCAAGCCAACGCCGACGACTTGGTTGCGTTCGCTGCTGAACTCGCATCGACGGACCCGACGACTCCGGGTCGATACCGCCGCATGGCCGTCGGCGACCTCATCCGCGAAGAACTGGAGCAGCGACAACTCCCGATCCCCGAGGGACTAACGGGCTCGCTTGATTTACCGCCGGGATTCCGCAAGGCGATTCGCAGACCGAACCTCCGCGACGTTCCGCCTGTGACAGCCTCGTTCGCTCGGGGGGAACTGCGAGACGAAGACGTGGCAACACTACGAAAGCAGCTTCCGCCAGCCAAGATCGAGCGATTGCTAAAGAGCGCCAAGGCGGGGAGCAACGAGGCGAAGCGCCTCGACGCCATGCTCCGCGTGCTCCGCGGCGAAGGGACGCCGAAGCAACGGTTTGCCTGGTGGCAACCCATCGACATCGACTTCTTTGACCTGCTCCTCTTTCGCTTCGACGCTCTTGAACGCGGTGACGATGAAGGCTTGGGCGGTGCGGCGGTGCGTGCCCCTCGTCCACCCAAGCCCAAGCAGGATTCGGCACGTGCCAAGCCACCCAAGGCAGAGGATTGACCACGATGGAGGCTGATGGATGACGACACCCCCACACTGATCGCTGACCGCCAGACTTTGATTCCGTCGCTGATCGTGCGGGCTGGACCGCGTGCGTCGGAGCGATTCGTCGAGTTCTTCACCGCCACGATTCGCAACACCAATACCCGACGGGCCTACGCGCGTGCGTGCGGGCACTTCTTCAAATGGTGCGAGCACCGCGGCGTGTGCGACTTCGCGTGGATCACAAGCGTGGTGGTGGCCGCGTACATCGAGGACATCCAGGTCTCCCATTCCACGCCAACCGTCAAACAGCACTTGGCCGCGATCCGGATGCTGTTGGATTGGCTTGTGACCGGCGGCGTGCTGCCAGTGAACCCGGCGTGGTCGGTGCGTGGCCCGTCGCACATCGTTTCCCGTGGCAAGACCCCGGTGCTCTCCGCTGAACAGACCCGTGAACTCCTGGAGGCTATCGATGTGGAAACGCTCGTGGGGCTTCGGGACCGCGCCGTCATTGGTGTCATGGCGTACACCTTTGCACGAGTTGGGGCGGTCGTGCGCATGAGCGTCGATGACTACTTCCAGCAGGGCAAACGATGGTGGCTTCGTCTTCACGAGAAGGGCGGGAAAGAGCACCAGCTGCCAGCCCACCACACGCTCGAACAGTACTTGGACGAGTACATTCAAGCCGCGGGAATCGTGGCGGAACTCAAATCGCCGCTCTTTCGCACCTTGGACCGTCGAGGCCGACCCTCTCACCGTGCGATCAATGCGAACGACGTGCTGCGGATGGTGAAGCGACGCGCCAGCGCGTGCGGGCTTCCTCACACGACGTGCTGTCACACGTTCCGAGCGACAAGCATCACGACCTACCTTGAAAACGGCGGCACGCTGGAACGGGCTCAGCAGATCGCGGCCCATTCCTCACCGCGAACCACCAAGCTCTACGACAGGACGTCGGACACCGTGACGCTGGACGAGATCGAGAGGATTCGATACTGAGCTTCGTCCGTAGCGCAGCCCACGGGTACCGCTGCCGGGCCGTCCCAACGGACCGAGTGACTACGGGCGAGCGAATCCTGTCGACATCGACCGCTTTGAGAATCGGGTTTGGCGCAAACCTGTAGAACGAATCACGATCAGGCGCAGGATAATCGTCCGAACAACGCAAAGAGCACATCGAAGTGCTCAACCCGCACAACTCCTCATGGACCGGTGGCATTTTCGGTTTTCCAAGGTTCAAACCCCGTACCCATGAAGGAGTTCACCATGAAACAGGCACTGACCCGTGCCAGCCAGGAGTTGTTCCGCCGCACGCCCGATGAGTCTTTCGCGACTCTGGACGATCTGTGGGCCAACTGCCAGACCCAGCAGGAGCGTTCACGCGACCTCTGGGAGATGCCCAACGACCTAAGCGCGTTTGACGATGGAACCCGACTCTCGCTTCGCATCGGCGATGACCGAAGCTACCGGCTGAACAGCTGGAGCTTCGGCCAGTTATGTGGTCTCGCGGGAGTCAATCGCGACACCGTCAACCGCCTCTCGGGGTCGACTGCGTCGTCGGTCTTCGCCGAGACACTGCCGCGGGGCACCAAGCCGCTGCAAGTGTTCGCGGCGGACGACCTCGTGCGTTCAATCCACGGTGCCAGCTACACCCGCCTGCACGACCTGGAGTTACTCTCCATCGTGCGGGAGTTCGCCACGGACTTCCAGCCGCCCCAGCGGGCTGGAGGCCCCGGCGACGACTGCACCAAGGGCGGGACCGGGCTCTATCGGGGTGAGCAGGACATGTTCTGCTTCCTGATCGACCCGACCGGATGGACGGAGATCAACGGCGAAGCTTTCGCGCCGGGGTTCTTTCTGTGGAACTCGGAGGTGGGCAAACGGTCGGTGGGCATCCAGACGTTCTGGTTCCAGGCCGTGTGCAGGAATCACATCGTCTGGGACGCGGTCGAGGTCATCGACTTCAGCCGCAAGCACACGGCCAACGTGCGTGATGCGCTCCGCGAAATCCGCGTGCTCATCAACCGCTTGGTCGAACGCCGCGACGAACGCAAGGACCGCTTCGTCGATGTGATCCGCAAAGCGATGAGCACCTCGCTCGGTCACGACGAGGAGGAGGTGCTCAAGTCACTCGCCAAGCACGGCGTCGGCAAGGCCTTGGCCAAGGAAGCCTACGAGGTCGCTCGGCGGAATGGCCGCTTCACCATCTTTGCACTTGTGGATGCGATCACCCGCATCGGCGGCAAGTGCTCCAATGCTGGCGATCGCATCGAAGTCGACGCCGCGGCTGGGCCGCTCCTCGCGGCTGTGGCCTGACAAGACTCAGAAGGACTCGCCACCGGTCCTTCCTGACGGTGCTTGCTCCCCCTAGACCGCGTGTTCCGTACAATGCCCCACTGCGGGGCTCCCATGCCGCCGCGGCCGCATGGAACACGAGTGGAAGACACGCCGGGACCGAATCGACACGAGACTCCGAGCACTCGGATGGAGCATCGCGCCGTTCGGTCCGTCCACGGATTGTTCCCGCCTTGACCGAGTCGTTCTCACCGAGCTCGATACAGCCCACGGACCTGCGGACTACGCGTTCGTGCTGCGTGGCAGAGTGGTGGGCATCCTCGAAGCCAAGCGGCTCAACGTGGACCCGGAGAACGTGCTCTCTCAGGCCGAGCGTTACGCACGGGGCTTGCCTTCCGGCGGATTCGAGCGCGACGGAATTCGTACGCCTTTGCTCTGGTCAACCAACGGCAAGGAGATCTTCTTTCGCGACTGCCGACACCCACTCAACATAAGCCGATTGGTCGCGGACTACCTGACCCCAGATGGGATCGCGGAGCGATTGCGGGGTGATGATCAGGCTGCCCTTGCTGCGCTGACACTGCTGCCAAACACCCATCCCCGCCTGCGGCCATACCAGATCAACGCGAACTCCGCTGTCGAACAGGCGATGATGCAGCGCCGCCGCGAGATGCTCGTCGCGATGGCGACGGGCACAGGCAAAACGTTCACCACGGTCAACCAAATCTACCGACTGCTCCGAACGGGCGCGGCCCGCCGTGTCCTCTTTCTCGTCGACAGGCGTGCGCTCGCCGCACAGGCGGTCCAGGCGTTCAACGCCTTCCGCCCCGACGGAACGACAAAGTTCACCGACCTCTATCAGGTTTTCAGTCAGCGGTTCCGCCGCGAGGACCTCGACGACGCTGATGCGACGGACCGATTCGACCCGCAGGCGATTCCGTCCGACTACCTGCTTTCACCGCAGCCCAAGCACACCTTTGTTTACGTCTGCACCGTACAGCGGATGGCGATGAATCTCTTCGGACGCGAGGTGGCTCGGTTTGCCAATGACGAAGCCTTTGACGATGATGCGGACGAAGGCCTCGATATCCCCATTCACGCGTTCGACGTGGTGATCGCTGACGAGTGCCACCGCGGGTATACAGCCCAAGAACTCTCCGTCTGGCGTGACACGCTGGAGCACTTCGACGCAGTCCGCATCGGTCTCACGGCGACGCCCGCCGCCCACACGCTCGCGTACTTCAAGGACACTGTGTTCGAGTACGGCTACCGCCAGGCGGTGCAGGATGGATTCCTGGTTGACTACGACGCGGTCAAGGTCCAGTCGGGCGTTCGCATCAACGGCGTGTTCCTGAACGAGAACGAAGCCGTCAAGTACATCGACCCGGAGACCGGTCAAAGGCGACTCGACCGGCTTGAGGCCGAGCGGCAGTTCGATGCTTCAGCGATCGAACGCGAGATCACCGTCCCCGACTCTAACCGCAAGGTTCTGGAGGAGGTCAAGCGTTACGCGGAGGAGCACGAACGCACGTACGGACGGTTCCCCAAGACGCTCATTTTCGCGGTGAATGACCAACCATTCACGAGCCACGCTCAAGCAATCGTGGAACTGTGCCGCCAGGTGTTCGGCCGTGGCGAGGAGTTCGTCTCCAAGATCACCGGCACCGTGGACCGACCGCTGCAAGAGATCAAGAAGTTCCGCAACCGCCCGAACCCCGGCATCGTCGTCTCCGTGGACCTGATGGCCACGGGCGTGGACATCCCGGACCTTGAGTTCATCGTCTTCCTCCGCCCCGTCAAGAGTCGCATCCTCTTCGAGCAGATGCTCGGACGCGGCACCCGCAAGGGCTTCCACCACCCCGACAAGTCGCACTTCGTCGTGTTCGATTGCTTCGGCGGCACGCTTTTGGAGTACTTCAAGACCGCCAGCGACTTCGCCGCCGACGCGCCGACGCCTGCCGGCAAGAGCATTCCAGAGTTGATCGAGGATATCTGGCAGAACCGAGACCGCGACTACGCCACCCGCGTGCTCGTCAAGCGTCTCCACCGCATCGACAAGGAGATGTCGGGGCAGGCCCGCGACCTCTTTGCTGCGTACATCCCAGAAGGCGATATGGCGAAGTTTGCCTCGGGACTCCCACGGGCACTCCGCGAAGAGTTCAAACCGACCATGACGCTGCTCCGTGACCCAGCGTTCCAGGACTTGCTCCAGAACTATCCAAGGGCCCCCAGGACCTTCATCGTTGCCGAGGAACAGACAGACACGGTTACGAGCGAGTGGCTCATCCGCGACGGCCTCGGCAAGGAGCACCGCCCCGAGGAATACCTCGCCGCGTTCAGGAGGTTCGTGACAGAGAACCCAGCCAAAGTAACCGCCATTGAGATTCTGCTCCGCAAGCCCCGCGACTGGTCCACCCACGCGTTGCAGGAACTCCGCGACAAGCTCGCGGCCACACCCGAACGATTCACGGTGGAGAATCTCCAGCGTGCCCATGATGCCCAGTACCGGAAGGCCTTGGTGGACATCATCTCGATGGTCAAGCACGCCGCGGACAACCACGCACCGCTCTACACCGCCCGGGAGCGGGTCGAACGTGCCGCCGCGAAAGTGACAGCATCGCTTGCCGCACCGCTCACGCCGCCCCAGCAGCAGTGGCTCGACCGCATCAAGGAGCATCTTGCCCAAAGCCTCTCCATTGAGCAGGAGGATTTCGAGGTCATCCCCGTGCTCGCCAACGCGGGCGGCTGGGGGGCAGCAAACCGAGCCTTTGGTGGCAAGTTGGATACCGTCATCCGCACACTGAACGAGGCGATCGCAGCATGAGCAATACGCATCCACTCCCACGCACTCATCGCGAGGTCGTCATTCGAAAGAACCGCCCGACCGGATGGTGGGTCATATACGCTGGCATGGGATCTGACGGCACCCGGTATGAAGAAGTGTGCAGCGAGCGACGTGAACCTTTCGCGACGATCGAGGAGGCCCGGAGCGCGGCCCGTTTCGTCGCTTCGTACTTCTTGAACGACGATGGCACAGCCATTCCGGTCAGGGAGGAGCAGAAGTGAGCAGTTCCGTCGGCGACAAACTCTGGCACCTCTGTCACACCCTCCGCCACGACGGCATCGGGTACATGGACTACATCGAGCAGATCACGTACCTGCTCTTCCTCAAGATGGCCGACGAGAAGTCCGTGGACCTGCCCAAGGGCTGCCGCTGGCCCGACCTCCGCGACCTCGCGGGCGAAACGCTCACCGACACGTACATCGAGATGCTCCGCAAGCTCGGCAAGGCCGGTGGCATCCTGACCGAGATTTACTCCGGTGCCCAGTCCCGGTTCACCAAGCCCGTGAACCTCAAGGCCGTCATCAATCTCATCGACGAGGTCGAATGGACCAGCCTCGGTGTGGACGTGAAGGCCGAGGCGTACGAGCATCTTTTGGAAAAGGCCGCAAGCGAAGGCAAGAAGGGCGCCGGCCAGTACTTCACGCCCCGCAAACTCATGCAGTCGATCTGCCGCTGCATTCGCCCAGACCCGCGTGTCGCCAAGGACTTCACGGTCTGCGACCCCGCCTGCGGGACGGGCGGGTTCCTCGTCTGCGCGTACGAGTGGCTGATGGAACAGACCAAGGGCGGCGCCATCGACCGCGATCTTGCCAGGCGAGTCCGATCGAAGACCTTCATGGGCCAAGACCTCACCGCCCAGCCCCGCCGGCTGGCGCTCATGAACCTTTTCCTCCACAACGTCGTGCCGACCATCGGCTCGGGCGACACCATCTACGACCCGCCGCCGAGTGAGAAGTATGACGTCATTCTCACCAATCCACCCTTCGGCACCAAGGGTGCCGGACAAACCCCCAGCCGAGACGACTTCACCGTCGAGACCAGCAACAAGCAGCTCAACTTCCTCCAGCACATCCTCACCGTGCTCAAGCCCGGCGGCCGGGCTGCAGTAGTCCTGCCCGACAACTGCCTCTTCGCCGACCAGGCTGGCGAGGTCTTCAAGGTGCTCACTGAGGAGTGCAACCTCCACACCGTGCTCCGTCTGCCTCGCGGCACGTTCACGCCCTACTGCCCCGGCGTCAAAGCCAACGTCGTCTTCTTCCAGAAGGGTTACCCAACCAAGTCCGTGTGGATCTACGACGCACGTTCCAACGTCCCCAGCATCACGAAGAAGGACCGCCCACTGACGAGCGAGCACTTTGCCGAGTTTGAGCGCTGCTATGGCATCGACGCCAACGGCCGCTTCGGACCCAAGCAGGGCAAGCCCCGCGACGAGTCCACCAGCCCAGCCGGCGACAAAGGCTGGCTCGGCGGCGGACGCTGGAAGTCCTTCGGCATCGACGAAGTGAAAGAACGCGAGTTCAAGCTCGACGGCTTCAAGTGGCTCAAGGACGAGTCTCTCGACGACGCGGACGAGTTGCCGGAGCCGGAGGAACTTGCCACCGACGCCATCAGCGAGTTGGAGGCCGCCGTCGAGGAACTCCAGATGGTGCTCACCCTGCTCGACCCCAACGCGGAGCCCGCAGAGGCCCAGGAGGCTCGCGGGTGACGCTCACCTTTGACGAACTCTGGAAGCGACTCAACGACCTGGACGAGACCGTCCAGATCGAGGCCAAGGCGGGCGAGCAGATCGGCCCGTCGATGCTGG
Organism: Phycisphaerales bacterium; assembly: GCA_020853815.1. Classification (GTDB taxonomy): domain Bacteria; phylum Planctomycetota; class Phycisphaerae; order Phycisphaerales; family UBA1924; genus JABWBC01. Next base: position 17,656 of record JADYYE010000022.1, read on the forward strand.
AAACGATCTCCGCCTTCGCCAATGAGCCCGGGCGACACGGTGGCTACCTCGTGCTGGGCGTCCAGCGAGCCGAGGATGCGTTGTTCCCAACGTACGAAATCGTCGGCGTGCCCGACAGCGACAAGCTCCAGTCCGACCTCGCGTCGCAGTGCCGAACTCAGTTCAACGCCCCTATCCGGCCCCAAATCACAGTTGAGGCTCGCGACGGCAAGCGTGTGGTGATCGCGTACGTCCCCGAGGCGGCTCCCAGCGAGAAGCCGGTCTACATCCAGGCACGCGGCCTGCCCAAAGGGGCCTTTCGCCGCATCGGATCCAGCGACCAAAAGTGCACCGACGACGACCTAGCTCTGTTCTATCAATCCCAGTCACACAAGTCCCTCGACGAGACCGTGATCGCCGACGGTGAACTGAGCGACTTCGACCCCACCGCGATCCAGGAGTACCGCCGCACTCGCCGCGAAGCAAATCCGCTCGCCCCGGAACTCGCGTACTCCGATGAGGACCTCCTCTACTCGCTCTCGTGCGTCTCTCGCGTCAGCGGCGTGGCCCGCCCGACCATCGCCGGCCTCATCCTCTTTGGCAAGCACGCGGCCATCCGTCGCCACTTCCCGCTGATGCGCGTGGACTACATCCGAGTGTCCGGCCGTGAGTGGGTGAAGTCGCCCGACGAGCGCTTCGATTCCATCGACCTGCTCGGCCCGCTCATGCAGACCATCCCGCGTGCGATCAACGCGGTGCTCGATGACATCCCCAAGACCTTCAAGCTCCCTGCGAACTCCAACCGCCGCGAAGATGTCCCGCTCATCCCTCGCACCGCCATCCGCGAGGCCATCGTCAACGCGGTCATGCACCGCAGCTACCGACTCAACCAGCCCATCCAGATCATCCGCTACAGCAACCGCCTGGAGATTCGCAATCCCGGCGTCTCGCTGGTGCCCGACGACCGCCTCGGCGAGCCCGGCTCGCAGCAGCGCAACCCGAAGATCGCCGCGGTCCTCCACGAGACCCGCTTCGCCGAGACCAAGGGCTCCGGCATCCGCGCCATGCGAGAAGCCCTGGCGGACGCGAGCCTCAGCCCGCCGACCTTCGAGTCCGACCGCGACAAGGACACGTTCGTTGTCACGTTCCTCTTCCACCACTTCCTCAGCCCCGAGGACGTGAAGTGGCTCGGCAACTTCGCCAACCTCGAACTCTCCGAGGACGAGCAGCGAGCCCTCGTCTTCGTCCGCGAGGTCGGGGCTATCAACAACTCCGCGTACCGTGACCTCAATCGCGTTGAGACCCTTGTCGCGAGCGGGCACCTGCGCCGGCTCCGCGACGACGGTCTACTTGACCAGAAGGGCAAGGGAGCCGCGACCTACTACGTCCCCACCGAACGCCTCCTGAATCCGGCAACGCAGCCCCCAAGACCCTCCGCCAAGGAGGGCAGTCCCTCCACACCGAACTCTGTGGATAAGGCCTTACCTACAGGGTTCCGGGGCAACCTACAGGGCTTACCTACAGACCTCGCCACCGCAGTCCGCGAACTCGGCCTCCGGGCCAGCCCAGCCGACATCCGGGCGGTCATACAAAGACTCTGTGCCTGGAAGACCCTCTCATCCGAGCAGCTCTCCGAAATCCTCGGCCGCAATCAGCATCACCTCATCACCACCCACCTCCGCCCCATGCTCCGGGACGGCGACCTGGACTACCTCTACCCAAACCAGCCCGGCCATCCTCAGCAGGCGTACAAAGTGACGCCGCGAAAGGCGGGCCCATGAAGCGTGACATGGACCTCGTCCGCCTGATCCTTCAAAAAATGGAGGAGCACGAACTCGGCCGAGCCCCCAGCGGCATGACGTTCGAGGGCTACACCGCCGAGCAGGTTGGCTATCACGTCTTGCTCATGGGTGAAGCAGGCTTGCTGCTCGCCGTCGAGTCCAAGGAGATTGGTCGCAAGTCTCCGTCGGCCCAACCCATCCGCCTGACCTGGGCCGGGCACGAGTTCCTTGATGCGTCCCGAAGCCCCGAGCGCTGGGAGCGTGCGAAGAGCGCTGCCAAGGGCGTCGGCGGCCTCGCGTTCGATGTCCTCAAGTCCATCCTGATCACCACCGCCACAGAGGAGGGCTCGGCTTGGCTCAAGTCGCACCTTCCATGACATTGCCAACACCCGTTCGATCAACGAAGCCTAGAAGTGGGCTGAGCTGGCGCGTCGTGCGGCTCGCAGACGTATGCGAGGTCAATCCCTCGAAGCCAAAGCGCGGCACCATCGCGCCCAGCCTTCCGGTGACCTTTGTCCCGATGCCCGCCGTTGACGCAGAATCTGGATCGATTGCGTCTCCATCAGTACGGCCGTACTCCGAGGTGTCCAAGGGCTTCACGTACTTTGCCGACGGCGATGTGATCATGGCGAAGATCACGCCCTGCATGGAGAACGGCAAGGCGGCCATCGCTCGGCGCCTCACAAATGGCATCGGCTTTGGTTCAACGGAGTTCCATGTGCTTCGTCCTGCGGAGCAGGTACTCGCGGAGTACGTGTACTACTTCATCCGCCAAGAGGCATTCCGCCAAGCCGCCGAGATGGAGATGACCGGCTCTGTCGGTCAGAAGCGTGTCCCAGCAGACTTCATCGAGAACGCGGAGCTCCCCCTCCCTCCCCTCGCCGAGCAGAAGCGGATCGTGGAGGCGATCGAGCGGCTGACGGCCCGCGTGGACGCGGCCCGCGCCCGCCTCGCCGCCGTCCCCGCCATCCTCAAACGCTTCCGCCAAGCCGTCCTCGCCGCCGCGTGCTCGGGACGGTTGACTGAGGAGTGGCGAGAGTCGCGATCCGGTCATGCCAACGCAAATGACCTCCTACGTCACGCCGAGACGGTTCGTCGCCAGGCGGGTCGGGTGCCCCGCGTCGAGGGCGCACCCCATGAACTGGATGCACCACCAGCGTGGACTCGCGTCTTCTTCGGCAATCTACTCACACTTCTCACTAGCGGATCGCGTGGATGGGCCGAGTTCTACTCGACGACGGGCCCACTCTTCGTCCGTTCGCAGGACATCAACACGGATCGACTTGTCCTCGACGATGTAGCCCACGTCACGCCACCGGCGCACTCCGCAGATCGCGCCAGGACGCGTGTTCAGCGGCATGACGTGCTGCTCACAATCACGGGCGCGAACGTGACCAAGTGCGCACTCGTCGACACCGACGTGCCAGAGGCCTATGTCAGCCAGCACGTTGCGCTTTGCCGCCCAGCCTTGCCTTCGCTTGCACCATTCCTTCACCTATGGCTGACCAGCCCTCAGCACGGCCGCGGAGTGTTGCTCGACGTCGCGTACGGCGCAGGCAAGCCCGGCCTGAATCTCGACAACATCAAGGAGATACCTCTCGCATTGCCAACCCCCGAAGAGCAAGCCGAGATCGTCCGCCGCGTCGAGTCGCTCATGAAGCTGGCCGACACCATCGAGCGCCGCGTCACCGCCGCCCAGGCCCGCGCCGACAAGCTCACCCAGTCCGTCCTCGCCAGGGCGTTCCGTGGCGAACTGGTTCCAGCCATCGAGGCTAAACCCGAAGCCGTTGCGGACCTCGCTCGGGCGAAGTCCGTCGTGTGGCGGTTCGAGGACTTCGCCGCTGTCCAAGCCGAGATCGTCCGTCGATTCCCCAACGACCCAACGCTGGGCCGGAAGAAGTTGTTCAAGCTCACCTACCTCGCTGCGGCCCTCTGCAACGCGAAGACCGAGAAGCCGTTGAAGCGCGACGCGGCTGGCCCCTACGACGGCAAGTTGCAGGCCGATGTCGAATCCCACGCAGCCAGCCAGAAGTGGTTCACAGCCAACAAAGTCGCTCGTGACGCGGGCGAGGCACACTACCGGCCAGGAACGCTGGGCACGCACGCTTCCGCGGCGTGCAAAGCCTTGCTCGCCGACCAATGGACACGATTCGATGCACTGCTGGCCGCGTCGAAGTCATGGGATTCCAAAGCCGCCGAACTTCACGCGACGACCCACGCCGCGTGGAATGCCCTTCTGGCAGAGGGTGTCGAAGCGACGCCAGACGCGATCGCGAATCGGTTCTTCGAGTGGAGCAACGAGAAGGCCAAGAAGTTCTCGAAGTGGCAGGTGGAGTCGGCGTGCAAGGCACTTGCGAACATGGGAATCACGCCCACAGGGCGAGGCCCGATCATCGAGAGAGAATCGACGGCACCGCTGTTCGGAGGAATGTCGCTTTGACGGATGCATCTCGGACCGAACCGCTCGCGACCTCGTAGGTGCAACTACCAGGAAGGCCGTCGCATGACCCAACCACTTGATCGGACGACATCCCCCGCGATGGCAGACGCTATCGAACGCTGCGCCTCCCCCGCCCGGGCCCGTGCCGACAAGCCCATCCAGTTCGTTCTCGCCATGGCATTCCGAGGTGAGCTGGTTCCGCCTGATTCCGAAGTGCCACGGACCAGAATACAGGAGAACCACTCTGCCTGAGTCGATTCCCCAACCGCAGCCAGTAGTCGAACACGCTCAGGGAGTCGTTGCGTGGTCCGCTTCGCTACCCGTGTGGATGCAGGATGCACTCCGTCGGCTTTATTCCCACGATGCACTCACCGCTGAGGATGAGGACGATCTGCTGTGCTTGTGTGTCACGAAGCATGGTCTTTCATACACCTCGGGCAAGACGGTTGAAGCAAGACCGATCACCGCTGCACATGTCCCAGTCGAAGGGCACACCGGCCCAGCGGTGACCCTCGCGGACATGCTTGATCTACAAAACGTCAACGCGCTCGCTCCCGACCAGAAGCTCCACTTCGCACAGCGGGGCCTCACGATCGTCTACGGCGCCAACGGGTCGGGGAAGTCCGGCTACGTGCGTGTTCTCGAGCGCGCGTGTCGAGCACGCCACCGAGAGGAGCGCTTGCTGCCAAATGTCTACGCTGGCGATCCGAATACCCCCGCCAAGGCGACTTTCAAGTTTCGCGAAGGCGACCAAGACCACAGCGTCTCATGGGAAGACAAGCCGAATACTTCTCCGCCAGCGATGTCCAGAATCAGCGTCTTTGACGCACGCTGCGCCGACGTCCATGTCGAAGCGTCGAATGAGCTGGCTTATAGACCCCGCGCTCTCTCCATTCTGTCGGCGCTCGCGAAGACTGCGAAAAGGCTCAAGGAGAAGCTCCAAGCTGCTGAGAGGAAACTGGAGGCCGAAGGACCGCCGTGGTTGCAAGCTAGTCCACGGCCGTACCACGACTACTCGCGCGTTGGGGAACTCCTCGCTCGCCTTGCGCCAACTACCGACTGGAACACCGTCGAAGCGCTCGCCGTCGTGAGCGAAGAGGAAAAGCACCGGACCGAGCAACTCCGTCGAGATCTCGGGGAGCCACCGGAGAAGGCGATCCAGCGGCATCGGGGTGTACTTGCTCGGCTCAAGGCGGTGATTGATCTTGTGGCTGATGTAGATGAGAAGCTCTCAGACGACCGATTGGCCGTATTCCGACGGCTCTGCGTCGATGCTGAGACCAATGCCGAGGCCTCTCGGCTGGCTGCTTCACGTGCATTCCGTGATGATCCTCTTCGTGGTGTCGGTTCGGAGACGTGGCGAGCCTTGTGGGAAGCTGCACGCCAGTTTTCACAGATCGAGGCTTTCCCTAGTCAGCCTTACCCGGTTACTGAGCCCGGCAAGGCATGCGTTCTGTGCCAACAACCCCTTTCGAACGACGGTGCCGAGCGACTCGCTCGGTTCGAGCGGTTTGTACAAGACACCACGCAGCGCGAGGCGGACCGAGCGGCAAGCGCGAGGGAAACCGCGAGGAGAGCGTTTGCTGCCGTTGGTCTTGGTGCCAACGCCAGATCCGCCGCGGTCGATCACATCCAGTCCGAGCACAATGACGCGGAGCTTGCGAGGTCACTTCGCCTATTCCTTGTCACCGCGCGATTGCGTCAGCGCACACTGAGACGCCTCGGCCACCCGAATGAGCTGCAGAACGTCCGGGCGCTCCAAGCGTCACCTAGCTCATCGCTCGCCACGATCTCGCAGCGAATCACCGAGCGGATGAGGCAACTCGCCGATCCTGCCGCGTCTTCGGCCCGGAAGAAGCTGGAGCGAGAACTTCACGAACTTGAAGACCGCGTCTGGCTTGGATCGGTGCTTGACGTGGTTCGCTCCGAGATTGCACGACTCGGGAAGCTGGAAAAGGTGAGGGCTGCGATCCGCGACACAAACACGGACCCGATCACCCGCCGCGCCACGTTGCTGGCGAAGGTGCTCGTCACTGACAGGCTACGCGATGCCTTCGCCGACGAAGCAAACAAGCTTGGACTGGGGTATCTGCGAGCCGAGATGAAGCAGCTCGGCGGGGACATCGGTGATCCGAAGTTCGGGATTCGACTCATTCGCAGCCCGAATGCCAAGATCGGTCAAGTGTTCAGTGAAGGAGAACACAGGTGCATCGCGCTCGCGGCGTTTCTGGCTGAGTTGGCCACGGCAGACGAGCCATCTGGGCTCGTTTTTGATGACCCGATCTCTTCGCTTGATCACAACCATCGCGAGGATGTTGCCAAGCGGCTCGTTGCCTTGTCCCAGGTGCGCCAAGTCATCCTGTTCAGCCACGACCTCCCATTCGTGTTCATGCTCGATCACTACGCCGGAGAATGCAATGCGCCGCGGAGCTTTCAGTACATTGCACGCACGAATGATCGCGTCGGAATCGCGTCAGCAAACCCGCCGTTCAAAGCTATACCGCCAAGGCGAGCTCTGGAGGGCATCTCCACGCACCTTCGCAACAAGTCGCACGCGTACGAAGCGGGACAACACGACGATTGGACCATCGCCGCCAAGGGAATCGCAGGGCATCTCCGCGATTGTTGGGAGCTTGCCGTGGAGCAGGCTCTGAGGCCTGTTGTCAGCCGGTTCGCACACAAGGTCAAGCCAGGCGAGCTCAAGATCGTTTGTGTCCTGACGCGTACGGATGCTGATGAAGCTGCGGATGGATACGGTCAGTGCTCAAGGTGGGCGCACAGCGACAGTCCTGAACTGGGCATGAGCTCCCCGACTCCCCAACAACTCACTGAGGAAATTCAGAAGCTAACGACTTGGCTTGCCCGCGTCGAGTCGGCTCAGCGATCTGCTGGCAGAAGTTAGCGTCATGTCCAACGGCAGCAATCTCGACGCGGGTGTCCACGGGCACGTTGGCAGTGTGAACTGCCTCGGATCATCGAACGCCAGCGCCGGCGAGTGGTAACTGACCAGCACCAAGTCGCGACGCGGAGCACTGAACGTGTGCAGCACGCCGCGGTTGAACACCACGACATCCCCCGCCCGAACCGGCACGGATTCGATGCCGGTTCCGTCGAAGGTCCGCCAGTCGCAGGGGCTCGCGTGAAAGCTCCCCTCGCCCTCCAGGACGTAGAGGCAGCGGTCGGAGTGCTCATGCACGTGGGCCGGAAGATCGTTCGTCCCAGCGCCAAAGCGGAGCTTGGCGAGGCCATCGTCGCGGGCTTCCCCGAAGACCTGGTCCGCGGTCCAAAGACCCCCGGCGATTGTCTCGCAGTCTTCAAACGGCGAACGAAGCTCGATGGGCCGCGAGCGCTCGGCCTGCTCCATGGCGTGGAGCAGCGGCGGGGTGTCATCGTGGGCCATCAGCCTCCCGATGGCGAATGGGGACTTCAGACGCCCTCGTCGCACCAACCGGTCCGCCTCATCGATAGCCTGCTGCCCGAGGTCCATCAGGACTCGTAGGACAGCCAGCCCCTCGTCCCCCTTCGCCTCCGCCCACAGTCCCACGGTCTCCCGAACTCCACCCGCCACATCGAGCCGAATGCTGAAGCCAGGCATGCGTGCCGCCCCTTTCTGCCTATCCCGGCCCGTCCGAGGCTCTCGCCGACGCTGGCGAACCGCCACAAAGCCGAAAAGCATCAAAGTTTGGTACTTGTACGGTACTCGATGGCGGATTTCCACTGGTCGGATGAAGAATCTTGGACGACGAACTTGAGCGATTGCAGGACACCCGATTGCGGGTGATTTTGGAGGAGTACCGAGCCCTCTACTCACTGCTCGTTTTCCGATTGAGCACGATGGAGCAGCGGGTGCCCATCATCGCCGCACTGCTGTCCGCAACGCTGGGCGGCGTCACCTCGCTGCCAGCATCAGTGCAACCGCTCGTGTTCCTTGGCCTGCCTCCCGCACTCGTATGGCTGCTCCGCACAACGCTCGGGCACGCTCGTTCAAAGCAGGACGTCAAGACCCGGATCGACGAGATCGAGCGAACGGTCAATCAGATGCTCGGCTCACGACTCATGGCGTTTCAATCGCGGCATCCGAGCCGCGGAGGCGATGTTGCTGGTCGGAGCGGACGCGAGCTCATCCTCTCCGTTTTCCTCGCTTCTCTCGGCCTGCTCGCGGGCTGCGTGTTGCTCTATGCCGATTCCGGGCACCGACTCATTGGTTCGGACCTGTACCTGGTCTTCTGCTCCGTGTGCGGCCTGTGGATGTGCCACGACCTCGTCCAACTCAGCCGATATCGACCGCATCACGACCTCGTCATACGAGGGCAGCAGGACTGAACGCTCGTCAGATTCACCGAACGGTTGCATGATCCGGCGCCGCAGGCGAATGCACTGCACCGGCAATGGCTCCAGGGATGCCGCTCGCCGGGCACGGTTGACTGCGCGCCAGACTGTCAGAAGCTGGCGCCGAACCGGCGCGTACGGCTCGAACGGCGCCGCTCGAAATGCCCGGCACAACTGCTCCACCGATAGGAACGATGACCGTTCCAGCATCCACGCTTTGAACTCGAGGTAGATCTGCTTGTCGATCCGGACGTGAGCATGTCCGCCGCGATGGCTGATTGAATAGCCCGCAAAGCGGATCGGTGCTCGCCGACAGTCCTTGAGCACGCCGGCCTCCCGCTCAAAGAGCGGGTGCAATCCGTGCGTGGCCAGCAACATGAAGAACCTGCCATGCCTGAGATAGTGGACATTCGCGAACCCCGACCGCTTGCGCCGCGCCCGTGTCCACTTGGAGACGTCGATCCCATAGCGGTCGATAAGCTTGCGGTCGACCACGGACGGGTCCTTGCCATGTGGAACCTGCCCGATGACGTAGAACCAGTAGCCGTGGGTGACATAGCTCACGGCGAGCTGCTGGATGAACCCTTCCGGGGTGATGGCGATACAGCGATACATGCCCACTATTCCGAGGTTGCCGGAAGAGTGCTTCAGGCTGCCGCGTGCATCCCCTCGTCTTCGCTTCGAAGTCCTGTGATAACTCGACTTTGAGCGACTCTAAACGGCCACGCCCGTCAGCGCCCTGGCCCGAAGCGACATTCCCAGTGAGCGTGGCCAGTTCGTGCCGCAATCGGAATCGAGGCAGTGTTCCGAACCCTATTCTTGCGGATGCCTGCGAACACGCCCGATACTCTGGCTCCAAACTCTCTTGATTGGGCGAGGGCTCACATCTCGAAGTTTGGTGACACAGACGTGTTCCCAGTTCCGTTCGAGTTCGAGAGTCTCTGGTCAAATTGGCCGTCTGCTCGTGACGCCCTGGCGACGCAAGATCTGAGTAGCGTCCCGAATCGCGGGAGTCGGACCATTCTCGTTCCCAAACCGCGTGGCGGCTTTCGCGTAGCCACTCAGTTGGATCCGTTGGACTCGCTTACCTATGCGGCGATGGGGTACGAGGCGGCTCCGAAAATTGAAGCGTCACGAGTTCCGTCGAACCGGAGAATCGCGTGCTCATACCGCCTGGCACCCTCGGCCGCCGGCGAACTCTTCGTGTCAAACGCGGATGGTTGGACGGATTTTCAGGGGCAGTCACGAACTCTTGCGGGCCACCGCACTTGTACACACGTAGCCATGGCGGACATCAGTGATTTCTACAATCAGATCTACCACCATCGGTTGCACAACTCTCTCGAAACCGCCCTTGTTCCCGAGCCTCGTCCCAGAAACTTGGAGGCCTTTCTCGGACGAGTCACGGCGAAGCAGTCGCGAGGGATACCCGTTGGTCCGGCGGCATCGATCCTCTTCGCTGAATCGTGTCTAAATGATGTTGATCAGTACTTGGTGAATCACGGATTCGTACACACCCGATATGTCGACGATTTTCGCGTGTTCTGCAAGAGCGAAGCCGAAGCTACGCGGGCTCTCCATGACCTGACCCGGTACCTGTTCACCGCTCACAGACTTTCGCTTCAGGCACACAAGACTCGGATCATGGAAGCGCGCGAGTTCATCAAGCGTGAACTCGTTGAGCCAGAAGATAGGGAGTCCAAGAGCAAGATCGCTCAGGCCTAGAAGGTGATACAAGAAGCGATTGCCGCTGCGGGTCACTATGGCGATACAGAGATCGATGAGGAGGAAGTGCTCGAGGAAAATGAGCAGAAGATTGCGCGGAAGGCACTGCTCGCGACGTTCAAGAGCTGCGTGGAGCGTGCGCCGATCCACTTGGGGCTCGCTCGCTACCTCCTTCGCCGAGCGGCCAGCCTCCGCCTGCGCGTACTCGTGCGACCTGCCGTGGAGAACATGCCCGCGCTCACACCAGTCTTCCGGGAACTTGTTCAGTATCTTGATCGCGTGTGGCACTCAGAGGTGCAGGAAATCGTCAGTGATGCACTACCCGGTTTCCTTAGAGACGACCCACAAGGGTGGTTGCCGTATGTTCAGGATTGGTCCTTGTGGCTGGTCACCAAACGCGATGTTCTCACGCCCTCAAGGGCAGTCGCCTTGGCTGAAAAGACTGATCCAACGCTTCGAGTTCGACATCGGGCGCTGTTGGCGATGAAGCTCAAGCAGGTAGATTGGATTCGCGAGCAGAAGGAAGTCTGGATGAACTTTGGTCCGCGGGAGCGCCGGGCGATCCTGTGGGCAGCGTCAGCGCTGTCCAGAGACGAGCGACGAGCTTGGCTGGAGCCGATAGCCGCATCCACGGATCTCGTCGATGCTTCGATCGCGATAAAGGTGCGGTCATTGCCTTAGTAGATGGCGACGTCGCCGAAAGTAGACGGTTGTTCCGGGCACAACCGCCAAAGCCACGAACTGACTCACCTTCTTGGCGTGCAGGGTCATGCACCGGGCACGCCTGACCTTCACAGCATCATCATGCGAACCTCCTTGGGCATGCCGCCTGCGCCCTGCCGGGCTGGCGGCAGCAAACTCGTTTCCCGAGTTGCTGCCGCTCAAAGCATGGCGGTAGCGGCGTGCAACCTGCATGGCGTCACCACCCGTGTATTGGATACACGTGTGGCGTACGCCCTCGAAATGCCGTCAGAAGGGACCCGTCCTCCCGGACAGGTCCCCTCTGACCGCGTGTACACCTTTCCAGAAACCGGCGTGCTCCACGAGAGCACGCCGGGACACCATCGTGACGGGCAAACGCCCGTCGCCGCTTTCGTGCTCGCCTGTCGCGCCCGGCACCACCCGTAGCGCAGCGAACGACCCCGACACTGCCTTGCAGCGGCATCGCCGGACTTCCGTCCGGTCCTACTTGCGGCACTCTCCCAGACTGCAGCGTTTGAAACACCTGGACGACGATCCAGGCACCGGGGACCATCCCGGCGGCAGCAGTCCTTCCCGAGTTAGTGATGCGCGTCGTCTGAACGGTCACGTCGCTGGGAGCTGGGCTCCCGGCCTTGCGTCGTATGTCCGCCCTCCCGGGCGGCATAGTTTCCGCGGAGCACGCCAGGGCGTGCCCCGTCGATTTCAGCGAGTAGAAACGAGAAGCTCTCGCTTACCCATCGACGCTTGGCCTGAGCGGTTCGGCACCGTCTCCGTTCGAACTTACCGGCAAGCCCTTCCCTTCTCATCCAGTTGGAGTGAGAGGTTGGGCCTTTCGTGGTTGAGCTTTTCGCCGTCGGGTCACTTGCACCCGATCGCCGAGCCGTGTCCGCGGCCCGGTCGTCCCTGTCGCCAGGAACGAGCTCCCCACGCCGGCACAGGTTGAACGACCCCGACTGGACGAGCCAGTCCGGGACGAACCCCCTGGGGGGATTTGCACCCTCTTCACGCATCACGACCCGCGGCAGCCACCATGGCCGACCGCGGGCATGTCCTCGTCGCCCCTCTTCCGTGGGGAATCAATCGGATAGAACGCCGGGATTGGTCCTTGGTGGAGGGAACGCCCCTCCAGAACAGCAAGGGTTTGCTCCGACGAGCCTCCGTCGAACCGGACGAGCGTCTCTCGACGCATCCGGCTCTACGGGCCCACATCCGCCGCGGCTGGTGAGGCCGCGCCCTTATGGCCGCTGGTGAGGCGGCTTTGGCGGGTGGAGTGGTCCGTCACGATGGTGTCAGCACAGCGTTTGGCCGGCCAGACAGCCATCATTTCAGTACAACAGGGACCTCGACGACACAAGCGCTGGTCACAGGCGGCGGTGCACGAGGTACAGGAGCAGAGCGAGGGCGACCCCTCCCGCGAAGTTCGGGTAATCGTGAGCGACCACGATGAGTATCAGTGCGACGACGGGAGACACCCCCTGGGTATGCCCTCGGCAGAATCGGGTGTGACACCCAAGAAATCTGTAGCGTCTTGGGGAACAGGTGTTATACTGATAGCGAACAGTAGAACAGCGTCGTCGACACCGGAGTTTCACATGCCCCCAGCCTCCACCCCCCAATCCGTTGGCGATTCACTCCGGCACCAGCGCATCAGCATGCTGGGCCTCGGGCTGCGTGAGATGGCAGGAATCCTGGACATCGCCCCCGCACACCTCACCGACCTGGAGAAGGGCCGCCGGAACCCCTCCGAAGACCTCTTGCTTCGCATTGCCAAGCACTACCGACTGGATATCGCCGTGCTCCGCGCCGGATGGTCCAAGCCCGACGCGATCGTCGCTGAGATTGCCACACAGGACGCGACGACGTCTGCCAAGGCGCCCGAGTTCCTGCGGGCCGCACGCACGCTTGGCCCGGAACAGTGGGACGACCTGATCGCTCGGGCCAGGCGAATGGCCGCGGGCTCACGAAGGAGCGACAGGCGGTGACGCTCCTCCCCGAGCCATTCTGCGAGCCAAGGGACGCCGACCGACTGGCCGAGTCCGCCGCGTTGGCGTGCCTCGATGCCTGCTGCCAGACGCTCGGACTCGCCGCAATTCAAGTCCCTGTCCCGATCGAGACCTGGATCGAGCATCCCCTTGGGATCGACTTTGGCTTCGAAGCAATGACCGATGTGGCCGGTTACGCGGTCCTGGGGCAGGGTCGGATCCGCGTGGCGGACCTCTTGTGCCACGACGAACTGCGGCTGCGCTGGACGATCGCTCACGAGCTTGGGCACCTCCTGCTGCACAAACCCGAGCCCAACGCCCTCCGCCCAGACCACCCCGAGTATCGCCACGTGTACTCCAACGACCGGGAGCGCCAGGCGGAGCGGTTCGCCGCCGCGTTCCTGATCCCGATCGGGCCGATGGTGGCAACTCTGCTTGAGGTCTGCAACCACGAGCGTGTGCGGTCCGAGGAGGCCCTCTTCTCGGCCTCGCGTGACACGTCGGACTCCGCCAGAATCTGGAACGACCTGTTCCTCCCGGCCATCTGCAACCGGTTCCGCGTGACACGTGCCGGGGCGATCTTCCGTGTCGGCGAACTCCGACTCGAAGACGGTGCCCCGTTCATGCTCCCCAAGGTCCTCGTGGCCCTTTCCGCCTAAGCCCGCTTCCCCCGCGGGTGCGGCGGTTTGCCGGCCCAACTGTTCGCATGTTCGCTGCCACTCTAAGGAACTCTCCATGCAACACGGAACGCCAAGAAAAGAACCAACCCGCATGACTCTCCGCGCTGAAGAACTCGCCGAGTTCCTCGGCGTGAGCCGCGCCACCGTCTGGCGCATGAACGCGACGGGACGGATTCCGCGGCCGCTCCGCTTCAACCGCGCCGTGCGGTGGGACCGCTGGACCATCGAGGAGTGGCTCGGTGAGGGCGCGCCCTCTCGCGACGAGTGGGAACGCAAGCGTCAACGCACGTGACGAAGCTCTGCGCCGCAATGTACACCGGGCGCACGCCAGACCCGGAGGCCACCTATGTCGAACACTCACAACTCCTTCACCGATGCGGAAGTCAGAGCGCTCTTTGCCGCCGTCCGAACGCCCTGGTGGAAGGCGTTCTTGTCCATTGGTGTGGATGTTGGGCTACGACCGCTGGAGGCGATCAACCTCCTCTGGCGCGACATCGACCCCTTGACCCAAGGCATTAGCATCGCACCGCGCCCGGCATGCGAGCACCGGACGCACCAGGGGGCCGTGGTGCCCATTCTGGCCTTTTCGCCAGGCCGAGCCGCAAACCGTGTGGTTCCGGTTCGTCCGTACACCGTCAACGCTCTCCGACGTTTGCACCGCTGCTTGGGGGATGATTCACCGTATGTCTTTGTGTCTGCGGAGAGCTTGTGCCGGCTCTTCCCTCTGCTCGATGCAGGATGCACGCCTTCCACTGACATCCTCGCGCCTGGGCTGAGCCGCGTGTTCGCATCGGTCCAGCGTTTGGCCCGCGCCGAGCTCTCACGGCAGCAGAGCCGATTGCTCGCCGAGACACCGTGGCCCCGCAGAACGCTCGCCGCACTCCGAAATACCCTCGCTGACCGAGCCGCACACTCGATGGGACCGGCAGACCTTGCGGCCCACCTGGGCCTCTCGCACACATCGGCCATCCTCACGCACAACGGGCGCCGCCAGCACAAAGAAGGACAGTGAGCGTGAAAACGGCCTGCGACGGCCCAAGCGGCCGACCTGCGGAGAAGTGACGAATGACCGAACGCATCTTCAGCCCCGGAGTGCTCCCCGCCCACTATCGGCGCGACGCCGAAGGGCGGCTCGTGGAAGTCGCGCCCGCCATGCCCTGCCCGGAACTCCTGACCGAGGAAGAAGCCCTCCGGTATCTCCGCTTGGACATCATCGACATCGACAATCCAGAGGACACGCTCCGGCGCTACCGCAAGCTCGGCCTCATCCGGGGAACCCAGGTGGGCAAGTGTGTACGGTACCGAAGGCAGGAGTTGGAGAGGTTCCTGGAACGAATCACCGAGAACAACCCCCGCTGAAACGCGGGTGCGAGAAGGGACATGCATCATGGCGGACAAGCCGAGAGTCACGCTCGCGAGCAACGGCGGGTATTGGCTAGCCTACTTCTATGACTCACTCGGGCGTCGCAGAGCCAGGAGTCTTGGCTCCAAGTCCGAAGTCGGCCGTCGCCAAGCGCTCGTGCTTTGCGAACGGCTGGCGATCGAGCTCGCCGCCCAGCCGCAAAAAGCCGACGTCGGACGAGCCCCGACCATGGCCGAGTGGATCCAGGTATTCATCACTCTCAAGCCCGATCTCGGAGCGCGGGCAAGGCGAGCCTACCGCCAGGCGGCCGAGAGGTTCATGAAGTTCTCGGGCACCACAACGCGGATCGACCGGATCACCGCCACCGTGGCCGCGGAATGGGTCGCGACGCTCGGCACGCCATACGTCGTGATACAGGATGGCAAGGAACTGAGCCGCACGCTATCGCCATCCACCGTTGCACACTACTCCCGGCACGTCCGCTGCATCTTCAACGAAGCCGTGCATCAGGGCGTTCTGGCGGTTAACCCGTTCGCGCGAATCCGCACACAGCCCAAGAAAATCGAGCGGAGCTGGTGCTATGTCGACCGCGACGTGTTCAATCGCATCCTCGCAGTCTGCCGGAACGATGGATGGAGGTGCTTTGTCGCCTTGCAACGGTTTGGAGCGTTGCGCAAGGGCGAGGCGTTGGACGTGCGATGGCACATGATCGACTGGGAACGCCACATCCTCACCATCCCGGAGGTCATCACGAAGACCAGCCAGGAGCGGCTTGTGCCGCTCGACCCCACCCTTTTCGACCTGCTCAAAGCGGCAAGACGCGACCGCAAAGACACCGATTTCATCGTCCACGAGCACGATGTGGACCGTCGCAGCGACAGCAACCAGCACAGCCGATTCCGGACGGTCCTGAAAAAGGCCGGGGTGCTGCCGTGGGAGGACCTCTTCCAGACGCTTCGCCGCAACGCGGTTCAGGACTTGCGGGAAGCCCTCAAGGACCCCTGGGCCGTGACTGCAATCGCCGGTCACTCGGAGGAAGTCGAGCGGAAGTACTACCTTGGCCGCGTCCGACAGGCCGACATCGAGAGGATCACTGGCGCAGCCAAGGACGCAGAGCTCGACCTCGTTCTCGCCCGCTGGAAGTCACTGTCGCGAGAGACCCGCGAGAGGATTCTCAGTTTGGTCCGAACGCCCGACGCCGGCGCGTCGCCGTCTACGCCGTGAACGCTCGAAGCCGGGTGATCACAGCCGGAACATCCTCATCCCTGAGCTCTCTCGGCACCGCGGAGTAGTACTCTGCGCTGATTCCAAGCAACTTGCGGTCCACATCGTCGTCTGGCGGAACATCCAGAAAGTCGTCACCGTCCGCGAAGTCATGATCCCAGAGCACCTGGTCGCTGAGGGCATCGACCGCAGCATCCCACGCCTCGGGATCGTCCTCCTGCTCGGAGGGTGCCTCAAGCCCGCACTCCAAGCACGCGGTCCGGACCATCATGCGAACCCCGGTGCCATCCGGGTCGTCAAGCTCAACCTCAATCAACCCCTTGAGTTGCTGAAAGACGACGAAGACCGCCGCCTCGTTCGCCGCTGTGTGCGAGGGCATCGGTACCGCGGGATCGAACAGCGCCGCGGCCAAGTCTTCGAGCACGGCGATCCGTTGGCCGTACGACAGAACATCAAACGGGCCGACGCCGGTCTGATGTTCTTCACCCCACTCGGCCAGATCCTCCACGAGGCCACCTAGCGCGGCCTTGAACGCCGTCGCTTCGCCGTCTTTGAGACACCTGTTGCCTTGGGAAGTTCGCCACATGGCCGCTCACTCCGCGACCAAACTGACACAAAAACTGGCACAAACCGAGGGTGGGCTGCGCCGGCTCGCGCGCAAACCCTTGGAACTTCAAGTGCCCCCCGAAGGACTCGAACCTTCGACCCGCTGATTAAGAGTCAGCTGCTCTACCAACTGAGCTAGGAGGGCGTCTGCGGCCCATGCCGCGGGGACAAGTGTATGCCGCTCGCGCGCGTCGGCAAATCCGCCCGCACGCTGCTCCGGAGAATGTTCGGGTAGAGTATTCACATGAGCCCTCACCGCAGCCCCCAACTCGGCCACACCCAGGATTCCATGATCCAGGTGGTCACGGGGCGAGCGACTGACCCGGCAAGACTCGTGCGAGCTTGGCCGAAACCGGCGAGCGGAATGGGCCAACGAGTCTCACGGAGGACGCCATGACCGCACGGAGGAAGCCATGAAATCGCGTCGGAGCATGAGTCTGCCCGCGGTCTTGGCCGCGGTTGGCGCACCGGTAGGGAGCGGCCTGGTCGCGCGTGCGGCGGGTTGGCCGTGGTGGTTGGTGCTTGGTGCCGTCGTCGTCGCGCTCGCGGTCGTGATCCTGACGCAGCGGCGTGAGCTGTTCACGCCGTTCATGGAGAAAGTCGTAGAGCCGGAAATCACTCGTCCGCACGATGAAGCCAAGCGCACGCGATATATGGTTCTCCTCTGGCTCGCGGTCGGCGCTTCGTTGATCGCGGTCGTGCTCGGTGCGGGGCAATGGGGCTGGGCGGCGTTCACGCTTTCCCTCGGCGGAGCGCTGGTATATCACGGCTCCAAGGTCCATGTCCCGCGCGGGCGCGGGCGCGCCGCCGCGAGCATTGCCGTGGGCGGGTTCCTCGTCTCTCTGAGCGCGAACTTCATCGCGGGCGCGCTGGCGGGAGAGACCGCCCTCGACAAGAGCGTCGCGAACATCGACACCAACGTCCGCGCACTACTCGGCCTGACCAAAAAGATCGACGAAACCACGACCCGGACCGAAGGCAAGGTCGACAAGTCAAACGAGCAGCTTGCGCTCATTCTGAAATACCTCGAATCCCAGAAGCAACCCGGCGTCGATCCGTCGAGCGTGCCCGTGCCGCCCGAAGTACTCGCGGCCGCACACGCCCTGATGAAATCCAAGGATGCTCACGATCGCGCGCAGGCGGCCATCGTCTTGAAACAATGGGATGCGGCCAAGAGAGAGATCGACGCGTTCAATGCCTCGCCCGCGGAGGACGAAGTCTTCCGCAACAAGACCATCGAGGGGCGCTTCTACTTCGCTCAGCGGCGATTTGACGATGCGGTGCCTCCGTACGAGATTGCGTTTGCGCTCCGTCCCGATGAACTCGACGCTCGCAACAACCTCGCGATCGCGCTGCAAAGTTGCAAAATCGGTGACATCAGCGCCAAGCGCCTTCGCGCGATCGATATTCACAAGTCCTCGCTTGCAAGGCCTGATATCGCGCGCACTCACTGGGCCTTGATCCAGAACAACCTGAGTGCTGCTCTGAACGATCAGGCCTTGGCCAGCGAGAGCGCGGAGCGGGCCCGCCTGCTCGGCGAAGCTGTGGCGGCGTGCCGCGAGGCGCTCACGGTCCGCACCCGCGACGCTCTGCCGCAGGAGTGGGCCATGACCCAAATCAACCTTGGCAAGGCCCTGCACAGTCAAGCGATGGCTTGTGAGGGTGCGGAACGGGCACGACTGTTCGTTGAAGCGGTAACCGCGTTCCGTGAAACGCTCACGGTCTATTCCCGCAACTCTCTGCCGCAGGAGTGGGCCTTGACCCAGAACAACCTGGGCGCTGCCTTGACCTACCAGGCCTCGGCCAGCGAGGGCGCGGAGCGGGCCCGCCTGCTCGGCGAAGCTGTGGCGGCGTGCTGCGAGGCGCTCACGGTCCGCACCCGCGACACCCTGCCGTACGATTGGGCTATGACCCAAAGCAACCTTGGCAATGTTCTGAGCGATCAGGCCTTGGCCAGCGAGAGCGCGGAGCGGGCCCGCCTGCTTGGCGAAGCTGTGGCGGCGTGCCGCGAGGCGCTCACGGTCCGCACCCGCGACGCTCTGCCGTACGATTGGGCCGAGACCCAGAGCGGCCTCGGCATCGCCTTGGGTAATCAGGCGCTGGCAAACGAGGGTGCGGAGCGGGCCCGCCTGCTCGGCGAAGCAGTGGAGGCGTTCCGTGGAACCCTCACGGTCTGCACCCGAGACACCCTGCCGTACGCCTGGGCCATGACCCAGAGCAACCTTGGCTTCGCCTTGGCTAGTGAGGCGCTGGCCAGCGAGGACACTGAGAGATCCCAGCTACTGAGGTCTTCGATCGCCGCGTGCAAGGGTGCGCTCGCGATCCTGACACACGAGCACTTTCCTGTCGGCCACGAGATGGCCTTGGAAAACCTGAAGATCGCTCGCGACCTTTACGAATCCTCCGGCTGCTCATCCGGCCCCGACGGCGTTCCGTTCGACGACATCCCCCCGGCGGAGTGACTCGTTCGATGGAACACCGGCGGGGACCGCCGGGCCACCCAAGGCCTCCGATTCCTATTCTCCATTCCCCGCTCCCGACTCCCCATTGCCCATTGCCCACTCCCCATTCCCCTCCCTGCCTCCCAAACCGAACATCCGTTCGGGTATCTCGGGTCCCAACCCCCGTTTGACCGAATCTTGACCCCGGTCTACCGTCTAGGCCCTGGAATCACGGTTCCGGGACGCGGTCGCTCGGTGTTCGAGCGCGCGAAAGGTCACACTCGACGGCGTCGGGCCCGCGGCAAGGCGGGGGACGCGCGACGATCGCGGAGTTTTCTCATGCTCCCTCCACAGAGAGTCAGCCACGGCCGCACCCGTCGGCGCCGCTCGCACCAGGCCCTCGAGGCCATCCAGATGGGCGTCTGCCCGCTCTCGGGCATGCCCAAGCTGCACCATCGCGTCTGCAAGGAATCCGGGTACGTTCGCCCCGGTCTGAAGATCAAGGTTCCGAAGCTGGGCATCGGGACGTCTGATCAGTAACGCTCGATCAGCACTCGCCGTGCGCCCAAAGGCCGCCCCGCCGCGATCGGCGTGTCGGGTGGTCATTCACGCGCCGGCTCTCGGGGTCGATCCACATGCGAATCGCGGTTGATGTGATGGGCGGCGATCACGCGCCCGACGCCATCCTCAAGGGATGCTTCGACGCCCTCGAACACCTGGGCCCGCACGACGAGCTCGTCCTGGTCGGCCCGGAGAGGGTCATCCGCGAGGCGATGCACGAGCGCGGCGTGTCGGACACCCGCCTGGTCATCGAGCGGGCCGAGGACGTCATCGCGATGGACGAGTCGCCCGCCAAGGCGGTGCGCTCCAAGCCCGATTCGTCGATCGTGAAGATGGCCCTGGTCGGCTCGGAAAAATCCGAGCGTCGCTGCGACGTGGTGCTCTCGGCGGGAAATACCGGCGCGTGCGTCGCGGCCGCGATCATGCACATGCGCCGCCTGCGGTACGTGCACCGCCCGGGCATCGCCGTCACGTTCCCCGCGTTCCACGGGCCGATGGTCCTGACCGACGCGGGCGCGAACCCGGAGCCCAAGGCCAGCCACCTGTGGCAATATGGCGTGATGGCCGAGGTCTATGCCCAGCGGACGCTGGGGATCGCCAAGCCGCGTGTGGCGCTGATGAACATCGGCTCGGAAGAGGCCAAGGGCACGGGGATCATCAAGCAGACCCGCGACCTCTTGAAGTCGACGCCGGGGCTCAACTACATCGGGTACGTGGAGGGGCGCGACCTGTTTGAGGGCGCGGCGGACGTGATCATCACCGACGGCCTGGTGGGCAACACCGTGCTGAAGTCGGCCGAGGGCATGGCGCGGAGCCTGTTCAAGGCGATCGCGCACGAGATCCTGGCGCAGAAGCCCGAGCTGATGCTCGATTTCGAGCCCATCGTCAAGAGCATCTACGCCAAGAACGACTACCACGAGCACGGCGGGGCGCCGCTCTTGGGTGTCAACGGGTCGTGCTTCATCGCGCACGGGTCGAGCGAGGCGCGCACGATCAAGGCCGCGGTGCGCAACTGCCGGAACTACGTGGCGTCGGGCGTGAACGAGGCGATCGTTCAGCGATTGGCCGATCTCGAACCCATGATGAACGAGATGGCGGCCGTCGAGCGCGATCAAAGGACGCCGGTCTGATCGAACCCCCGGGCATCGCGTCGGACGGGACCGGAAATCCGCTGGGGCGATCCCTTTGGAGCAGGCTCGGAGGGTCCGGCCATTTGGCCAATTGGCGCTTTGGCCATTTGGATTCCCTCCTACACTGGGCACCATGAGTGGTCCCCATCAGCCCGGCGGAGCCCAGCGTGTCGGCGTGCGCATCGCCGGGACCGGATCGTGCCTTCCCGAACGCAAGCTCACCAACGCCGACCTCGTCAATATGATGGAAACCTCGGACGAGTGGATCGTGCAGCGCACGGGCATCCGCGAGCGCCGCATCGCCGATCACACCGGGCCGGAGTCGACCGACAAGCTGGCGGCCGAGTCGCTCCGTCGCGCCCTGGCGACGGCCCACATGGACGCCAAGGACCTGGACGCCATCATCGTGGCGACCATGACCGGCGAGATGTCGTGCCCCCCCACGGCGTGCCTGGTGGCGGCCCAGATCGGCGCGGGCGCGTGCGGCGCGTTCGATCTGAACGGCGCGTGCTGCGGCTTTGTGTTCGGGCTCAACGTCGCGCACGGGCTGGTGGCGGGCGGTGCGTATCGAAACGTGGCGCTCATCGGGGCCGACACCCTCACGCGGTACATGGACTACAGCGACGCGGGGCGCTCGACCGCGATCATCTTCGGGGACGCGGCGGGGTGCGCGATCCTCCGCGCCACCGACGACACCTCCAAAGGCATCATCGCTCAATCGATGCACTCCGACGGCGCGGGCTGGAAGGAGATCTACGTCCCCACGCAGCCCTTCCACTTCCCGGAGGGCGTGCCCGTCGACGCGTGCAAGTACGGGCGCGTGCAGATGAACGGCGCGGCGGTCTTCAAGTTCGCCGTCGGAACATTCTCGAACCTCATCGACGAGACGCTGCAGAAGGCCAGGCTCAAGCCCTCCGACATCGACCTGTACATCTGCCACCAGTCGAACCAGCGGATCCTTCACGCGGCCCGCGATCGATTCGGGCTCCCCGAGAACAAGCTGTACATCAACATCGATCGCGTGGGCAACACGGTGGCGGCGTCGGTCCCGCTGTGCCTCGACGAGGTCGTGCGGTCGCGAGGGCTGCCCGAGGGCGCCAAGGTTCTGTTCGTGGCGTTCGGCGGCGGGCTGACGTGGGGCTCGAGCCTGTGGCAGTTGTGATCGCTCGTGATCTACGCCGCGATCGGATCGCCCGATCGGCGTGCGAGCATGGAACTCGCGATCAGCCACGGCGGGAGGACGCGCGGATCGGAGGCGCGGGCGAAGGCGGCATCGAGCATCGGGCCGGGCGACATCGTCGCGACCACCAATCGCTCGGCCCGCGGCTCGTCCACGATTGAAACTCCCAGTTCTTCCAGCGCACGCCGGACCACGCCCGCGTTCTTCCCCGGAGCGACGAGCGCGGCCGACGAAAACCGCGACGTGCGATGGGCCGCGTCGAGCGCGTCGCGTGCGGCGGCCAGGCCGGTGAAGCGATCGAACATGGCGCGACGCATGGGGCGACGAATCTGACCTCGGATCGTTCGGCGGAGCTCAACGAGCCCCTCGGCGAAGCCGCGCATCGCGTCTTCCTTGCGTGCGATGGCGCGGTATCGGGAGCGGACCTCGCGCAGTTCTGCGCGGCGCTCGATCGCGGGGGCGTAGCGCTGCATGACCCAGCCGTTGTTGCGGACGAGGCGTGCGAGGATGGTGTTCATGTCGCGGTTGCCGGCGTCCTTGAGGTGATCGACGACGAACGCGGGCTCGAAGACGATGCGCAGGCCGTTGAGCATGAGCTTGGCGGCGAGGTCGTATTCCTCGGCGTAGTAGTTGAAGGCGTGGTCGTAGCCGCCGGCGTGGAGGAAGACGTCGCGCCGGATCGCCACGCCGCACCCGATGAAGACTTCGGGCAGGCCGCCGGCCTCGCGCGTTCGGAAGCGTGGGAGAAAGATGTCGGCCATGACGGCGGCGACATCGGCGGGCTGGGCGGCGAGGCGCGGGAGGAAATCGAGCGATCGCGGCGCGGAGTCATCGTCGAGCATGATGATCCACTCGACGCTCCGGTCCGCGGCCTGAACACCGAGATTCCTCGCCGCCGCGCCGAGGTTCTGCTCTTGCCTCAGAAACACGCGTGGCAGGCGCGCGGGGACTTCGCCCGCGACCCGCGACGCGGCGATCGTGGAGGCGTTGTCGACGATGATGACTTGGGCGCCGTGGGCGTCGTGGGCGTGGAGCGATTCGAGCTGCGCGAGCGTGTGGAGCAGGCGATCGGCGCGATCGCGGGTCGGGAGGACGTAGGCGATGCGAGGGGCTTTCATGACGCGCGGAGAACGAGCGGGCCGTTGGGGCCAGCGGGGCTGAGTTGAGCGGCGGCGGGCGCCGCGAGCGGGAGCGAGGGGTCGGGCATGGGAGCGCCGGTTTCGGGCTTGGTTTCGAGGCGTGAGACGGGGCGCTGGGCGAGCATGTCAGCGCCGGTGAAAGCGAGGTGGGCGTTGTGGACGCGGGCGATGAACTGGCGGAGGTCGGTGGCGCCGATCGGAACATTGCCCAGGCGCTGCACCTGCGTCGCCGCGGCGCACGCGCCCAGGAATGATGCCGCCAGGACGCTAGAGCCCGCGGCAAGGCTGAGTGTGGCGGCGGCCAGGAGCGAATCGCCCGCGCCGAGTTGGTCGATGGCCAGGGGCGCGAGGGCGGGGATGTGCTCGCTCTTGAGGCGGGTGGCGAATCCTTCGCCGCCGCCGGAGGCTTGGGGGAGGCGATCGAAGCCGATGAGGCCTTCGGGGCCCATGGTGACGATGGAGGCGCGGGAGTTGGTTTCTTCGAGGAGTTTCCAGACGACGAGCGGGAGCCCCTCGCCCTGGGAGCGGAGGGCGTCGCGGGTTTCGGACTCGCTGGGGCAGAGGAGGTCCATCTGGCGCATGGCGAGCAGGCTGGAGCGCCGGCCGCTGACGTCGCCGGAGAGGATGTTGACGTGTGGCCTTGCGGCGAGGCAGGCGCGGGTGAGGGTGCGCGGGCCGAAGAGGCCGAGGCCAAAGTCGGCGATGATGGCGGCCTGACAGCCACGGGCCGCCTCGTCGATCATGGCGACCAGCTGATCCTGCTCGGTCGCGTCGAGCACGAGCGGATCGACCAGGTCGAGCTTCATCACCTTCTGCGCGCCAACGAGGAAGCGTTGCTTTTCCGCGATCGGCGTGGTGGAAGGAAAGGTGCGGAGCTCGATGCCCTCGGTGAGCAGGCGGCGGCGGATGGCGGCACCTTCGTCGTCGGCGGGGAGGGCGGTGAGGAGGACGGGGCGGGCGCCCATCGCGGCCAGGTGTCGGGCGATGACGGCGGCCCCGCCGTCGAACTGGCGACGCTCGACCGGGCGAAGGGTCATGACCGGGCTTTCGCCGGCGACCTCGGGGCGATCGCACATGACGTAGGTGTCGATGATGGTTTCGCCGACCACCAGGACGCGCACGCCGCGGAAGCGCGAGATGAGTTCGTAGAGGGGCGGCCCGCCGAGCTCTGGGGTCTCAAGGAGCTGCGTCAGTCGCTTGTGGAAGGGGTCGACGGACTGCTCCATCGCCGCGATGAGGGCGGTGGAGCTGAAGACGACGTCACCGGAGCTGAAGACGACGCGCCCGCCGTGCTGCTCGACGATGGAGCGCTCGCTCACGAAACGGGGGTCATTGTTGTTCTCGTACTCGCGGCCTTTGACGTAGACATCGGGGCGAACGTCGGCCAGGAGTTCGGCGGCGGTGGGACGGGGCTCGATGTGAACCCAGTCGACGAAGTCGAGCGCGGCGAGGTTTTCGGCCCGGAGTTCCTCCGGGATAAGGGGGCGGCCGACGCCCTTGCCGACGCGGGAATCGCCGGTGATGGAGACGAGGAGGATGTCGCCAAGGCTCTTGGCGTAGCGGAGGTGGCGGATGTGTCCGGGATGGACGATGTCGAAGCAGCCGTGGCAGTGGACGACGCGCCGGCCGGCGGCCTTGGCCAACTGGCGGCGATCCAGGAGCTGCTCCCGGGTCAGGATCTTGCTCTCGCTTTCCCCGCTCATCGCCCGTGAGATCGGCAGGAAAGTGCCATCGGGGCCAGAAACCGTCCGATACTCAACGCATGACGAGCCCGAGCCCGACCAACGCCGCTGCCGGTGCGCCCTCATCGGCCAATTCTGCGCGTCGCACGATTGGACGAGCGGAGATCGTTGACTTGGCGCGATCGGGCAAGCACTGGGCGTTTCTGGCGGTTGCGTCGCAGGCGCTGGATCAATCGCCGGACGATGGGGAGATTCGGTTCCTGACCGCCGCCACACTCGGGGCGCTGGGGCTGGGCACGCTGGCGACCGGCCAGCTCAACCGGCTGGACGAGAAGGCACAGGGCGATCCGTCGGTGACGGAGCTATTCGCGGCGCTGCGCCGCTTGCCGGATGATCGGGTGGCGTCGGCGACGCTGGAACAGAACGTCAAGGCGAATCTCGCGGCGCTCGCGGGCCGGGGCGTGAAGATCGATGCCGAGTCCGTGGCGGCGTGGGAGTCGAAGTTGCTGTCGCGTTCGGTGCATCGGGCGCTCGACGGCAACATGATCCGGCGCGACGCCGAGGGCGAGGGGCGCGATCGCGTCCGCGCGTGGACGGGCCTGTCGGACCTCAAAGCCTCGTCGGTTTCAGCGGTCGATCCCGCGAAGCTGTCGCGCGGGCTGGAAGCGCGCCCCGTCGTGGTCGAGGGCATCGACCCGCCCTGGCTGCTCGAGCGCGTCGCGGCGGTGCTGGAGCCCGCGCCGGAAGGCTACCGACCCGCGATCTTCGTCGTGCAGGAGGATGCGCAGGAGTTCCTGGACGGCCTGTCGCTCGCTGATCTTCGCACGCTGCTCGCGGATGGTCGCATCGAGTTCTTCGTGGGGGCGGGCGCGGCGGAAAAACTGGCGCGGCGCCTGGCGGCGGCGAGGGAGACCTCCGGGCCGCAGGGATTGTTCACGGTGAGTTGCCGAACACGGGCGGCGAGCCTCGACCTGGTGATCCGCGGCGCGATCGGGGCGCAGGAGCGAGAGAGCCGCGAGCTTGGGGAGAAGATTCGGGCGCGGTCGGCGTCGCGCGGGGCGGCGTATTGGCGGGCGCGGTATCGGGATGCGATGTCGGAGGGGGGCGAGCCGCTGCGGGTGCTGATCCCGACGTCGCGCTTCACGACGTTTCTGTCCCACGCCGCGGGCGACCTTTCGAGGGCGATCACGCGGGCGGGGCACCGGGCGCGGATCCTGATGGAGCCCAGCGATCGCGAGCGATTGAATGCGCTGGCCTATCAGAGGCAGGTCCTGGAGTTTGACCCGGACTTGATCGTGATGATCAACCGTCCGCGTGCGTGCATGAAGAACCTCTTCCCGAGCGACGTTCCGTATGTAACGTGGCTGCAGGACGCCATGCCGCAGTTGTTTGATGAGGTGGTCGGTCGCGCTCAGGGCCCGATGGACTTCATGGTCGGGCACATGCTCCCCGAGCTGTTCCGGGTGTTCGGGTACCCGTGCGAGCGCTTGACGCCGATGCCGGTCGTGGCGGACGCGGAGAAGTTCCACGACGGCGAGGTTGATCCGCGCGATGCGGAGCGATTCGCCTGTGAGGTCGCGGTGGTGACGCACCACAGCGAGACACCCGAGGCGATGCACGGCCGCCTGCGCGGGCAGCTCGCCAGCGCCCCCGCGATCCAGGTGGTGCTCGACCACCTTTTCCCGCAGCTGGAGCGGGTGGCGCTGGACCCCATGTCGCTCCCGCCCAACAAGCGGATCGGCGCGATGGTCGACCTGGCGCTGCGCCAGGCGCTGGACCGCGAGCCCGAGGCCAAGACGCGCGCGATGGTGATGCGGAATTACGCGCTCCCCGTCGCGGATCGCTTCTTCCGTCATCAGGCGATCCGCTGGGCGGCGGACGCCTGCGAGCGGCGCGGCTGGCGGCTGCACCTCTATGGGAACGGCTGGGAAACGCACGGCGCGTTCTCGCGCTTCGCCAAGGGCGGGCTGGCGCACGGCGAGGAACTCCGGGCGGCGTACAAGTCCGCGGCGGTCAACCTGCACCTGTGCCTCACCTCGCTGGTGCATCAGCGGGTGCTGGAGTGCTTCCTTTCGGGCGGGTTCGTCGCGGCGCGGCTGCACCGCGATCTGCTCTCGGGGGTGAAGACGCGGGCGCAGCTGGCGGCGATGGCGTCGGGCGCGACGCCGATCGTGGACGACGCGCACGATCGCATCGGCTACCCGGTCGCGGACATCCCCGAGGCGATGGAAGCGACGGCGCTCCTTCAGCGCCTGGGGATGGCGGGCGAGGAGACGCTGTGGATCGCGAACGCCCGAGCGGCGGCGCTGAAGAAGTACGGCGCGGCGCACGACCGATTCGACGAGAACTGGCTGCTGGGCGACTTGAGCGCGATCGGCTTCAGCGACGGCGCGTCGCTCGAAGCGCTGATCGAGCGCGCGCTGGAACGGACGGCGTGGAGGCAGGACATCGTGCGCGGCGTGGGCTCGCGGGTTCGCGGGCGCCTGACCCATGACGCGCTGTTCAACGCGGCCATCGGGGCGATCACGACCCAGCTCGAATCCATGGACGCCACGCCCGCGATTCACAGGGCGGCCTGAAGGCGTACCGTTGCCCGAACGGCGGAGCCGACGTTGACGAGCCTGCACAGCCAGCACGAAGCACCAACCAGGGCGGCGACCGATCGCCCGCGGGTGGTCGCGCTGCATCGCCCGCACTCGGTGTCGGGCGTGCGGGTCGCGGGGGCGCGGCTGGCGCGGCTGAGCGATCCGCCGCACATCCCCTGGCGCCCGCTGGTCATCGGCGCGGAGATCACGCCCGCGCGTCTGGCGGCGTCGGCGCTGCACGGCGCGCCTGGGCTGGACTGGCTGTCGTGGGGCGCGGGGCTTGACCCGTCGCGCCAGGTGCTCTTGGTGCGCGATCGACTGCGCGAGATGCGGGCAAACGTCGTGGTTCCCAATGACCTGCCGCACGGTTTCATCGCCGCCGCCCTCGACGCGCACCGCGGGGTGCGCTGCGCGGCGGTGTGCCACGGCAACGACGGGCTGTCGCTCGACCTGTACGAGCGCTGCCTGCCCCTGGCGCACGCGTGGCGCGCGGTGAACGCGGAGATCGCGCGGCGGGTGATGGAGTTTGTTCCGGGCGCGAGCGCGCCCGCGCCGCTCCCGTGCGGGCTTTCCGTGCCGCTGCGTTCGGGCGCGATTACGCACCCGCTCCCTCCCGATCGCCCGCTGAGGCTGCTCTACGCCGGCTGGCTGGACAACCTGAACAAGCGGGTGCTGGACCTGGTGGAGCTGGCGGATCGACTCCATGAGCTTGGGGTGGTGTTCCGCCTGTCGATCGTGGGCGACGGGCCGGTGCGCGAGGCGCTGGCGCGCGGCCTGGAAGCGCACGCGCAGGCGGGGCGGGCGCGACTGCTCGGTGCCGCGCCGCCGGCGGCGATGGCGGACCTCTACCACGAGCACGACCTGCTGCTGCTGGTCAGCCGCGCCGAGGGCGCGCCCTTGGTGGTGATGGAGGCGATGGCGCACGGGCGGGCGGTGGCGATCACGACCGGGTGCGGGCACGCCGGCGCGGTATGCCGCGACGGGGTGGATTCGCTGGTCGTGGCGACGGGCGCGATGCGCGAGCTTGCGGAGAAGCTCGCGGGGGTGTGGCGCGAGCCGCAGAGGCTGGTGGCGATGGGACGCGCGGCCCACGCCTCGGCGCGGTCACACTTTGACATCGAAAAGCTCGCGCCGGAGTACGACCGGCTGGTGCTGGACGCCGCGGGGGCGGCGTCGCTCCCGTGCGATGCGATCGACCACGCGGAAGCTCGTTCGCCGGCGCGCCTTGCGGCGATCTGGCAGCAGATGTGCAGCGCGCTGGAACTCCTCGGGCCCTGCGAAAGCGGCGGGCTGCTGGCGCTGGCGCTCTCGTGGCTGTCGGACCTTGGCGTTCGGGGCGTGTGGCTCGACTCGGAGCGTTCGCTTTCATCCCTGCTCGACGCGCTGGGCCCGGGCTCGCGCGGCGTGATCGAGGGGCTCGTCGTTCGCCGCCCCGGGCGCGACCTGCTCGGCTGGCCCACGCGCCGCGCGCGCGACCTCGACGCGGGAACGCTGGTGCTGAGCGATGGATCGAGTTGGGGCGACGAGCCCGAGGTTCCCGAGGACATCAGCCTCATGTGGCTGCGCACGCCCGGGCGCGTCAGCCCCGTCGGCCGGCTGTTCCTGCAGAGACTCGAAGAGCTTGCCGCCGCCGGGCGGACGCGCGTCGCCATCTATGGCGGCGGTCGGCACACGCTTCGGCTGCGGCACGCGCTGGCGCTGACCGATCGCGTGGTGGTGATCCTGGACGATCGGGTGGACCAGCCGGGCGGGCCGCCGGAGCGATTGTGGGGATTGCCCGTGGTACCGCCGTCGCGCCTGGGAGAGTTCAGCGCGGATTCGATCGTGATCTCCAGCGACGAGTACGAGGAGACGCTGCTCTCCAAAGCCCAGGAATTCAGGGGCGATCGACCGGTAATGACGCTCTATCGCGCGGGCGAGGATTAGGATCGAAGCACATCACGGCACGCACACGGGTTGGTCCGGCCCGCTATTCCTTCTTCGCGGCCGAGGAATCGCTCACTGACGGCTGACGCAGGGCACTGAGAGCATCTTTGGCTTCCGTCAACTTGCGCTCCGCTTCGGACAAAGCGGCCATCGCGGATCTGGCGGTCTGCTCCTTCAAGTCCGCGGCCTGTCGCGCGTCATCTCGGTCCGTACGAAGGCGAGGAATATCCTCGGAGAGCGACGTGACGTCGGCGGCGGCTCGCTCCGCGTCATTTTGTATTCCTACAAGCCGCAGCTCGGCGTCCTGCTGCTCGCGGGCCAATTCGGCTTTTCGCTCGGCCTCGTCCGCGGTCGCTCCCAGCTTTTCCAGTTGGGCCTTGATGCCTTCAAGGCTGTTCTTGATTCGGGAAATCGCCGCTTGGGCAAACTCGCTGTAGGAACGGGCGTCCTGCAATTGCTTCTCGGCGCTTTGGAGGCTGTCTTCGGCACGTCCGGCTCGGCGCTCGGCCATGTTCGCCGCGGATTGGGCCTGCTCGAACTCCGCGATGGCCTTGCCAAGTTCGGCCCGCGCCAGGTCCACATTCTTCTGCTGTTCCTCGATCTTCTTTTTGTTCGGATCGGACTCATACGCCGCGCGAAGATAAGCCAGGGCCGAAGCAACCTGCTCGGGATTTGCGTTCGTAAGCCACTTCTGGGCGGCCTCACCGTCGGACTGCTTTGCGTCCGCCGGCTTTCCGATGAACTTGATCAAGTTCTCGAGTCCACCTTCGAGGCCCATGAGTTTGGCGACCTCGGCCTTGGCTCTGAGAATGCTGGCGGTGCTCTGCTCGAGTTCGTTGCCGCTCTTTCGAGCGGCCTCGGCAAGGAGCGCCAACCCGTGATAGAACGACCCTCTTTGGTGGTAGTCAATGGCGTCCGCGATGGCTTGCTCCACGTCGTATTTCTCGATCGGGAGGCTCTGCGCCTGACGGACCTCTTCGAGTTTCTTCAAGCGGTCCTTCTCGATAAGCAGGATGATGGACTCGACGAGGGCGTTGCGAAACTCCTGCTCGTTGATGAGCGATCGCGTGCCGCTGGTGACGGTCGCGCCGGCCGCCAGACCCGTCGCGACTCCGCCGGTCGTGGCCGCGGAGCCCGCCGCCAACGCGAGGGTGGCGAATCCAAGCGAGTTGTTCCAGAAGGATTCGGACGCTTTCAGGCGTGCCAGGTGATTCGACATGGCCTGGTCCGACAATCGCAAAATCGCATTCTGGAGCTGGTTTCGGGCCTGGTACCGTTCGGAGCTGGCATTCGTTGAGTAGCTTGACGCGACTTGATAAAGCGATCGCTCCTCGCCGCTCGGGTTATATGTGTACGGATTCATGATCTCGATCCGCGACGACGAGTTCGGGTCTGCGCCCGAATCCGGGGCCTCCACGAATCTCGGCATCGCAAGATCCTCGAACTCCCCATCGCTGCGAAGGATCTGCGGCACGCGATACCTGGTATTGCTGCAGCCCATCAGCAACCCGAGGCCGATCGCCAAGGCGGAGACCTTCGCGAATTTCCTCGTCGATTTCGAGCTCGGGCAACCTGGCGAAGACATCATGAGGGAATCTCCGATCGATCAATCTCGGAGATTATCAATATCCGCTATTACTCGCAAGTCGCGCCATCCGCTCGATAGCGCCATCTCGCTCGGGTGAGCACATATGCTGATCAATCAAAGCGGATATTCATGTGCTCTTGATATTCTAAGTGCCCGTTTCGCGAGGACCTTTCCTCTGTTACAGAATGACCGACTCGCCCCCAAGGGCAAGGCCTCTCGAGACATCCCGGTGCCATTTGCATCCCCCGATTTCACCGTTCGATGTTCCGAAACTCCCTCGATCAACCAGTTTCGTTGCGGCCAACACTCCGCCCGGCTTGGAGCCTGAGCATGCGATCCTCGAACGCGTTCATGAACGGCTCGTTGTGGCGGCGCAGCGTCGAATCAACCACCACGCCGTCCTCAGGGAAGTAGTTGCTCCGCCACGCCGCATAGTCCTCCGCGATCCGCTGGAGCCAAGTCGTGAACCACGGGACGTTCTCTGCCTTCGGCCTCGTGAACCACGCGCTCATCAGCCCCCGATCGTCGCTCATGCACCGCTCCTCGCGCGGAGCACGAGCTTAGCGTGCCGAGGCCGCGCCCGCCTTCGCGGAGCGATTGAGCACCAGGTCGCCCTGGGTGGGCTCGAAGCGGGCCTGGAAGAATCGCAGGTACTTAGGCTCGGAGGTGAAGCGCAGGCCGACCACGCGCTCGGGCTCTTCGAAGAGCGTGATAATGGACTCGGCGGTCACGTCCATGTGCGCCTGCGTGTAGACGCGGCGCGGGATGGTGAGGCGCACCAGCTCGAGCTTGGGGAAAATGTTCTGGCGGGTGTCGGGGTCACGTCCGGCGGAGACCGCGCCGCGCTCCATGGTGCGCACGCCCGATTCGACGTACAGCGCCGCGGCCAGGGCCTGGGCGGGGAATTGATCGCGCGGGATGTGGGGAAGGAACTTGAGCGCGTCGAGGAACACGCCGTGCCCGCCGATGGGGCGGATGATGGGAACGCCGGCTTTTTCAAGCAGGCCACCGAGGTATTCGACCTGGCCGATGCGGGCGCGGATGTGGTCGTACTGAACGGATTCGGCGATGCCGATCGCCATGACTTCCATGTCGCGCCCCGCGAGCCCGCCGTAGGTGTGCAGGCCCTCGAAGAGAACGACCATGTTGCGGGCTTCCTCCGCGAGCGCATCGTCGTTGACGCACAGGAAGCCGCCGATGTTGACGAGGCTGTCCTTCTTGGCGGAGTTGGTGCAGCCGTCGGTGTGGGAGCAGATCTCGCGGAGGATTTCCTCGATGCTCTTCTTGGCGTAGCCCGGCTCGCGGACCTTGATGAAGTAAGCGTTCTCGACGGCGCGGGTCGCGTCGAGCATGACCTTGATGCCGTGTCTGTGGCAGAGGGCGCCGACGGCGGCGATGTTCTCCATGCTGACCGGCTGTCCGCCGGCCATGTTCACACAGCACTGAAGGTTGACGTAAGGAATCTTCGACGGGCCGTATGTGTCGATGACCGCCTGGAGCTTTTTCAGATCGACATTGCCCTTGAAGGGTTCGGTGCTGGTGACGTCGTGGGCGGCGTCACCGATGATGTCGACGAATCGCCCGCCGGCGAGTTCCTGGTGGGCGCGGGTGGTCGTGAAATACATGTTGCCGGGGACGACGTCGCCGGGCTTGATCATCATGCGGCTGAGGATGTGCTCGGCGCCGCGTCCCTGGTGGGTAGGGATGAGGTGCTTGTAGCCGTAGTAGCGATGGACCGCGTCCTCGAGGTGGTAGTAGTTGACGCTCCCGGCGTAGGCCTCGTCGCCGAGCATCAGGCCGGCCCACTGGCGGTCGCTCATGGCGCTGGTGCCCGAGTCGGTGAGCAGGTCGATGTAGACGTCCTCGCTGCGGAGAAGGAAGGTGTTGAACCCGGCGCCGGCGATCGCGGCCTCGCGCTCGTCGGGGGTGGTCATGCGCAGAGGTTCGACCATTTTGATCTTGAAGGGCTCGGCCCAGGAACGCTTGTTCATCGATGCACCTCGCTGCGGCGCAAAATCCGACCGGGCGGCCGGGGTTGCGGCGCGGACCATTCACGACTAGTGTATCCAGTGTTCTGATTTCGTCGAGCCCGATCCTGGTGCGACTTCCCGGGTCGATCTCGGAATTGGTGGACTCCGCTCTTGGTTATTCTCAGTATTGGGATGGCCCGGAAATTTCGGCTCTCTGGCATGGGAGCGAGGCATGATTCTCGGTCTGTGGACTCGCGGGTCCGATGGCACGCCGTGTGCAAGGCTCTCAAAGATGGGACACTCCGCGCGTTCGCTTCGCCTGTCCTCGCTTCTGGGCTCCTTGGCATGGCTGGGCTTGAGCCTCGGCTTTGCATCGGAAGCGTCGGCGCAGATCGCGGGCGCCAAGAAGAAGCCGACGCCGCAGGTCGCGCCCAAGGACTGCACGGCGTCGGAGTGTCACCAGGACGTCATCGCGCACAAGTACGTTCACGATCAGAAAGCGGCGGACTGCGCCACCTGCCACCTCCAGATCGGAAAGGCGGAGGATCACCAGTTCGCGCTTCCCGCCAAGCCCGAGGATCTGTGCATCAAGTGCCACCAGCTTCCCACCAAGAAGCACGCCCACCTGCCGATGACCGAGGGCAAGTGCATGTCGTGCCACGACCCGCACGGGTCGGAGCACAAGCACGAGCTGCGCGGCGATCCCAACAAGGACCTGTGCATCAAGTGCCACCACAAGACCGACGTGACGAACAAGAAGTTCGTCCACGGGCCGGTTGCGGTGGGCGCGTGCTCGACGTGCCATGTGTCGCACTCTTCTGACGAGCCCAAGCTGCTCCAGGCGAGCCCCAACGCGCTGTGCATGACGTGCCACGAGGAGACCGGCAAGGCCGAGGACGGCGTTCACCTCCACAAGGCGCTCGAGCAAGGCTGCGTGAACTGCCACGACCCGCACGCGACCGACCACAAGTTCCAGCTGGTGGAGGATTCGCCGAAGCTGTGTCTGTCGTGCCACCAGGAGAAGTTCGACCAGATGACGGCGGGCGCGAAGGTGGTGCACCAGGCGGTGTCGCAGGACGGCGGCTGCACCTCGTGCCACAGCCCGCACTCGTCGAAGCTCCCGGGCCTGCAGCGGGCCAACGAGGTGACGACCTGCCTGAAGTGCCACGACCGCCAGATCAAGAAGGCCGACGGGAAGGTGATCAGCAACATGGCCAAGCTGCTGGAGACCAACCCGATCAAGCACGGGCCGATCCGCGACGGGCACTGCACGGTGTGCCACGATCCCCACGCCGGCCCGCACTTCAGCCTGCTGTCCGACGAGTACCCCGCCAAGTTCTACTCGGCGTTCTCGATGGACAACTACAAGCTGTGCTTCCGCTGTCACTCGGCGGACATGGTGAGCAAGGAGGACGGCACGGGCGTGACCATGTTCCGCGACGGCACGCGGAACCTGCACGCGCTCCACGTCAACAAGGACAACGGACGAACCTGCCGCGCCTGCCATGAGGTCCACGCGTCGGCCCGGCCGGCGCATGTGCGCGAGTCGGTGCCCTACGGCACGTCGAACTGGATGCTGGAGATCAACTACGAGGCGAGCGAAGAAGGCGGGAGCTGCGCGCCGGGCTGCCACCAGGTGAAGAAGTACGTGCGCCCCGCCGGCCCGCGCATCCAGCCGCTGGAAGACACCGGGAAGTTGCCCTCGAATCTGACGGGCAAGAAAAGCAACTCGACCGACGCCGGCGGCACCAGCACGAGCGAGCCCGCGGCGGGCGCGGCGCCCGCGCCGGCGCAGCCCCCCGCCACTGACGCGGCGCCAAGCCCGACGCCGACCCCGGCGCCCTCGGAGTCCCCCAAGGAGCCCAAGCGATGAGCGCGGGAAAGACCTCGCTGGTGCTGTGGCTGATCGGGCCGGCGTTCCTGGGGGTGGCGGCGTACCTGGCGCTGGCCTCGCCGCCGGCGGACATCCCGGTCGGGGAGATGAAGATCATCGCGCGCGACGCGATCCGTGGCGGCGCGTGGCGCGAGGCGAAGGTCGACGCGCGGGGCGTGGTCGCGGGGAGCGATCGCCCGTGCAGCGAGTGTCACAAGCTCTTCACCACGCCGCCGGGCGAGAACAAGGCCTTGGTTCAGCACAAGGACATCGTGATGAACCACGGCATGAATACGCGCTGCCTCAACTGCCACGACGGCGACGACCGCGACAAACTGGTGCTTCACGACGGCGCGACGGTCGACTATTCGCAGACGCCGCGGCTGTGCTCGCAATGTCACGGCACGGTGTACCGCGACTGGCAGCTCGGCACGCACGGGAAGACCCTGGGCTCGTGGGACCGGAGCGATGAAAAGCACCGGCGTTTGACGTGCAACGAGTGCCACGAGCCGCACGCGCCGGCCTACCAGCCGATGAAGCCGCTGCCGGCGCCGACGACGCTGCGGATGGGCGACCAGAGCACGCCGAAATCGCATCACGGCAAGGAGTCGCCGCTGCGCCGCCGGTCCGTCACGCCGCACGAAGCCCCGACGCACGAGGGTGCACCGGGCGAGGCGCCGGAGGAGTCGGCGAAGCCCGCGGAGAAGGGGGGCGGGAAGTGAGTATCCGCATCCACGAGGGCAAGTCGGCGGGAACCGAGGTGACGCGGCGCAGCTTTCTTCGCACGGGGACGGCGGTCGCGGGCGGGATGGCCGCACTGGCCGCGGCGCTCAGCCCGCTCAAGGACCTCAACCCCGCGGAAGAGTTTTCGATCGAGAAGTTCATTCAGAAGCACTACAAGGAGATGACGCCCGACGACATGAAGGGGGCGCTCGATCGCATCGCGCGTGAGGTGGAGCACCGCTACCGGGTGCGCCCCGAGGTGCGCGACGTGCGGCCCAAGGCGGGCGTGGAGTTCGTGTACGCGCTCAACCTGTCGCGGTGCATCGGCTGCCGCAAGTGCGTGTACGCGTGCGTGGAGGAGAACAACCAGAGCCGCGCGCCGGAGATCCAGTACATCCGGGTGATCGAGATGCCGCGGGGCACGCTGGACCTTGAGAAGGGGAACCACCACTACGAGCGCCCGACGGTGCCGGACGCCGACCACTTTTACATGCCGGTGCAGTGCCATCAGTGCGCCAACCCGCCGTGCGTCAAGGTGTGCCCGGTCGAGGCGACGTGGCAGGACGACGACGGGATCACGGTGATCGACTACGACTGGTGCATCGGCTGCCGCTATTGCGAAGCGGCGTGCCCGTACTGGGCGCGCCGGTTCAACTTTGTGAAGCCGGAGATTCCGGCGGCGGACCTCAACAAGGACATGGGGTACCTGTCGAACCGGCCGCGCCCCAAGGGCGTGGTCGAGAAGTGCCACTTCTGCCTGCACCGCACGCGCGA
This sequence comes from Phycisphaerales bacterium, assembly GCA_020853815.1. Classification (GTDB taxonomy): domain Bacteria; phylum Planctomycetota; class Phycisphaerae; order Phycisphaerales; family UBA1924; genus JABWBC01. The sequence continues at coordinate 54,039 of JADYYE010000022.1, forward strand.
GGGTCGGCTTCCGGCGTGCCTGGAGGCGTGCCCGACGGGCGCGCGGAAGTTCGGCAACGTGCTCGATCCCACGAGCGAGGTGTCGCAGATCCTTCGGACCAAGCGCGTGTTCGTGCTGAAAGAAGAGGTCGGGACCTTGCCGAGGTTCCTCTACTACTTTGACGAGCGCTACCCGCGCTCGCTGGACCCGGAGGCCAAGCAGGTGGCGCTGTCGCTGGGCTACACGCCGAGCGCCGGCGGGTGGACGCCGCCCGGGCCCGGCGTCGCGCCGGCCGAGGCCGGAGCGGGCGCGGAGGTGTCGCGATGATCCGCGAGTATCTCACCTTTCTGTACCGCTGCTTCCGCCTGTCGTTCGTGGGCACCGCGGGGTATTACCTCTGGATGTTCGCGCTGTCGGTGGTCTCGCTGCTGGGGCTGAACGCGTATTGCAAGCAGTTCGTCCACGGCATGGGCGTCACGGGCATGACCGACCACGTCTCGTGGGGGCTCTACATCGCCAACTTCGCGTTCTTTGTCGGGATGGCGGCGGCGGCGGCGATGCTCGTCATCCCCGTCTATGTCTACCGCAACCGCGAGCTCTCGCACCTGGTCATCTTCGCGCAGCTGCTGGCGGTCGCGACCATCATCATGTCGCTGCTGTTCGTGGTGGTCGACCTCGGGCGGCCCGATCGCTTCCACCACATGATGCTCCGCTTCAACTTCCCCATCTCCATGCTCACCTGGGACGTGATCTCGCTCAACGGGTACCTGCTCCTCAACCTGCATATCTGCGGCTACCTGATCTACGCCGCGTACCGGCGGCGCGAGCCCACCAAGCTCTTCTATGTCCCCTTCGTGATGGTCGCGATCATCTGGGCCTTCAGCACGCAGCTCGTCGAGGCGTTTTTGTATTGCGGCCTGGGCGGGCGGCCGTTCTGGAACTCCGCGGTGATCGCGCCGCGGCTGGTGGCGTCGGCGTTCGCGGCCGGCCCCTCGATCCTGATCCTGGCGCTGCATGTGATCTCCAGGACCACGGACTATCAAGTGCCGGAGAAGGCGTTCCTCACACTCCGCAACATCGTGCGCGTCGCCATGGCCGCCAGTTTTTTCCTGCTGATGTCGGAGCTCTTCACGGAGTTCTACACCGATTCAGCCCACGTCGCCAGCGCCCGCTACCTGTTCATGGGCCTCGACGGGCGCTCCGGGCTGGTGGCGTGGATCTGGACGGCGCTGTCGCTCAACGCGATCGGGCTCGTGATCCTGTTCACGCCCGCGAGCCGATCTCGCGGATTCCTGCTGGCGGCGTGCGCCATGATGATCGCCGGCGTGTGGATCGAGAAGGGCATGGGCCTGGTCATCCCCGCGTTCATTCCCTCGCCGCTCGGCGAGATCGTTGAGTACACGCCCACGCCCAACGAGTGGCTGGTGACCGCGGGGATCACGGCGTTCGGATTCCTCGTCTTCACGATCCTGGTCCGAGTCACGATCCCGGTGCTCTCGGGAAAGCTGGCGTTCGATCGCCCCTATGACCCGGCCGCAAGTAATGGAACATCCTCCAACTCCGCGGCTTCGAGCGCGGCGGGAGCCTGAACACACTCGTCTGGATCGCGCGAAGTCGCGCAGGAGAACCCGGTCATGATGAAGCGTCTTTGGCTCGCCGCCCTCGTCGCGCTGGCCGCACCCGCCGGGCATTCGCTCGGCCAGGCCTTCGGCCCGCGCGAGATCAGCGAGCCGAGCAAGCAGTGCATCGCCTGCCACAAGCAGCACAGCCCGGCGGCGTACGAACAATGGGGCTCGAGCAAGCACTTCCGGGCCAACGTCGCGTGCTTTGAGTGCCACAGCGCCAACAAGGACGACACCGACGCCTACGAGCACTTCGGCCAGACCATCGCGGTGCTGGTCACGCCCAAGGACTGCGCCCGCTGTCACTCCAAGGAGGTCGAGGAGTTCGCCAATTCGCGTCACTCCAAGGCCGGGCGGATCCTCGGCTCGCTCGACAACACGCTCGCGGAGATCGTGGAAGGAAGCCACGGCTTCAAGACCGAGGGATTCCCGGACGGGGTGTCGTCGGCGGCGGTGACGGGCTGCTGGCAGTGCCACGGCGCGGAGGTAAAGGTGTTGCCGGGCGGACGCCTGGACCCCACCACCTGGCCCAACAGCGGCATCGGACGCATCAACCCGGACGGCTCGGAGGGCTCGTGCAACGCCTGCCACTCGGGGCACTCGTTCAGCGCGTCGCAGGGACGATTCCCCGATTCCTGCGGCAAGTGCCACCTGGGCCCCGACCACCCGCAGAAGGAGATCTTCGAGTCCTCGAAGCACGGGGCGGCGTTCTTCGCCAACGAATCAAAGATGAACCTCGACAATCCCAAGTGGGTCGTGGGCGAGGATTATCACAACGCGCCGACGTGCGCGACGTGCCACATGTCGGCGACGCGGAAGCAGCCGGTGACGCACGACGTGGGCCTGCGCATCTCGTGGAACAACCGCCCGGAGGTCTCGATCCGCCCCGAGGCCGCCGACGCCAAGCTGGGCCTGCCCGGCGCGAACATCACCTGGCAGACGCGGCGCAAGAACATGCAGGACGTGTGCATCAACTGCCACGACGCGCAGTGGGTCAACAACTTCTACGTGCAGTACGACGCGTTCATCAACCTGTACAACACCAAGTTCGCGATCCCGGGCAAGTCGCTGTACGAGCTGGCCAAGCCGCTCATGAACCCGGTGCAGTTCAGCAATCACCTTGACTTTGTGTGGTACGAGTTGTGGCACCACGAGGGACGTCGGGCTCGCCACGGCGCGTCGATGATGGCGCCGGACTTCGCGCATTGGCACGGGACCTATGAGGTCTCCAAGAAGTTCTATTCCGAGATGGTTCCCGAGCTGCGGAAGCTCATCGGCGAGCACCAGAACAGCTCCGACGCGGCGAAGGCCAAGGCGGCGGCGGCGCTCTCGGCCAAGCTCGACGAGGTGCTCAATTCGGACGAGCACAAGTGGTACCTGGGCAAGGTTGATCCGGCCGAGGCCGCCAAGCGCCAGAAGGCGCTGGAGGAGTTCCGCAAGCGCTATGAGGTGACGCCACCCAAGCCCGCGACGCTCCCGGAGGCGAAGCCGGAAACCAAGCCGGAGAGCAAGCCGGAAACCAAGAAGTAAGCGGCCCGGCGGCGAACCAGGCTCACTCCCTCTCCTCTGACACGCCCGACGCTTCAGCGTGGGATCTGTCGACGGGTTCGCATCCCGCTTGCATCGGAGGGGTCATGTGATCCAAGAGCGGTTTCAATTCAAGTCGCGCGACTTCCCACTGCCCGTTTCCTGAGCGCCCCGGGCTGGGGCGCTCCGCTCAACGCTCGACTCCAGGCCAATTCGCGCTCTTCCGAGGAGTGGACAGGTGAGTGAGCGAAGCCGGTGGCCGTGCCCACCCGCTATGGGTTCGCCTCTGTACGCTTCGCCGTCCCGTTGGTCGCAGGCCACCGCTCTCCACATCATGCCAAGACGGAAACGCCGGCCCGCCCGAATAACCAGCCAGATCACCGTGACATCCCCGGCCCGAGCCCGAACAGGTCGAGTTTGCGGCGGCCTTGACCGCGCCGATCGATCTTCTACGATCACTCTCGCCACGGAAAGGGCCGATGTGTTTGGGCGGCCCGACGGGGCGTGACAATTCGGGGGCGTAGCTCAGTTTTGGTAGAGCGCATCCATGGCATGGATGAGGTCACGAGTTCGAGTCTCGTCGCCTCCACTCGACGAAAAACCCCCGCGAAAGCGGGGGTTGTCGTTTTTGGAACGCGGGGTCGGCCGGGGCGGTTTCAGTCGTTGAGATTCAGCGTGTAACGCCCGTTGGGCGCGAGTGTGCCGCCCACGAGCACGAAATAGGACTGGCCCTGCGTCAGATGGAATCCCCAGACTTCATCGCCGCCCGCGCCCGTTGTGTTGACGCGGCGGATGAGGGTGTAATCGGCGTTGTAGATCTCGAACCAGCCGTCGAAGCCTCGAACGGCGTCGAGCGTGATGGTGACGGCGCCGGTGGCGGCGGGCGTGTAGAGGAAGAGGTCGGTGTCGTCGGCGGATTCGATCAGGCCCGGGGCACCCGCGTGCCCGTCTTCGTTGGGAGTGAGGGCGGTTGCGCCGGACCAGGCGAGTGCGTCGGCGTGGTCGTCGCTGATCACGAGGGTGTAGTGTCCGCCGGGAACACGCCATCCGCCGACGAGGACGTAGTAGACCAGGCCGGCCGTCAGCGCGACGGAGCCTGATTCGTCGGTGCCGGAGCCCCAGAGGTTCTTGCGGAGCAGGAGCATCTGGCTGGCGTCGTAGACCTCGAACCAGCCGTCGAAGCCCTCTCCGGCGTCGAGCGTGAACGTGGTGCTCGCGGTGGCAACGGCGGTGAACCGGAAGAGATCGGTGTCGCCGGCGAACTCGATGACGCCGGTCTTGGAACCGTCGACGGTGGAGCTCAGCGCGATGTCGGTCGCGAGCGGCCAGATCCCGGCGTCGGCGTGGTCGTCGCTGATGAGAAGGCGATAGTCGCCGGTGGGTACACGCCAGCCGCCGACGAGGATGAAGAACGTCTGGGTGTTGGTCACGGGGAGTTGGTACGTTTCGTCGCCGCCAGCGGCCCAGAGGTTCTGTCGGCGGAGCAGCGTGTGATCCGCGGAGTAGACCTCGAACCAGCCGTCGAAGCCCGAGGCGGCGTCGAGCGTAATTGTGAGGGGCCCGGAGGCCGGCGAGATGAAGGTGAAAAGGTCGGTGTCGCCGGCCGCTTCGATCCTGCCCTCGCCGAGGGCGTCGAGCGAAGCGTTGATGCTCATGGCGCTGGCGTTGCTCCAGTCGCCCGCGTCGGCATGGTCGTCGCTGATCCGGATGGTGTAATCGCCGCTCGGAACACGCGATCCGCCGACGAGGATGTAATACGTCTGTCCACCCGTGACGAAAAAGCCGTCCCTCTCATCTCCGCCGGCGGCGTAGGAATCCCGCGTCGATCCGAGCTCCCCTCCCGTCGAATTGAACACGCGGAACCAGCCATCGAAACCAGCGCCGACATCGAGCGTAATCGTGACTTTTCCGGAGTCGGCCTTCGAGAACTTGAAGAGGTCGAGGTCGCCCGGTCGCTCGATCACGCCGGCGCGGCCGCCGTCGATCGCGCTGTTGAGGGTGATCGCGCTGGCGCGCGACCACCGGACTTGATCCGCGTGGTCGTCGTCGATCGTGATCGAGTATCCGCCGCCCGGATTGCGCCAACCGCCGACGAGGATGTAGTACGTCTGCCCGGCGGTCAGGGCCCGCGCGAGGAACTCGTCGCCGTTGGTTGCACCGCCGTTCTGTCGAACGATGAGCGAGTGGTCGGGGGCGTAGAGCTCGAACCAGCCATCGAAGTCGCCCGCGACATCGAGCCAGATCGTCGTGGTCGCGGAGATGTCCTGCGTGAACTTGAAGAGATCGGTGTCGCTCGGCAAGTCGATCGTGCCCGAGTTCGAGCCATCGCCCTTGTAGTTCAAAGGGATGTCGCTGGCGCTGCCCCAATTCCCGGCGTCCGTGTGGTCGTCATCGATCCGGACCGTGTACGCCCCGTTCGGCACGCGCCATCCGCTCACGAGGATGTAGAACATCTGACCCGCGGAGACGGCGAGGGTGCGGGACTCGTCGCCGCCCGCGGCCCGGAGGTTCTGCTTGATCAGATAGTTGTGATTGGCGTCGTAGAGCTCGAACCAGCCGTCGAACCCCGCGGCGACATCGAGGGTGATCGTGATCGTTTTCGAGATCGAGCCGGTGAACGTAAAGAGGTCGGTATCGGCGGGCCGTTCGACGACGCCCGTGCGGACGCCGCCGAGTTCGGCGGTCAGGGAGATGACGGTGGCGCGCGACCAGGCCCCGTAGTCCGCGTGGTCGTCGTCGATCTGGACCGAGTAGGAGCCGCTCGGATTGCGCCAGCCGCCCACGAGGACGAAGTACGCCTGTCCGGCGGTCAGGCTCCATGCAAGGGTCTCGTCGCCGTTGGTCGCGCCGGCGTTGCCGCTTGCGAGCAGGTTGCGGCCAGAGTCGTAGAGCTCGATCCATCCGTCGAGGCCGCTGTCGACGTCGAGCAGGATGGTGTTGGTTCCCGAGAACACCGGCGTGAACTTGAACAGATCGGTATCGTCGGCCACGTCGATGACACCCGAGCGGGTTCCATCGCCGGTGGAGTTCAGCGTGATCACGCTCGCGTAGGTCCATTCGCCCGCGTCGGCGTGGTCATCGGCGACCAGGACTGAATACGCCCCGTCGGGCTGGCGGAAGCCGCCGACGACGATGAAGTAGGTCTGCCCCGCGGCGGCGGTGAACGAGGCGATCTCGTCCCGGCCGCTGGACCAGTCGCTCGCGCGAACAAGCCTTGTGTGCGAGGAGTTGTAGACCTCGAGCCATCCATCGAAGCCGCTGGGCACATCGAGCGTGATGGTGATGAGGCCGGAGGCAGCGGGCACGATTATGAAGAGATCGGTGTCGAAGTTCTGTTCGAGCACGCCTGCGCCGATTCCATGATCGGCGGCGTTGAGCGTGATGGCGTGCGCGCCCGCCCAGTCGCCTGAATTCGCGTAGTCGTCGCCTCCGAACTCGAACGCGCCGATATCAACGACGGCGCCGACCTGGCGTGCGTAGATGCCGCCACGCTGGTCGGTGGTCAGCGAGTTGGGGTTGACGCCCTTGTTGATGGCGGGGCTTCCGTCGCGGAGGGCGTGCACCTTGGTCGGGCCGCCCGCCCAGCTGAGCGACGACATGAAGGGATCGACACCGACGATGTTGCCGTTCACGCCGTTGGTGAGGCCGCCGCCGGAGTACTGGAGCAGGTTGTTGATCGAGCCGGCCTCGAACACGCCGTAAACGACGTTGGATTGGCTGCTGGCGATGATGGTGCTGATCGCGGTCGCATTTCCCGCACCGCGGATGCTGATGGCGCGGCCCGCGCTCGCGAAGTTGTACGCGATGGTTGAGTTGGAGACGGTGAGCGTGCCAAGGGTGTCGATCCCGCCGCCGTATTGCCCGCTGGTTGAGTTGAGGGAGATCGTGCAGTTCAGGAGCGACATTACGCCGCCCGCGTCGTTGTAGAGCCCGGCGCCGCTCCCGCTGGCGGAGTTGTATGCGAACGTGGATCCCAGTGCGGTCAGTGTGCCGGTGTTGGCGATCGCGCCGCCCGCGACGGCGCTGTTCGAAGAGATATCGCAGGCCTCGATGGTGAGGGTCCCGGCGTTGGCGACTCCGGCGCCGGCGGTCGCACTCCCGCGCGTGATCGACAGGCGGCGGAGGAACGAGGTCCCGGAGGTGAAGTTGAACACGCGCGAGGCGCTTCCCGCGTTGACGGCGAGGGCGTTGGCGCCAGGCCCGTTGATGCTAAGAGAATCCGAGACGTTGAGTTCGCCGCTCGACAGGGCGATGGTGCCGGCCAGGCCGCTGGAAAACTCAATGACGTCGGCGCCGGCTGCCGCGTTGGCATCGAGCACCGCTTGGCGCAGAGAGCCCGCGCCGGCGTCGCGGGTGTTGGTGACGGTGAAGACCGCCAGGAGCTGGCGGGATTCAAGCCCCTCGAACATCGCGTGGCTCGACATGTGTGCTCCGGTTTCTGGCAATGATCCGCGCGGCGGGCACGCGGGGTCGTGCCGGAGTTCATGATAGGAATCTTGCGGCGCACGAGGAGGCCACGGAGCACGACGGCCGGATTGGTGACGGGCCGCGGAAGCGTCTGGTTCCTGTCACGAGTTCGGGCGCAGGATTTGGCCGGAACAACCCGCGTGTGCGGTTCGCATTGAGCGCCAATGACCCCGATGGGATTCGAACCCATGTACCCACCGTGAAAGGGTGGTGTCCTGAACCAGGCTAGACGACGGGGCCGCGGTTCGGGCGGGATGGTAGGCGGCGTGGGGACGGTCGGCGGCGCCGACGGCGTTCGGGTACCCCGCAGGAACGCAAAGCCGCGGATGTGACTCCGCGACGAGACTCCGCGATCATCGACACGCACCTTCTTCGCGGACTCCTCAGGTCCGGCGTCCACAGACGCGGGATTCAGATTGTGCCTCTCACGGCTTGCCTTCCTGTCGCGTCACGATGGGGACGTAGCCCGATTCGAGGCCCTTGGGCGGCGTGACGATCAGGCCGGGATCGAGGCGGACGAGTTCGCCGCGGGTGGGCGGCGGCATGTACTCCGCGTCGATCGTCCATGACGTGTGCATCTTCTCGACGAGTTGCTGCACACGCGCCTTCTTTTCGTCGCTCCAGTGGTACTGCTGGAGCGAGGGCTGATCCACGAAGCGAGACCACGAGTAGGTCACGATCGAGCCGTCGCGGAGCTTGGCTTTGAATGGGCCCTTGGTCGGGCCGGGCGTGGCCCACGCGCCGGAGATGGGCGAGGTATACGCGGGGCCGACCGCGGCGTTGGCAAACTCCTTGGCGATCAGCTTGGTCTCGCGCGGGACGTCGGAAGGCGCGACCGCGACACGCTCATCGCCGGCTTGCTTGTAGTACTGCGGGAACACGGCGAAGCGGGCGCGAGATTCGCCCGACCATTGCAGCCCCCACACGTTGCCTTCGAAGACCTTGGTGTCGAACGTGCGTTCCACGCCGACGACCTTCTTGCCCGCCTGGTCGTACTCGGTGGTCTTGGTGGTGAGCGTTGGCTTCCAGGCGCCCTTCGTGTCGAAGCGCCCCGAACTTGCAGCGCCGCCGTCGCGCCAGGTCTTCAGCGAATCCCAGAGTGCGGCCTTGGAGTAGTAAGTCACGTCCTGCACCAGAAACGTCCGGCCTTGTTCGTCGACCGGAAACTGCAGCTTCGGGATCTTGGAGTACACCACGCCGGACGCGTCGAGCGAATCGAAGCGCGGCACGGTGTTGATCTCGATCGCGCCGCCGCCGACCGTCGCGGGGCGCGCGTCGAGCCCGCGCCCGAAGATGTACGGGTAGTTGAAGAGCTTGCCGATCTTGCTCCATGTTTCGGGGATGTAGAAGGCGATGGGCCCTTTGAAGTTGGCGGCGTTGAGAAAGCAGGTCCAGCTCTGATCGCCTGTGGGCGGCTCACCGGCGACGGGGTCGGTGAACGGGAGCGCGAGCCAGGAATAGCCGAGAAACTGGCCCGAGGGTTCGCCCTCGAAAGGCAGGCCGTCGGGCGGGATGAGGAGGCGATTGCTGAGCTGCGCGATGCCGAGGCGATCGTCGGCGAGGGCTTCGTTGCTCTGAAAGAACGACCAGCCGGGCGAGCCGACCTCGTAGTCGTAGCACTGCGGCGTGGCGTTCATGCTGAACTTGGGCGAGTGATAGCGGAAGTGATTGCCGGCCCAGAAACCCACGCCGCCCTCGACGGTCTGGAAGACGCTGTCCCACGTGGGCCCGCGCTCGGGCCACGAGCGGGCGAGTGTTCCCTCGGGCGCCAGCGGCGTGTCGCGATTGTCCGAGTTGTTCGGAAGAATCCACGTGCTGGCCAGGCCGATCTGGAAGTTGGCGAGCGGGCGATCGACGAGCGGCCAGACGGCGGTGTAGAACCCGACGCCTGCGCTGTACATCGCGCGATCGGGCGGCTCTTCGGTTGAGAAGCCGATGTAGCCGTGAAGGCCTTCGGAGTGGCTGGTGATGACGCCGGGCTTGGGCTTGGCGGGCGTGGCGGGTTGGGCGAGCGCTGGGGCGGAAAGGAGCGAAACGACCGCGAGGAGGAATAGGGTCGAAGGCCCGTGAAGAGGTTTCGAAGCGAGGCGAGAGGTCGGGCGAATCGAATTGAGATGAGTCGAATGGTCGGGCATGGCAACAATCTAGCATTGATTGCAACGGCCCGAGAATCGTGCGAGACTCCAGGACACACGAACGCCTCGGCCACCTCAGTGAGAGATCGGCATGTTCGAGCGTGGGGAGATTCCGATCGAGTTGCAGAAGCGGCGCACAGCGTCGCGTTGGTGGCTGAGCGTCGGCGCGGTGGTGGTCATGCTGGCGTGGGGCGCGGGGATGATCGCTTCCGCGGCGGTGAGCGGTGCGTCAAGCCGTGTGGGGGCAAGCGGGCAGATCGAGGGGCTGCCGCCCTTCATCGCGGGCATTCTCTGCGGGATCGGCGTGTCGGCCGTGGTCCGTGTGGTGCTTCGTCGGCGCGTGGATACATCGAACCTTCTGGACGTCGATTCCGTGGTGCTGGCAGCCAACGGTGCGGGGCTGCTGCTCGCGGCGATGGTCGAGTTCGTGGAGATGATCGTCGCCTCGGTGGGAGCGTGATCGGGCAGGGGAACCGGGCACCGAACAGGCCTAGACTTTGACCCGGTGGGTCGGTGGTCCGTCAGTTCCCCGCGTTCGCGGGGGCGGATGAGCCCGAAACGTCGAACAGCCCCAGCGGGGCACGGACGGGAGCGAGGTCGCTCCCGGGCCGGCGCTGTCGAATCCGGCCGAGACACCGACCGCGGCACGGGTCACGCAGCGCAACGAGACATTGTCCCATGATCGATGAAAACCTGATCGCTTCTCTTGGTATCTCCGACGACATCGCCAACTCCATGGTCCGCGACGCGCTGGGCAAGAAGGCCGGCGACGAGGAGTACATGGACTCCCTTCTCGGGCAGCAGATCAACGATCTGACCCCCGGCAAGCTCATCAAGGGCAAGATCATCGGCTATGCCGGTGATGATGTCGTGGTTGAGGTGGGCCTCAAGAGCGAGGGCCTGGTCCCCAAGGAAGAGTTCGAGGGCACCGAGATCAAGCCCGGCGACGTCCACAGCTTCTACCTCGAAGAGCTCGAGGGCGAGGGCGGCGTGGTGCAGCTGTCCAAGCGCAAGGCCGACCGCCAGATGGCCTGGCAGCGCATCATGGACACCACCAAGGAGGGTGATGTCGTCGA
>JADYYE010000023.1 GCA_020853815.1 Phycisphaerales bacterium
ATGCGCGCGTCGGGGCGGTCGATCTTGTTGATCACCACGATCGGCGTGAGGTTCGCCTCGAACGCCTTGCGCAACACGAAGCGGGTCTGCGGCAGGGGCCCTTCCGAAGCGTCGACGAGGAGCATGACGCCATCCACCATCTTGAGCGTGCGCTCGACCTCGCCGCCGAAGTCGGCGTGGCCTGGGGTGTCGACGATGTTGAGCCGCGTCCCCTTGTAGATGATCGAGGTGTTCTTGGCCATGATCGTGATCCCTTTTTCGCGCTCGAGATCGATCGAATCCATGACCCGTTCCATGACCGCTTCGTTGGCGCGAAAGATCCCGCTCTGCCAGAGCATGGCGTCGACGAGGGTGGTCTTGCCGTGGTCGACGTGGGCGATGATGGCGATATTGCGGACGTCCGTCCGTTGACTGCGGCTCACTGGTCTCGTCTCCGTGTTTTGAATCGGCGCGGAACGCGCCGTGCGTTCACCCGAATGGGCTGGCGCATCCTATCAGATCCCCCGGGGACACGTTATCCCCCGGGGACACGTTGACGGGACACATTGGAGGGACACCTGGATGGGACACACAAACAGGACACACGGACTGGTGTGGGAAGGCTGCGGGTCTCAAGCCCGCTATCGAAGGAGGCGAGCCCGCCGGACGGATGGAGAAAGCAAAGTGCGGCCGGTCAGCTCTTCAATCTCGCCCAGGAAGTCATCGTCGCCGAGGGGAAGACCGCTGCTCTCATGCCTCCGGATTCGACTGCGCTCGCTCCACGTTGGGGAGCCCTGCAACAGCTCCTTCCAGTCAGGGATTCGACTGCCCAGTCCGGTCACGTCGACCAACCCGTCGCTCGCGCCTGTCAAATGCGCCTTGACACTGGAGTAGGGCCAATCTTCAGCGCGGCTGCACAGCGCCGCCCGCACCGGATTCAGCAAGATGTAGCGCGCTGCCGCGTGAAGGTGCCTGTCGTCCATGGGAAAGGAAGCGAAACGCCCTTGCCAAAGGCACCCTTTCCATCCTTCTCGCCGGTTGATCATCGCGGTATAGCGCCGGTGCGCGACGGACAGCGCTCGGCGCAGCCCTCCTGGATCTGCTGGCACGGCCACCAGGTGAACATGGTTGGGAAGGAGGCAGTACGTCCAGATGGACACTTGTTCCCTCTCGCAGTGTTCGGACAGGAGGTCGCAGTAGACCTTGTAGTCGAGAGCGCGGAAGAAGGTCGGTTGGCGCCGATTGCCTCTCTGGGTCACGTGATGCGCCAGGCCAGGGACGACGAGTCGAGCGATTCTGGTCATTTCTCAGATAAAGACGAGTTTTCAGCCTCCAATCTGGCACCTGCCCGTCGAGACGAACCGAGCTGGATGGCCCGCTTGTGTGGCCCGTTTGTGTGGCCCGTTTGTGTGTCCCGCTAATGTGTCCCTCCGACGTGTCCCGGCTGGGTGAGCCGCGGGGCGGGGTTCCGGCGCGTAGTCGTCATGAACCCGATCCGCGAAAGCCACCTGGGCCGTTCTCACTTGCCGACCGCGCTCCTCGCTCTCCTGCCGACGCTGTTCATCCCGTGCCCGTCGGCCGCCCTGCCCGTTCCCTACGGCGCAGCGGGCCTCTCCCCGGTGGGTTCGCAGTTCTTTCTCAACACGGACATCCCGTCCTACCCCGCCGAGGCCTCCGACTGGTTCGGTTACGCGCTCGCGGTCGGCGACTTCAACGGCGACGGCGCCGACGACCTGGCGACCGGCGCGCCGTTCGATCGCGGACCGATCGAGGACCCCCGCCAGAGCGCCGGCGCCGTCTTCATCCACTGGGGCATTCCCGGTAGCGGCCTCGCGCCGGGGCCGGCGACGACGATCCTCAATCAGTTCGCCTATGGCGGGCCAGACACCGCCCAGGCCGGCGACCATTTCGGCTGGACGTTGGCAGCCGGCGACTTCAACTTCGACGGCCGCGACGATCTCGCCGTCGGCACCATCCAGGACGACGAACCCGGCGGGGGGCAGAAGGGGTCGGTGCAGATCTTCTACGGCCAGAACGGCGGCATCGACCTCGCCGGCGGCCAGTACCTGCAGCTCGGCCGCGGCGGTCTTCCCGGGCCCGCAGGCCTCGCCGACTACTTCGGCTGGGCGCTCGCGACCGGTGACTTCAATGGCGATTTCTACGCCGATCTCGCGATCGGGGCGCCGTATGCGACCGTGAGCGGAGCGGCCTCTGCCGGCGCGGTGCTCGTTCTCCACGGCAGCAGCGGCGGGCTCGATCCGGGCAACACCTATGTCGTGACCCAGGACGAGGCCGGCATCCCCGACACCGCCGAAGCCCCCGACAAGTTCGGCACCGCGCTCGCCGCCGGCAACTTCAATGGCGACTGGAGCTGCACGCCCTTCTGCGTGCCTTACGATGATCTGGCCATCGGCGTTCCCGGCGAGGATGGCGTCGGCGCCGTTCTGGTGCTGATGGGAAGTCCGTGGAGCCTGCTGTTCGCCAACAACGCCTGGCTCGGGCAGGGCGACACCGGCGGGTTCAACGAGGGCGGCGACGAGTTCGGGTCCAGCCTCGTCGCCGGCGACCTCGACCACGACTTCTTCGACGAGCTCGTCGTCGGCGCTCCCTACGAGGACATCGAGCACAACGACGGCAGCGTAATCGGCAATGCCGGCGAGATCACCTTCCTGTGGGGGCAGAGTCCGGCACCCTGGTTCAACCCCGCACGCACCCAGCACTGGAATCAGGAGCGGATCTTCGGTGCGCCGCAGGCGATCGTCGGGGACGCTTTCGGTGTCGCGCTGGCGACCGGCGACTTCAACCGCGACGGGACCGAGGAGCTCGCGGTCGGGGTACCGTTCGACGACAGCGTCGGGGTCGGCTGGGGCGAGGTCGATGTCCTGCACTGGACTCCAGGAGTCGGACTCGACGCGGCACGCATCCTGCGCCCGAGCGTCGCCGGTTTGCCGCCGGCGCAGACCCAGGACGATC
>JADYYE010000208.1 GCA_020853815.1 Phycisphaerales bacterium
ATTCACCGTAACCCCTGCACACAGTGCGCGTCAACTAGCAACGAATATATCAAAATGGGATAATTAAACTGATTCTACCCACTCAATCTGTGGTTAATACGGTCCAAGAGTTCTTGATTGTTCTCGAGTAGTTTATACAGAGCAGCGTGATGGATCGTAATCTTATCGTGATTAGCTTCCACATACCCTACTAGACTCAACCATGCATCTTCATTTGCCTCGACATGCTCGACTCTAAAGCGCTCTACATCTGCGGGATTAGAAAAATCGTATTCTTGGCGTTGAGAATTTTTCATATCAGGATTTTAACACAAATAGCTATAGGATACAAAGATATCTTACTTACTATCAACTAACTCTCGAAACCTGGCAATATTATCCAAGGCCTTATCAGAATAGGCTAATACATGATAGCTTGACTTGTATTCATCCAAACTACCACGCAGTTCTTCAATCGCACTAGAGTACTGTCTACTACTGACTCGCCCCACTATGCTTCTAGAGAATTGTGTACGATCAATTTCTTTAACTTGCGAAAAACAGTTGGCTAAAGTCCTAGCCGCGAGTACATTAGCTTCACAATCTGGGCCATATACCTCTCCAAAATCGATCTGAATTACCGACATGTCTCCTCTACTATTTCTAAATATCGATTCTTCGCGAGTCCTATTAACAGGCTCAAGTACAACATTACGCATATCTCTGTCGGCAAGTACCAGATTGTGTTCTTGAGCTAGTCTCACTACTGCAACAGCTGTAGTGATCGCAACTTGAGCATGTATAAAAGGAGGAATATTCAGTGAAAGTAGGTCATCCCAACGCAAACCATCAACCCAAGAGTCATAACTAGATTCATCTGGTTTAGGAAAAGACTGCTCCAAGGAGCTACCACCTACGGTATTAATAATTCTTCTATAATTATCTTCTCTGCTCATCGTGGGATTATACTATAAGATTGTCGATATAAACATCATACTTACATCACCGAACAGAGCTATATACCTTATGATAATGCCGCCTGTGGGACCGCAGAGCTCAAAATATGCCCCATTTGGTCCCTAGCTAAGATCATCCTAGCCTTTCGCATACTAGGCAGTTTAAAAACGAACTGGAATGGAATCTTGAACTCACCTACCCTATTTTCAACTTGTGGCTTCTCGTCCTGACCGTCCCTACTGATAGAGCCATATGTAAAACATTATACCTCGACAACTACGCAGACACAGTAAATAATCCAAAGACCTTCAATCCTGAAGAAAATGTTTAATTTAGATTTCCACTATCGTCTACCGCTACTCTTGATAATTTGTTCAGCTGCTTCCGCGGCAGCAAAGTCCCTTTCATCTTTAAGCCCATTCCATTTTTCGATAGCTTCTTTTTGTGTTATTTCCAAAAAATTACTATCCGCACGATAGCCGTGGAGAAACGCATCCTTAATCAAATTTAGGACCAATTCACCCACCCTTGCCCCATCTTGTAGATCTGTTTCATGGGTCGGAATATTGTGGCGCATCCATTCTCGATAATTTTTAAGAATTTGCTCATGATAAACATGATTTTCTGGATGTGCCAGCATTGCTGGAAGCATCTCTATTAAATATTTGTCTCTCACATGCAAATATTTTGCTGGTGCCTCATTATCGGCATATCTCAAATGCCCCAAGCTCATTTCTAAGACATGATCTTGACTAGTTAGCACTGCACTTGCCTCTGATCCTTCCAATCCATTCGCCGGAACAGTGTTAACAAAATCAGGAATACTTCCGCCTTTCAGTGGTTCACGACTTATCCTGATTCTCCCTTCAGACGCAGCAACATTACCCCTTGGGTGATCATGTAAATTAGATACATCGGTCGCAATCCCAACTTTAGGATATCGCGTGGCAAGGATCAAGTATGGTTTACTCTCTACCTGGTGCAAAATCGGGATATACAAGGGAATCAACACAACTTCATCAGATTTTCCTTCAATGGGAAGCTCGGTTAATTCATCAGACGCTTTTAAGATACCGTTGTGGCAAAACGAGAATCTCTGTCCTCTGACCACAACAACTGGATCATCATCGCCGACAAAATAACCATCTTCCTTCATCGATTCCAAAACTCCAGGAGGAATCAAAGTATTTCCTATTTTTTGAATGCGTAACTTATGAAAATTCTTACCCTTCTTAGGCTTTGCAGAATCTGCTTGGGCACCTTGA
>JADYYE010000209.1 GCA_020853815.1 Phycisphaerales bacterium
CCTTCAATATCCTGTCTCGTTGCTGCCATGTTCATCTCCTTAAAAGTCGGTGCTGGTAATACGGCGGCTAACCCATCCATCAACCCGGACGCGGCGAAAAGCCGCCGCGCCGGTTATGTCAATCGTTATACGGCTTCATCTTCCATCGCCAGCGCAGCACGTTGCAGCCATGTACCAAGCGCCCGCTTCATAGCTGGCGTGTAAGCAAACTTCTGCGCGTGCTCGTCCGCCTTCTCTTTCGCGTGTTCCATCGCTGCCTTCCACGCTACCTTCCAGTTGTCCCATGCGACCTCGGTTTGAATGTCCATGTCGTCGCAAACCTCGAATCCGTACCATTCTTCAAATTTCTGGCGCATCAAAGACTTCATGTCGCCTCCAGTTCAATCTGCTCCGGCCTTACCTGCGCCGCCTTCCACTTCTTCCACGCATCGCCCACGGCACCGCTGCCGGGGAACAGGTCGTGAAAGTCATCCTCTGGCGTCAGGTTCAAGCCCTCAAAAACCCAAAAGCAAAACTTGTCCGGCTTCGCTCCGGGGAACCCGCGCCGCATCGCTATCGGCTCGGCCACGAAGTCGCGCCAAGTGTCCTGCTCCCGCGTGCGGTTCCGGGCAAAGCGGAAAATCACAGGCTCCCACGCCCAGGCCCTCGTCACGTTTGCTTTGAAGGCCGCGAACGGCTTAACCCATGCCGCCACCCTCACGTCATCCGGGCACATCGCCAGAATCGCGCGCAGGCTCGGTTCGTGCAGGCTCAGTGCCCATGTGTCGAACTCGTCGCAAAGGCGCTCTATCAGCCGCTTGTGCGCATCCGGCGTGTCGTACTCTGCCGCATCGTCGTGTCGGTCGCCGTAGTGCTTGGCACCGCATCCGAGGTAGGGCGGGTCTGCGTAGGCTGCTTTCATCATGTCCTCAATTGCCATCCGTATAACCCGTCGGTGCAGGGGACGCGCCGCAAGCGGCGCTCCCCTGACCTATGGCGTTCGGCGTCTTGTAGCGTGCCGCCTGCTCCTCGAATGCTGCAACGATGATTCCGCGCTGCTTCTCGTTCATCTCGGTTATCAGCGTGTCCGGTATCCGTTTCAGCCAGCCGTGGCAGGCGGATA
>JADYYE010000024.1 GCA_020853815.1 Phycisphaerales bacterium
AATACGGCGCCGCCATCAAACGACTCCCTTTCTTCCCACCAGAAAGGGAACCTACCGCATCACCACGCCTGGCGCAACCCGTCCGTGCGCCGAACAGCGCTAGATTTGGGCTCAAGGCGCTCTAGGACCTGAGGCGAGCGTTTTCTCTCCGCCGCTTTGGAGCGCGGCTGGCATACGCGATCGGCGCGTCCGAGTCACGAAGCGACGGACCGATCCTTTACACCCCGACCGCCACCGTCAGCAATCGCGCGTCGCCCTCCGCGATGATCCGCGCCGCGCCCGCCAGGTTCGCGGGGACCAGGCACGTCGAGCCCGTCACGAGCGATGTGATGCCGCCCGGCGATTCAAGCCTCGCTTGGCCCGAGAGCGTGATCACCACGACGGGGCGCGATCGCGCCTCCGAATGGGCGTCCGCGATCGCGCGCGACTCTCCCGCGCGCAGCGAGAGCTCGTTGATCGTGTAGAACTCGGTGGTCACCAGCGTCGCACATGAACGGCCCGCGCCGAGCCCGGCCGCGGGCGGCGCCGCGGAGAAATCAGCGCACTCCAGCGCCGGCTCGGTGTGCAGCTCGCGTCCCTTGCGTCCCCAGTCATACAGGCGGAACGTCGTGTCGCTGGGCGTCTGCACCTCGGCGACCAGCACGCCCGCGCCGAGCGCGTGCACCGTGCCGCTCGGGAGATTGTGGCACTCGCCGGGGATCGCGGGCAGCGCGATCATGTCGTCGACGATGTCGGGCGAGTTGGCGCGGGCGTGGGCCGCGAACTCTTCGCGCGACACGCCGGGCTTGATGCCCTTGTAGATCACCGCGCCGGGCCGGGCGTGGAGGATGTACCAGCTCTCGGTCTTGAGGTGCGCGCCGGCGTGCGCGCGGGCATAGGCCGGGCTGGGATGCACCTGCACGGAGAGGTTCTCGCGCGCATCAAGAAACTTCACGAGCAGCGGGAAGCAGCCCGACGGCGTCGCGGGCGTCACGCCCAGCAGGTCGGTCTTCCACAGCGCCACGGCGTCATTCAGCGATCGCCCCTGCAACGCCCCGTTGGCGATGATCGATCGCGCCGAACCGCCGCCCGCGCCGCCCGACGAAGTCGACCCAAGGTCCGCCAGCTCCCACGACTCGCCGATGTTCTCCCCCGCCGGGATCGGCTTGGAAAGATGCTCGAGGGCGCGCCCTCCCCAGACCTTGGCGAAGAAGAGCGGCTCAAACAGCAGCGGATACGTGGGCATGGATGAAAAATAGCAGCGCGGAGCAAGGGAAGAGATGCGAAGGAGTGGCACCAAAACCGCACCGATGTCGCAAGGCCGACATCGGTGGCACGATGACACCCCTGTTGCAGACCGTTACTTCGCCGTCACCATCCCGCTGATGCGGGCCTCGAAGGCCAGCTGCCCGCGCACCACGCCCTGGACGTCGGAGACGAACTGACGTCGCCCGACCTTCACCTCGCTGCACAGGAGGTACAGGTCTTCGCCCGGCGCGACCGCGGCCCGGAACGCCGCGTTCTCGATCCGCAGGAACGCCACCAGCGTCGGCCCGCACTTGCGCGCCATGAACTCGTAGCACGCCAGCTGCGCCCCGGCCTCGATCATCATCACGCCCGGGAACGTCGGGTGTCCGGGGAAGTGCCCGGCGACCCAGAACTCGTCGTCCCGGACGCGCTTGATCGCGACCGCCTGCAGAAGCTCCGCGTGCTCCCAGATCACGCCGTCAAGCAACGACATCTGACCGCGGTGCGGGAGAAACGACTCGATGTCGGCCTTCGAGCGCACCCGCGCCGAAAGGTCGATCGCGTTGAGATCAAACAGAAGCCCGTGCCGCGCCGCCGGGGCCTCAGCCCTGCTTTCCTGCATCGCGAATCTCCAGGATCTTGGCGCGGATGTCCTGGGCGGCGTTCTTGATGTCCTGCATCACCTGGCGAACGCGGGTGCCCGCGGCCTTGTTGCCGCCCTCGGCCTTGGCGATGTCCGCCTCGATGTCGGCGATCAATCTCTTGAGTTGCTCGAATGCTTCCATGGAAGACCTCCGTGCGTCGGGCCACAGGCAAACGCCCGGCCGACGGACTGCCAAGCGTATGCAACACGCCGGGACGGGTCAGAAACCCCCTACTTTGACGCCCGGACCCGAACGTCCCGCTCCAAGGCGTCCACCACCTGCTCAAACGTCATTGCGGACGTGTCGATGCGTATGGCGTCCGACGGCGCCCGCAGCGGGCCGTCCGATCGCGTCGAGTCGGACTGGTCCCGCGCGATGATGTCACGCAGCAGTTCCGCGAAGTCCGCGGTCCTTCCCGCGGCCTTGAGTTGGTCGGCCCGGCGCGTCGCCCGCACCTCGGGCGACGCATCCAGATAGAACTTCACCGCCGCGTCAGGGAACACGACCGTGCCCTGGTCGCGCCCTTCGGTGACCAGACGCGGGTGGTCGTGGGCGATCAGGCGCTGCTCGCCGACCATGAGGCGGCGCAGCTCGGCGATGCCCGCGATGGGCGAAACGATGGCCGTCACGTCCGCGTCGCGGATGCGCGAGGCGATGGGCTTGTCCCAGGCCATGATGGTCGGCGGATCTGTTTTCCAGTCAAAGTGCAGGTCGGCGCTGTGGACCTGCGCCACGATCGCGTCGACGTCGTTGGGGTCGATCTGGTGATCGATGACGATGGCGGCCGCGGCGCGGTACATCGCGCCGGTGTCGAGGAAATCCAGGCCCAGGTGCTTGGCGAGCGTGCGCGCGACCGATGACTTGCCCGTGCCCGCCGGGCCGTCGATCGTGATGATGATGGGCCGCGAGTGCGGGAGCACGATGGGATTCTTGGGGGGCAGATCGAGCCGGGTGGGAGACTTGGGAGCGACCGGGGCGGCTGGGGTGGCGTTCACGATGGAGCTCCGCGGGTGTCCTCGCTTGTTCGCTTCGCCGCGCACCCGCCGCGTGGCGTGATTCAGGTCTCTTGGTCTTCCTCGTCGTCCTCGCCGAGTTCGGCCTCCAGATCGGCCAGTTCCTCGTCGGTCGGGCCGACTTCGTCCAGCTTTAGAGCCGCCAGCAGCGCGTCGCGGGTCTGGGCGACGCCCAATGTGCTGTCTCCCGTCCCACGATAGTCGATCGTCAGCGCCGCGTCATACCCCACCGAAAGCACCGCCTGCACCATCAGGTTCAGGTCATATGCCGTGTGGACCGGCGGCGTGCCTTCCTTGAACGCGACCGTCGACGCGCACACGCTCGAGGCGTAGGGCGTGATGCGGCGCAGGTACGCCGTCGGGTCCTTGCTCGCCGCCGCCGCCTGAAAATCCGGGAACGTGCCGACGCGGAAGCCGCCGACCTTCTTGATCAGGTCGGTCACGCGCTCGGGCGTGCTGGTCAGGCCCGTGTGCGGCGAGATCAGCAACGAAATATCCATCTTCTCCGCCGGCTCTGACACCATGCGGATCCGCTTGGCGGCGGCGTCCAGCTCCGCGGGCGAGTCCGCCGCTTTCACCTTCACCGCGGCCGCGTTGCAACCGAGCACATGGGCCGCCTGCACCACCCGCTTCATGCGGTCGATCGCCGCGTCGGCCAGCGTCGGATCGGCGAAGGCCTGCGGCTCGGGCTCGTAAATGAGCAGCACCGCACAGCCCGCCTTGTCGGCCCGCTCACGCAGGTGCTCGATCTTCTGCTTGTCAAACCCCGCCAAAAGGTTGGTCGGGAGCGACAGGCCCGCCAGGCCCAGGTGCTCCTTGGCAAAGACCGGCAGGTCGAGGATGGTGAGGGGGCGCGTGCGACCCTTGGGGGCGCTGGTAAGCCAAGGGGCGGCGCAGGCGGCGTTGAGGGTCAAAAGCATGCTCGGGCGGACTGTAGCGGGGGCGCGTTCCGCACGCCAGTTTCGCCCTTGAACCGGACCGGTCGGACTTGCGCACGCCTAGCATGGGTCTGAAACGCGCTCGATCGGCGGCCGCGGTGGAGGCCGATCCAGCGCCGGAACGGAAGGTTGACA
Organism: Phycisphaerales bacterium; assembly: GCA_020853815.1. Classification (GTDB taxonomy): domain Bacteria; phylum Planctomycetota; class Phycisphaerae; order Phycisphaerales; family UBA1924; genus JABWBC01. Next base: position 3,958 of record JADYYE010000024.1, read on the forward strand.
TGGGCAGCCCAGCGGATCGGGTGTATTCGGACTCGCACGAGTGGCACAAGCTTGAGGGCGACACGCTGACGCTCGGCCTGACGCAGTTCGCCGTCAACGCCCTCACCGACGTCACCTACGTCGAAATGAAGAAGGCCGGCACCAAGTTCTCCGCCGGCGAAATCGTCGGCGAGGTCGAGAGCGTCAAGACCACCAGCGACGTCTACTGCGCCGCCGGCGGCGAGATCGTCGAGGTCAACAAGGCCCTCTCCGACGACCCCTCCCTCATCAACAGCGATCCCTACGGCAAGGGCTGGCTCGTCAAGGTCAAGGTGACCGAAAAGTCCAGGCTCGCCGGCATGATGGACGCCGCCAAGTACGACGCGGCCCATCCGGCGTAACTTGAATCGCGGAAGCGACGGCCGGCGAACCAAGCGGTGCATTGAACCCCTCGTCGGAGCGTTCTTCTGGTGATGCTGCGCTGCGCCAAGGTCCACAAGTCCTATCGAATCGGCGGGCGCGAAGTCCCCGCCCTCCGCGGCGTGGACCTCTCCATCGACGCCCCCGGCTTCTACGCCATCATGGGCGCCAGCGGGAGCGGCAAGTCAACCCTGCTCCACCTCCTGGCCACCCTCGATCGCCCCGATTCCGGCGAGATCTGGCTTGGCGAGCGCGCCCTCCACTCGCTCGGCGAGCGTGACGCCACCGAGTTCCGCCGCCGCGGCATCGGCATCGTCTTCCAGCAGTTCAACCTCATCCCCACCCTCTCGGCCAAAGAGAACATCGAGCTGCCCGGCCTGCTCTCGGGCGAGGACCACCACGCCATGTCGTCGCGCAGCGCCGAACTCCTCGATCGTCTCGGCATGGCCGGGCGCGCCGCGCACCGCCCCGACGCGCTCTCGGGCGGCGAGCAGCAGCGCGTCGCCATCGCCCGCGCCCTGCTCTTCTCGCCCGCGCTCGTGCTCGCCGACGAACCCACGGGCAATCTCGATTCGGCGAGCAGCGAACAGCTCTGGACCTTGCTCGGCGAACTCGCCAGGGAACGCGCCATCACGGTGCTCATGGTGACGCACGAACCCGCCGCCGCGGCCCACTGCCGGCGCGTCTTCGTGCTCAAGGACGGCCAAGTGACCGGAACCATCGAATCGGAGGGACTGGATGCGGGCGGCGTGGCGGCTCGCTATCAACAGTGTGTCGGCGCGGCCTAGCCGCTCGGCGCTCCTCGTCGCGGTCGTCGCCCTCTGCGCGACGCTCATCACCGCGATCGCTTTCGCGCTGGCCTCGGTCCAGGGCGCCATCGGCTCGCGCCTCGATTCAACCTTCGGCAAGGCCGACCTCCGCGTCACGTCACGCTCCGGCGGCGGAGACTTCGACGCCTCGATCGCCGATCGCGTCGCAAGCTGGCCCGAGGTCGATCACGTCAGCTCGCGCTTCACCTCCAGCCTCTCGCTCCGTTTCGTCCGGTACGAATGGACCGAGTCCACGGACCCGACCCGCAACGGCTTCCAGCGTCAGAAGCGCGTGATGGGCCAGACCCCCATGGCGCAGGGCATCGACATCGAGTCCGAATCGCGCGTGCGCCCGATGGATCTCGTCGAAGGCCGCTGGCCCAAGGGCCCGGGCGAGATCGTGATCGATCAGGCGAGCCAGGTCGCGTTCGGCAAGACGCCCGAACCCGGCGCCGCGAGCGTGATGGCCGCCCTGCCCGGACTGCTCTCCGCCGCCGCGGACGACACGAGCGCGGGCCCGGAATACGTCGAAAGCAAGGACGAGGCCGAGAAGCTCACGCGCGAGCGCCGGGTGCAACTCGGCTCGGTGCTCGAGTTCGTCAGGCCGCTGCGCGAGCCCGTGAAACTCACCGTTGTCGGCATCAGCAAGTCGCCGATCGCGTTCGGAAGGCCCGAGGTGTTCCTCGAGCGCGACGCGCTGGCGCAACTCGCGGGGAAGAAAGGCCGCCTCACGCAGATCGACGCCGTGGTCCGCGCGGGCGTCGACGCGACCGGGCTCGCCGAGCAGGCCAAGGCGCGCGTGCCCGAGGGCCTGCTCGTGCAGACCACCGCGAAGATCACCAGCGGCCTGTCCAAGAACATGCAGGCTAATCAGCTCGGCTTCGCGCTCGCCTCGATCATGGCGTTCCTGGCCGCGTCGTTCATCGTCACGACCGGCATCACGACCGGCGTCACCGAGAAGCAGCGAGAGCTGGCGGTGCTCCGCTGCATCGGCGGCACGCGCGCCCAGCTCGCGTGGTCGCAGATGTTCGTCGGCGTTCTCGTCGGCGCCGGCGGCGCGCTGATCGGCGTGCCCCTCGGCATCCTCGCCGCGTGGGTCCTCGTCACGGTCTTTCATGACGTGCTCCCCTCGGGCTTCGCGTTCTCGTGGACCGGCGTCCTGCTCTCGCCCTTCGGCTGCCTGCTCGCGGGCGTCGCGGGCTCCGCGTATCCCGCGTGGCAGGCGTCGCGCGTCTCGCCGCTCGAAGCGCTCGCGCAGCGTGCGGCCCCCGCGTCGCGTGCCTGGATCGCGGCGCTCACCACCCTGGGCCTCGTCGGCCTCGCCGCCCAGCTCGTCATCGTCACCATGGTCCCCGACGGGCAGGTCATGTTCTGGAGCTACGCGAGCTTCGGCCTGCCCGCGATGTACTGCGGGTACTTCGTCCTCGGCGTGCCCCTGGTCCTGCTCACCGCCCGCGCGCTCGGGCCGATCATCGCGAGGGTGATGAAGCTCCCGCCGCGCCTGCTCGAACGCTCCGTCGCGCGCACGCCCTTCCGCCACGGCTTCACCGCCGGCGCGATGATGACCGGACTGGGACTCATGACCGCGCTCTGGACCCAGGGCTCGTCGGTCCTCCGCGACTGGCTCGGCAAGATCGAGTTCCCCGACGCCTTCGTCGTCGGCCTGAACCTCACCCCCGAAACCCAGCGCGAGATCCAGGGCCTGCCCTTCGTCTCCGGCACCTGCGCGATCGCGCTGCAGAACGTCGAGACCGACGCGTTCGGCGTCCGCGCCCTCCAGAAATACACCAGCACCTTCATCGCCTTCGAGCCCGACTCCTTCTTCGACATGACCGAGCTCGCCTGGGTCCAGGGCGACGAGGCGACCGCCCGCGCCGAGCTCAACAAGGGCGGCGCGATCCTCGTCGCGCGCGAGTTCCACGCGGCCCAGAAGCTCGGCCTCGGCGACACCTTCAGGTGCCGCCACGACGGAAAGGACTTCGAGTTCCGCATCGTCGGCGTCGTTACCAGCCCCGGCCTCGACGTCGTCAACAAGTTCTTCAACGTCGGCGAGGAATACACCGACCAGTCTGTGCACGCCGTCTTCGGCAGCCGCCGCGACCTGCGCGAGAAGTTCGGCAGCGAGGCGATCAACATGATCCAGATCGGGCTCAAGCCCGCGGGCGAGCCCGGCGCCGTCGACGATCAGGAGGCGGTGAAGCGCATCCGCGCCGCCGCCTTCGAGGCCGGCGTGCTCGACGCCGGGAGCGGGCGCTGGATCAAGGAAGAGATCCGCACGTTCGTCCACGGCTCGCTGCTCGTCAGCTCCGTGATCGCGATCTTCGCCATGGCCGTCGCGGGCCTGGGCGTCGCGAACCTCATCATCGCCGGCATCGCCACGCGCAGCTTCGAGTTCGGCGTGCTCCGCGCCGTCGGCGCGACCCGCGGCCAGGTCGCCCGCCTCGTGCTCAGCGAGGCGATCGTCATCGCCATCGCCGCCTGCGTGCTCGGCACCTCGATCGGTTTCCAGGGCGCGCTGGCGGGGCGCCGCCTGAACTATGCGCTCTTCGGCCTTGAACTCACCTTCCAGACGCCGTGGGGTCCGATCGCCTGGGGCTGGCTGGCTGTCGCGCTCATGACGCTCGGCGCCGCCGCGCCCGCCGTCCTTGCCCTCGCGCGCCGCCGCCCGCGCGAACTCCTCGGCAGCATGAAGGGATAGCCGCGCCCGCAATCCGTTCTGGCATTACCGCGTTAAGCGTAAGCATGAACTACGGTGTGCCCGCGTTCGTACTCACGATGCGCTCGTTGTGACCCTGCCCGCGAAGGACCACCGCCATGCCCGCGCCCTTTCTCCGTCGAATTGCTGCTTGGTCTGGAATCGGTATTGCAATCGCCGTCTTCAGCGCGATCGCCTGGGTGATTGAAATACTCGCGTGCGTTCACGTGTGGTACCGCGGCCGGACCATCTTCGCCTTTGAGGGCGTGAATGCCGATCGCGTGAACGCGATGTTCGCCGACCGAGGACTCCCGGAGCGATTGGTCGGCGGATTGGACATGTTTGGACAGCCGAACGACGACTGCGACCCGCTCCTGGAGTTCTGGTTCGGGGAGTACATCGTCGTCCATCAGATCATGATCGTCGTGCTGATGATCGCGTGCATCGTGATGGCGATTGCGTTGTGGAAGCTCTGCGCGAAGGTCGCCCGCCTCGAAGCCGCCGCGGCATTGAAGCCGACCATCTGAATCAGCCGCGGGTTGGACGCCGCGTCTTCCCTGGTGACTCCGCGCCGAGTCACCACCGCGGTCTCCCGCCCTTGTTCTTCCCCTCGTGCCAAGTGCCTAGTGCCAAGTGCCTTCTGCCTTCCCCCTCACTCATTCGACACATCCGGCACGTCGAGATCGGGGATGTTCCCGAACGCGATCCGCCGCGGCGCCGAACGCTTCGCCTCGTGCATCGACGCCGGATACACCGCGTCTGCTCCCAACTTCGGCCCGAGCTTCTTGTTGATCGCGTCGATCGCCTTCGACAGCCGCGTCTCCGCCACCGCGCTCTCAAACAGCGACGCCGTCGCCGACGCGATCGGCGTCAGCCCGCTCAGCGTCAGCCCCAGCTTCAGAATCGGCGCACGCCGCTCCGGCATCGCGTCCCACAGCTCGCGCAGCGACCGCATCAACCCCGGCGTGTCGTTGATCCCCTGCAGCTTCGTGTACGAGTGCCAGCGCGATTCGCTCCGCGCCACGCTCCGCGGCATGAGAAACGCGACCGAGATCGCCAGCTCGTCCGCAACATATCCAAGGTGCCGCGCCCTCTGCGCCAGCTTCGTGAGCAGCCGCACCGCGACCGCGCGGGCCGCGTGCCTTTCGCGACGCTCCGGGCCCAGCACGTGCGAGTGCCCGATCGTCCGCCGCGACGTGCCGCGCTCGATCAATTGCTTGCCCTGCAGGCGATGGAACCAGCCGACGCCCACGACCGATTGCCACGCGGCCCTGAGTTCCTTTTCGCTCCGCGTGCACAGGTCCTCGACCGTGTTGATCCCGGCGCGGTTCAGCCGCACCAGCATCTTGCTCCCGATCCCCGGCAGGTCGATCAGGTTGAGCGAGAAGAGCCGCTGCGGCAGCTCGTGCGCCTCGATGATCGTGAGCCCGTCGGGCTTCTGCATGTCCGCCGCGACCTTCGCGACAAACCGGTTGGGCGCGATCCCCACCGACGACGTGAGACACTCGCCCACGCGCGTCGTGATCGCCCGCTTCACGCGCAGCGCCAGCGCCCGCGCCGCCTCGGGCGGCCTCTCCGCGGGCACAAGTCGGCACGAGACCTCGTCGATCGAGTGGATCTTGTCGACCGGCACCACCGTGTCGATCGCCGCGATCACGCGATGATGGAACCGGATGTACTCGTCGTGGCTCCCCTTCACGAGGATGAGATCGGGGCACATCCGCTTGGCGTCGCCCACCTTCGTGCCCGTCTTCACGCCGAACTTCTTGGCCGGATAGCTCGCCGCGATCACCGACGTCGTGTCGGCCATGAGCGGCACGACGGCGATCGGCTTCCCGCGCAGCTCGGGGCGGAGCTGCTGCTCGCACGACGCGAAGAACGAGTTCATGTCGACGTAGAGGATGCGGAGCATGGTGGACTCGTGCGGGTCGTTCGGGCTTCAGGGAACGTGCGAGATCGTTCCGGTTTCCGTGCTTTCGGACGCCGGACCTGAGGGTTTCCGAAGGTCCGGGTCGGTGCGCCGGGGCGTATCGAACAAAAGCCTATCAGAAACGGGCCGCGATTCAAGGACAATTGTCTTCGCCGGTAGACTGTCGGCATGGCGATTTCGGGCGAGAGAGCTGTCCGGCGATTCGCGCGCGCCGGCTTCGCGCAACTTGTCGACGACCGCGCTCGCTCCGTCTCGCCCGTCAGCATCGCGGAGTTCGTACGCGGCGGATCGAACGATCAAGAGGCGGCCGTCCGCCAAGACCTCGGCCGATGGCTCACCAGGATCGCTCCACGCCTCAGATCGCTGAATCGTCCTTCGACCGACGCCGCAATGTGGATCGGCCTCCCGATCATCATCTTGTTGATGCTCTCCTCGACCATTCGCGGCTGGCTTGTCGCGCTAGCGGGGCCAGTTGGATATGGCATACCCACGCTGCTGGCCGCGGCCTTGATCGCCTTCAACTGGCGTGCGCGATCAAGGCTCTATCACATCCACCCGCCGACCATTGTCGCTCAGGGGTTCTGCGGGCAGTGCGGCTATTCGCTTCGCGACCTGCTTCCTGCTGAACATCACTGCCTTGTATGCCCGGAGTGTGGAAGTGCTTGGCGAAAGGAGCGACTCACATGGCCCTGGTGGTCTTCGCCGCGAAAGGTGGAGCGCCCTGCCGCTCGTCCTCGTCCGTTCAGATTCGTCTTCTACTCGCCCGAGAATGAAACGATGGATGCCGCGCAGCGCCTCGTGCCCGCAATAACGCCGTGGGCTGTGCAGCATTTCGCCGAGGATGCGCAGCTCCCCGCCGAATCCTGCTGGCCCCGGATCTGGACGGAACTCGCCCCGATCGGAAGAGTCGGCCGCGCCGTCACATCAGTCCTGCTGGGCGCGGGCACGGTGTGCCTTTCCGTTCTCGGAGCAATTGGCGTGTGGCCACTCATGCCGATGGGGAGTATTGCTCTTGGGCTCTTTCTCTCGGCCGCGGGCGTGATCCTGGCCTATGCCGTGTGGTGCGGCGATCTGTACATCGTGACCGACGATGTGATACGCATTCTGACGAGTCACGAGCGCTGCCCGTCCTGCGCCGCGAGGCTGACGCGAGCCGCGGACCACGAACACGTGGTCGCCTGCGCCCACTGCGGCTCGACGTGGAGCCTCCCGGCAAGAGAGTCGCGCCACAAGTAAGCTACACGCATGGCCGACGCCGCAGACATCGCAAGCCCAACGCCGCCGCCAGCCAAACGTGGCGCCGATCGCGACGATCGCGGCAAACCCATCAAGCCCCTCGCCCTCCCCGACCTTGTGAAGGAGAGCATCGCCGCCGACGATCGTGCGGCCCGCGAACGACTCGCCAACTGGCTGGGCAAGGCCTCGCGCCACTCCAAGCCACTCCGAAACGTCGGCATGCTCCGCCCCGTGCCGATCGTGCTCGCCGTTCTCGTCATCGGGTCCTGCATCTTCTCCTCGTTGCTCGTGCGCTTCATCGGAACGGCGGGGTACTTCGTCCCCTATGTCGTGCTCGTCGTCGCGGTGTACGTCGAACGCCGCGTCCTCCCCAAGCGATATCTCCGCAGCGCGCCCTCGCTCGTCGCCGAAGGGTTCTGCGGCCAGTGCGGCTACTCGCTCCGCGAACTCCCCGTCCAACTCGACTCCTGCATCGTCTGTTCCGAATGCGGGGCGGCGTGGAACCAGCAGCGCGTGACCTGGGCGTGGTGGAATCACGCCGAGCCGCACTGGTCTCGCACCGGATACATTTTTTCCAAGCCCGAGAGCGCCCGCGCCGGACGCGATTCGCTCGGGCGCATCGTCTCCATCCGCACGCTCCAGGACCTCACCGACCTTCAGCGCGACGCCGACGGAGAGCGCAAGGCGGCCATCGCCGCGGCGGATCGCGTGCTGATGCTTCGATCGCGCTGGAAGCGGGTCGCGACCGCGATTTTCATGCTTCTGATCTTTGGCGTCTTCGGCGCGACCATGCTCACGGAGAGCTACCAGCCTCGCTTCAGCCTCGCGGGCCAGTGGCAATCATTCATCTGCCCGTCGATCTTCTGGATCGCCGGAATCGTCCTCGCCCTCGGCATCCTCGGCGGCAGCATGTTCACCACCCAGCGCGAAGTCGCCCGCGAACTCGCGCTTCGCGGCGTGTGCCCGTCGTGTACCGCGCTCTGGCCGCCCGAAGAGCGCGGCACCGACCGCGTCGTCTGCTCCGCGTGCGGCTCGACGTGGGGGCTTCATTCAAGGAGTTCGTCCGAGTTGGGCTCGCCGTGATCGCCGCGCCCTTGGACGCCGGACCTAAGGCCTTGCAAAGGTCCGGGTCGATGACGCGCGCACACGAATCGGCCGCTTCCGTCTCGCCCTTCATCAAACTCGCGATCGCTCTCGTGCAAAGTGCGTGCGAGGTTTATCGCGGATCGGCCCCGCACCACGCCCGTTCGCGTGCCCGCGCCGGCGCGTAAAATCGCTCATGCCCACGCCGCGTTCCTTCAAGGTCGTCTCGCCGTTCGTGCCGATGGGCGATCAGCCCGCGGCCATCGAGCAGCTCTCCGCCGAGCTCGGCGCGGGCAAGCCCTCCGCCTGCCTCCTGGGCGCCACCGGCACCGGCAAGACCTTCACGATGGCCAACGTCATCGCCCGCCTCGGAAAACCCACGCTCATCATCAGCCACAACAAGACCCTCGCGGCCCAGCTCTACGAGGAACTCCGCGAGTTCTTCCCGAACAACAGCGTCAACTACTTTGTTAGTTATTATGATTACTATCAGCCGGAAGCCTACATCCCCCAGCGCGATATCTACATCGAGAAGGACTCGTCCCGCAACGACGACCTCGACCAGCTCCGCCTGGCCGCCACCAGCAACATCCTCTCCCGCCGCGACACCATCGTCGTCGCCAGCGTCTCCTGCATCTTCGGCCTCGGCTCGCCCCAGGCCTACGCCCAGCGCGTCCTCACCATCACGCGTGGCAGCCGCATCGACCGGCGCGAGTTCATGCTCGCGCTGAGCACCATGCAGTACCAGCGCAGCGAGATCGAGTTCAAGCGCGGGCAGTTCCGCGTGCGCGGCGACGCCCTCGAGGTCTGGCCCGCCTACGAGAAGTACGCCGTCCGCATCGAGCTCTTCGGCGACGAGATCGACCGCGTCGACCTCGTCAACCCCACCAGCGGCGAGGTGCTCGCCGAGGAATCGCAGTTCTTCCTCTTCCCCGCGGTCCACTACGTCATGGCCGACGACGAGCTCGCGCCGATCATCCAGCAGATCAGGCAGGACCTCGACGCGCGCGTGATGCAGCTCCGCCACGAGGGCAAGCTGCTCGAGGCCCAGCGCCTCCTCGCTCGCACCAAGTACGACCTCGAGATGATCGATGAGGTCGGCTACTGCTCCGGCGTCGAGAACTACTCGCGCTACTTCGACGGGCGCGTGCCCGGCGAACGACCGTACTGCCTGCTCGACTACTTCGACTTCGCGCCCGCACGCACCGGCGACGGCAACTGGGACACCGCCGCCATGACCCAGGGCTTCCGCGGCTATCGCACGCCGGGCCTCGAGAGCCCCGAGTCCGCCCCCGTCGCGCGACCCAACTTCCGCGACTGGCTCCTCATCATCGATGAATCCCACGTCACCATCCCGCAGGTCCGCGCCATGTACTTCGGCGACCGCAACCGCAAGCAGATTCTCGTCGAGCACGGCTTCCGTCTCCCCGCCGCGATGGACAACCGCCCGCTCCGCTTCGAGGAGTTCGAGGCGATGGTCCCGCAGGTGCTCTTCGTCAGCGCCACGCCCGGCCCCTACGAGCTCGACAAGGTCGGCGGCGTCGTCGCCGAGCAGGTCATTCGCCCGACCGGACTCCTCGATCCCGTCATCGAGGTCAAGCCCGCGCAGGGGCAGGTCCCCGACCTGCTCGAGCAGTGCCGCGCCGTCGTCTCGCGCGGCGAGCGCGTGCTGGTCACCGCGCTCACCAAGCGTCTGTGCGAAGACCTGGCGGCGTACATCGCCGAGAAGGACTTGCGCGTGCGCTACCTGCACAGCGAGATCGAGACGCTCGACCGAGTGCAGATCCTCACCGAGCTCCGCACCGGCGAGTTCGACGTGCTCGTCGGCGTGAACCTCCTGCGCGAGGGCCTCGACCTCCCCGAGGTGTCGCTCGTGTGCATCCTCGACGCCGACAAGGAGGGCTTCCTCCGCTCGCCCACCAGCCTCATCCAGCAGATGGGACGCGCCGCGCGAAACGCTAACGCGCGCGTGATCATGTACGCCGACACCATGACGCCCGCCATGTCCGCCGCCATCGGCGAGACCGAGCGCCGCCGCGCCAAGCAGATCGCATACAACAAAGAACATAACATCACACCAGAGACGATCAAGAAGGCGATCCGCCACGGCCTGGATGTCCAGCTCAAGGCGCGCCGCACCGCCCGCGACGCCGTCGCCACCCGCGAGGAGGCCTTCGAGGTCGGCGAGCTGATCCGCCAGCTCGAGGCCGAGATGATGGAGGCCGCCGAGGCCCTCCAGTTCGAGATGGCCGCGGCCCTGCGCGACCAGGTCCAGAAGCTCAAGAAGCTCCGCGACGACTCGTCGCGCTTCGACGGCGGCGCGGTGAAGGTGCGCCGCTCCGAGCTCGACGAGGGCGACGGCACCAGGCGGAAGCAAGGCCGCGCCGGCGTGCCCGGCGTCCGCGCCGACCGCAAGGGCAAACGCAAACGCGGCGGGTAACGCGCTGCGACGGCCAATGTCGCGCACGCGGACCGCGTATATTATATCATGGGCATGATCGCGCCCGGCGCCCGCGGAGTCGGCGGAGTCGCAAATGCGCGAAGGACGGGAGGAGTCATGGGGCTCGGAATCGGCGTTGGCGCACCGTTGCCGAAGGGCGTGAAGAGTCTGGCGCAGTTGCGCGGGTTGATCAATGGCGAGGTCGGGCGGGCCGTGACCGATCCCGTGATGAAGCCCCTTTTCGAGGAGATCGAGGACGAGGACTCGATCGGGTACGAGTTGTGCCCGCTCGCGGAGCCGCTGGAGTTCGTGATCGACGCTGGCAGAGTCTACGCCAGCGCGAAAACGTCGACGCTCGGGCCCGGCTATCACGCGGAGGTCGTCGAACTCGTCGATCGCATCGGAAAGGCGGCCGGGCTGGCGTGGAACTGGAAAGAGGACGGAGCGGACGAGACGGGCTTTGCCGTCGACCGCGATTTCGCCGCTCTACAACAAGTCATGACAGGGTTCCTGCGGCAGTTGGCCGTCAGCATTCACCAGCAATCGAGCGATCTTGCGAGCGGCCTGAAGCTCAACATGTCGATGGACACGCCGACCCCGCTCGATGCGAGCGCGATCATGAGCGCGGCCGGAGCGTTCGATGCCGTGTGGTTCGAAGCGGTGAGACAGGGCAAGGACCTCGCGGCTCGCGCACAAGAGTTCTTTCCATGGTGGTCGCGCGAGCATACACCCGCGCAATGGGCGAGGCTGACCAAGGCGATGATGTGGTCGGAGGTTGCATGGCACCCGCCGTGCGACGAGAGAGAAGAACGGCTGCTCGAAGCGACGCTGGACTGGGCGAAGCTCGCCGGCCCTGAGCTTTGCAAGTGCGGCGTGTCCAACGACGATCTCGCCGAGCTGCGCGAGCTCTCGAAACTCGATCCCTCGGCATTCCCGCCGCTGCGCGCCAAGGGCTTCGGATTCCGGCGTGGCCTGTGCCGCTGGGACCTCGGCGCCGGCTGGACCATCACGCTCCCCGGAAACGTCTATCAGGACACCGACGAGGAGGACGGCTCGCTCGTGCTGTTCTATTCGGATTGGGCCGTCAGACTTTCCGTGATGGTGCCCGAAGGTGAGCCAGATCCGAGTTTCAATCCTTCGGAGGCGATCGAGCAGGGCCACGCGGGCACGGAGGGCCGGGAAGTCGTGCGAGATCAGGGCGGCGGCACGCTGCGACTCGCCAAGAGGCTCGAGCCGGACGAGGAGGGCGAGACCCTCCTGTGCTCGGTGGCCGGGAAGCAGTCGTTCGTGATCTGCACCATCACGTTCGCCGATGCCGCCGACCTCCCGTGGGCCATCGGCGTCCTTCGTTCGATCTCGAACCGCCCTGGGTGATCTCGCCCGTCGTAAACGCAAGCGCGGCGGTTAGCGCCGGCGAATCCACGCGATCGAGATGTTCCGCGTGAGCTTGCCGTCCTCGCTGGTCAGCACCACGCGCGCCAGCCCCTCCGTGCCCACGAGCTTCGGCACGTCGGTGTGCAGGCGCACGATCGCGCCGTCCGCCTTGGCGTCGGGTTCAACGACCACGCTGAACGCTCCCAGCGCGCCCGGCTCGCCGTCGACGTTCTCGATCTTGGCCGAGAGCTTGGGAATCGGGCTCCCGTCGCGCGTCGCCACGCGAACGCGGCGATCGAGCGGCGTGTTCTCATCACGCGCCAGGATGATCGCAAAGCCGTCGGGGTCCGAGGTCCAACGCGGCAGCACCCGGACCTGCACCGGAATCCACGCGGGCTTGAAGTCGGGGTGCGATGTATCGAACTTGATCCGGCCTTCATAGAAGCCGGGCGAGTCGAATGTCGCCCGGAAGCGGATCGACATGGCCTCTTCCGTTGGGGGCTGGTGTTCCGTTGGCACAGGGAAGGTCCGCTGCTTGATTACGGAGAACTGCGGCAGCGTACACCGGATGTTCTTGATGGCGATCGCCTCGATCGACGGCGAGCGCACGAACAGAGATCGCTCGACCGGCGATCCCTCAACGACGATGATCCACATCGCCTCTGGCTTCACAACAAAGTCAATATCAGCCGAGTAGACAACCGCCACTCGAAACTTGGACGAAGCGCGTGCCTCGACCTCTCCTCCCGAGATCGCTTCGATCTCCACGTCATGTGATTGCTCCAGCCCAGAGGCAAGGACGGGTGCCAGCAGTGTCACCGAAGCACTCTCGCCGGGAGCAATCAACTCCGGCTCTATCTGAACTGTCACGCACGGACAAGACACACGCAGGACGCGAAGCCGCAACGGGCTCAAAGTGTGGTTACTGACCGTGCGGGCATGAATCGCGAGCGACCGAGTGGAAAGACGCCCGAGGCGAGCGAGCTCCGGTCCATCGACGAAGATCGCTTCTGAGGGAGGCTCCGTGTATGGATGGTGAGCACCCACCGGCGAGAATCGGTAGCCGGGTTCAACCGCCAGGAGAACGAGACAGTATGTACGCAGCAAGATACCGATCATGGCGTCCTTGCTCCTTCCTGCGCCGAGGCTGGGCCGACAAATCCGTCGCTCGGTTCGAGATCAAATGTGTCGGTGATGCCCTCGATAGCCGCGCTCATATAGTGATTGAGCCGGTGAGTGTTCGGTAGATCAAACCAGCCGCCTGGTTGCTCGGCATTCACGAAAGCGACCGTTGTATAGGTGCCCATCGGTCGCGAGAAAGGACGAACAGGTATCGGTCCTCCCATCACTCGATCCCGAAGCACCACCCACTCTTGATAGCGATCGTTCAATGGATCGGCTGCCGCCTGAGTAAGCCCAGCCTCCGAAATCGCAGTGTTGAGCGCGGCTTGCTGCTCCGGCGGGATGTCCCAGTGGTACAGGCGATACCCGGTGTAATGAGGCAGTCGGACGGAACCGTGTTGACGCCAGTCCGACATCTCGTATTGAGCAAAGACGGCGTCCCATCGCATGTCGTACAGCTTGATCGATCGAGTATCGGCGTGCCCTGTATTCAGCGTCGTTACAATTCGGAAATGCCGGGGATCGCGGGCGGACAACTGGCTGATGACCTCGAAGGACACAGAATCAGCATCTTCGGCAATAATACGAATCGATGGCACGCTCGCAAAGAACTCGGCACGGGTGTGTAGGTCGTTGCGAGGGCGGTAACGTCCCAGGCCGATCAAGGCGCCGGGCTCGTCCCTGGGAGTGAGGCGTTCGCTCTCAACCGTATAGGCGACACCGTAGCCTTGTTCAACATTCCCATTCCGCAGGATGCCGTCTCGCACCTGCAGGTGTTCGATGTGATGATAAAGCGTGCCATCGGTGGATCCCCGCGACCACCGAGACCCTTCGATCCGGAGCCCGCCGGTATCCGTGCAGCGAATATTACGATTAGCATACTCGGTACAATCGCCGTTGTCCTCGAAGAAGACCGTGCGTTCCTGCACTTCCAACGCATGCGCCGAACGCTCGTTGATCGCGGACAGTTCATTCCAAACGAGCGCTCTCCTGCTTTCCGAAATGCTGTCGCCGCCCAACAATGAGATGCACGACAAGATGGCGAGAGGCATTGACATGAATGAGTTCCAACGCGATAAAGTCGCTTGGTTCAGACAACGAGAAGTCGTTACGTACACGGTATGATCTGGCAATCGCCCGCAGGGATGCCGGGAATCGACGTGTCGCAATTGCACGCCGTCGCTGAGTTCGGAACCCCGCCGATGACGAGCGTCGTGCAGCCATTGGTGTGGTCAAGCTTGGTGCCGCACGGCGCCGGGGTCGTACCGGAAATCGAGGTGCAGAGGGACATGCCCGTCTCGCAGATGCGAACGACGCCCGGAGCCCCGTCGCAGGATGTGCAGGTCCCGGAACACCAAAGACTTGCAGACAGCGGCTCGGTGTTGCATCCAACCGGCACCCCGTCTCGGTCGATCAACACCAGCCCAGCAGGACAGCTCGACTTGAGCCGACAGACTTTGTAGCTCGCCGTCACGGTCGATTCATCACCAATCACCGGAAACGCATCTCGGGCAACCGCCACAAAGTGATTGTCGTTCGTTGGCGGCTCCACCAGCATGGCCGGGCTCAGCGACAGACACACGGACGTGAGAAGCGTGGCGATCATCGGCGTTCCCTTCAGGAAAAGGTGCTCATTCTCGGACCACGCCCCGAGACTACCCCCCCTTCGATCCCCGTCAAGTCGAATTCCTGAGAATCGAATCCTAAACTTGCCCGACACGATCCTGCGCACACCCAACCAGGGGGTTCCTTGGCCGGTTCTTCCAACAAGTGGTCCGACGCCGCCCGGCGCTTCGGCTTTTATTTCATCGGGCTGGCGATCGGGCTCATGCTGCTCGGCTTCTTTCAGATGAAGAAGCAGCAGCAGGCGGCCGAGATGAAGGCGCGCGAAGAGGCCGCCCAACAGTCTGCCCACCAAGCAACCCAACAAGCGGCCCAGCAAACCGCGCCGCCGGCCGCGCCCGCCAACGCCACCGCGCCCGCGTCGCCGAAATGATCCGCACCGTCACGAGCGATCCCGCAGCCCTGCGCGAGGCGGATCTCCCGCCGCGGGAGCCACGCGGCCAGACGCGCGTGCTTTTCCTCACCTTCGGCCGCATGGGCTTCGCCACCCTCGGGCGCTATCTCGAGCGATACTCCGCGTCGCGCGGCGAGCTCGACGCGGTCCACGTCAAGCTCCTTCCCACGCCCGTGATGAGCGTCGCGGGCGCGTCGCTCCCCGAGCTCAGGCGATCGTCGTGGGACTTTCACAACCACCGCAACATGATGCTGTGGGGCGCGCGCGTTCGCGCCTGGCTCCAAGGCCCGCTCGACCTGCGGCGCTTCGACGTGATCCACGTCACGACGCAGCACTTTGCGGCCGGCGTCGCATCGGTGCTCGATCGGGTGAAAGATGGGCCGCGCTTCATCGTGCAGATCGACGCGACCGCGCCGCTGATGCAACGCGAGCTCGGCATGGCGTCGGTCCCGTCGAAGCTCCTGGCGCGCGCGGAGCGCCGCGTGTTCGAGCGTGCCGACGCCATCGAATGCTGGAGCAACTGGGCGCTCGCGTCCGTGCGCGATGACTTCGGCCTCGGCGATCGCGCGGTCCTGGCGCGCCCCGGGCTCGCGCTGTCCGAGGCGCCGGCGTGCGGCGAGAACCAGGGCGCCTCCGTGCCGGAGCCAGACCGACCCCGACTGATCTGGGTCGGGTTGAATTGGAAGCGAAAGGGTGGGCCGCGCTTGCTGCGCTGGCATCAGGATCGTTGGGCGGCGCGCGGCGTGGAACTTCATGTCGTCGGCATTCACGCGAGTCAGGTGCGCGGCACGCGCGTCTTCGCGCACGGCCCGGTGCCGCACGATGAACTCATCCGCGATCACTTGCGGGCCGGCGACATCTTCGTGATGCCGACCGAGAAGGACACGCTGCTCCTCGCGGCGGTCGAGGCGTCGAGCCGCGGGCTGGCGGTGGTGACCAGCGACCTGGCGGGCCTGCGCGAGTCGGTCATCCACGAGCGCACGGGCCTCTTGTGCCCCGTGCGCGACGACGACGCGTTCATCGGCGCGATCGATCGGTTGCTGTCGGATCATGACCTGCGCCGGACGCTCGGGCGCGAGGGCGCTCGCTACGCGCGGGCCGAGTGGGACGCCGCGATGTGGTACCCGAAGTTGATGGAGAGGTTGGGAGAGACGAAGAGACGGAGGGACGCAGAGACGAAGTGAGGAGAAGTTACGAAAGCACGGTGTCGCGGAGTTAGATTATCTGTCTTAGCATCAGGCATCAGGCATCAGGCATCAGGCATCAGGCATCAGGCATCAGGCATCAGGCATCAGGCATCAGGCATCAGGCATCAGGCATCGGGCAATGGGCAATGGGGAACCCGAGCGCGCGGCGATGTCGCTCGCGTGGTCGCGGTCGTGTTGAACCTTGGGTTGTTCGTCGGCGAGCGCGGATGGCATGGCGACGCGCCCCGTGGAGCGCGCCGACACTCGGGCGGCCGACGGCGGGCTCCCGCAACCGGGCGGCCCGCAAGGATGCAAGTCGTGCTGCTCACCCGGCACTTCGAGGCGGTGCGTTGGCCGCCTGGATTCTGC
>JADYYE010000025.1 GCA_020853815.1 Phycisphaerales bacterium
CGACCAGCACGAGCAAGACCCCGGCCGCAAAGGCGCCGGCGAGCACGACCGCGAAGGCCGACAAGGCCACCAAGGTCGGCGTCGTCGAGAGCGACAAGCGGAGCAAGACCCGCAAGGTGGTGGTGAGCTATATGGCGAGCCACCCCAAGTACGGCAAGTACATCCGCCGGCGCACGGTGCTGCACGTGCACGACGAGCGGAACGAGTCCCGCACCGGCGACGTTGTCGAGTGCGTGCAGTGCCGCCCGCTCAGCAAGACCAAGTGCTGGCAGCTGGTGCGGATCGTTGAGAAGCGCGCCGAGAAGGCCGCCCTCATGGAGAGCGCCAAGCAGGTTCAGTAAGCGTCGCACACTTCCCGGCCCCGCCAGCGAAGGCGGGTCCGAATCACGAACGATCGGTGAGTCATGCTCCAGCAAGAAACACGATGCGAGGTCGCGGACAACACGGGCGCCAAAATCGCCTACGTCATCCGCGTGTACGGCGGGTCGACCGCGACCGGCCGCTTCACCCGGCGAACCGCCGGCGTGGGCGACCGCGTGTTCGTCTCGATCAAGAAGGCCATGGCCGGCGGCGACGTCAAGCCCGGCGACAAGAGCAAGGCCGTGGTCGTCCGCACGACCAAGCCGACGCGCCGCGCCGACGGGTCCTACGTCGCGTTCGATTCGAACGCGGTCGTGCTGATCCAGGACGACGGCAACCCCAAGGGCACGCGCATCTTCGGGCCGGTCGCCCGCGAGCTGCGCGACAAGAACTACATGAAGATCGTGTCCCTCGCGACGGAGGTGGTGTGATGCCCGCGCATGTCCGCAAAGGCGATACCGTGATGGTGACCCGCGGCGACGATAAAGGCCGCGTCGGCGAGGTTCTCCGCGTCGACCCCAAGAACGCCCAGGTCGTGGTCAAGGGGATCAATCTCCAGACCAAGCACCTCAAGAAGACGCAGCAGGCCCCGCAGGGCGGCGTCATCCAGCGTGAGGCGCCGATCCATATCAGCAAGGTCAGCCCCGTCGTCGACGGCAAGGCCGTCCGCGTCGGATTCCGCACCCAGGCGGACGGCAGCAAGGCCCGCGTCGCGCGTCACCACGGCAAGGACCTCAAGGTTCTGAACGTGGTGGCTCCGGCCCGCGGCGGTGAAAAGCCCGCCAAGGCCGACGCCCCCGCCAAGCCCGCCAAGTCCGCAAAGCCGGCCAAGGCAGCTGCTCCGAAGGCCGAGGGCAAGACGACCAAGACCAAGAAGGCCGCGAAGTAACCGAGCACCATCCCGCGGCCCGCGCGTGGGAGCACCAAGAAGTTGAGCAAGAGCCATGTCGAAGGACCAGAACAAAGAGGCGAACAAGGGAGCTCCGAAGGGGGCGCCCAAGGGTGAGAAGGGCGGCGCGCCCAAGGGCGGTTCGTCCAAGAAGCACGCCGAGGCCGAGGTCGTCGACACCGGTCCGGCGGTCCCCCCGCGCCTGCGAGATCTCTACCGCGACAAGATCCGCGCCGAACTGAAGAGCAAGTTCGAGATCGGCAACGTGAACGCGATGCCCAAGCTCGAGAAGATCGTGCTCAACGTGAACATGGGTCGCCACATCGAGGGCACCAAGATCCCGCCGCACATCAAGGGCACGATCATCGAGACCCTGACCAAGATCACCGGGCAGAAGCCCATCGTGATCAAGGCCAAGAAGTCGGTGTCGAACTTCAAGGTGCGCGAGGGCGTCGAGACCGCGGTCATGGTGACGCTGCGTCGCGAGCGCATGTGGCACTTCCTCGATCGCCTGATCAACCTGGCGACCCCCCGAATCAAGGACTTCCGCGGCGTTCCCACCAACGCCTTCGACAAGCAGGGCAACTACAGCATGGGCCTCACGGAACAGGGCGTGTTCCCCGAGATCAACATGGCCGACGCCCAGTTCACCCACGGCATGCACCTGAACCTGGTGTTCAGGAACTCCGACGCCAAGCTCAGCCGCTTCGTGCTCGAGCAGATGGGCATGCCTTTCACCAAGCCCGAGGAAAAGGCCGTCCGCAAGACGGCCGCGCCGGCACCGGCGCCCGCCCCGGCGGCGACCAACTGAGTACGCGAACCACCCGGGGCTCCAAGCCCCGGATTTGAGAGAGAGTTTCACGCGTCGTGAGAGCACGACGCCCAGCGGGAAGGAACACGATGGCGACCAAAGCGCAAGTTGCCAAGTCCAACAGGAAGCCCAAGTTCAGCACCCGCATCGTGCGCCGGTGCGAGCTGACCGGGCGGGCCCGCGGCGTGTACCGGAAGTTCCGGATCAGCCGCATCATGCTCCGCAAGCTCGCCCTCGAGGGCAAGATTCCGGGCATGAGGAAGGCCAGCTGGTAAGCCCCTTTGGACCGACGCGGCGAACGACTGACCAAGTCACACTGAGCAAGATCGAGGTTTGAGATGGCGATTGTTGACCCCATCGCGGACATGCTGACCAGGATCCGGAATGCCGTCCGGAACCGTTCCAAGAAGGTGGACGTGCTGAACAGCAAGGTCTGCCGCGGCATCGCGGGCGTGCTGAAGGACGAAGGCTACATCGACAGCTTCGACGTCGTCGAGGATGGTCGGCAGGGCCTCATCCGCCTGAAGCTCCGCTACGGCCCGTCGGGCGAGTCGGTGCTTCACAGCCTGAACCGCCAGAGCAAGCCCGGCTGCCGTCGCTATTCAGGCGTCGCCGACATTCCCAAGCCCGTGCAGGGCCTGGGCATCGCGATCGTCTCGACGAGTCAGGGCGTGCTCTCTGATCGCGCCTGCCGTGAGAAGCGTGTCGGCGGCGAGTTGTTGTGCGTGATCGATTGAACCGGAGTTTTCGGCGGAAGCCCGGCCCTCCTTGAAATGGGGTGGCGCCGGTGAGCCGCACGCCTTGAGGAGTGTCTGGAATGTCTCGAATTGGAAAGAAGCCAGTGCCGGTTCCCGCGGGTGTGAAGATCGCGGTGAAGGACCGCGTCGTCAACATCGAGGGGCCCAAGGGCAAGCTCAGCATGACGCACCGACCCGACGTGGTCGTCAGCTACGCGGACGCCGAGAAGACCATCAAGGTCGAGACGGCCACGGGCGCTGGTCCCGACGCCTCGGCCTACTGGGGCACGACTCGCGCGCTCCTCCGCAACATGGTCGAGGGCGTGACGAAGGGCTACGAGAAGCAGCTCGAAGTCGTCGGCGTCGGCTGGACCGCCGCCGTCATGGGCAAGAAGCTCAAGCTGACGGTCGGCTTGGCCAACTCGATCATGGTCGACATCCCGACCGGCCTGACGGTCGCGGTCGACAAGGCGATGGTGAAGGTCTCCGGGCCCGACAAGCAGCTCGTCGGACAGTTCGCCTCGGCGGTTCGCGCAACGCGCAAGCCCGAGCCCTACAACGGCAAGGGCATCAAGTACACCACCGAGACCATCAAACGCAAGCAGGGCAAGCAGTTCGGCGCCTAATCGTGAGTTTTCTTCCCGAACGCCCCGCGGCGTTCGGACAAGCGTTCGGTTCGAAGGGACGTGTGGACGATGGACAAGCAGGTACAGAAAAACATTCGACGCTCGCGCCGGCGCATCGGCCTCCGCAAGCGCATCAGCGGCACGACCGAGCGCCCGCGCCTCGCGGTCTACAAGTCGCTCAACCACATGCACGCCCAGATCATCGACGATCTGGCGGGCAAGACCCTCGCCGCCGTCTCGACCACCGAGAAGGCGATGGGCCTCACCAAGACCGGCAACTCCGCGGCCGCCGCGGCGATCGGCGCCAAGCTCGCCGAACGCGCCAAGGCCAAGGGCGTCACCATGGTCGTGTTCGATCGGGGCGGGTTCAAGTTCCATGGGCGAATCAAGGCCCTCGCCGATGCGGCCCGCAAGGCGGGACTGTCGTTCTAGAAAGAGGCACGGGGCACCGGGCATTTGGCATTGGGAAGTCCAAGAGACAGGCAGAAGAACGGGGCGGGCGAGCCCCGGCTGAAAGAGTGAACCATGGCAGAGATGCTTGACGAATCCTCATCGATCGAGTCCACGACGCTGAAGGTGTATCGTACCTCGGCGACCGTCAAGGGCGGCCGCCGCTTCAGCTTCGGCGCGCTCGTGGTCGTCGGCGACCGCAGCGGCAAAGTCGGCGTGGGCTACGGCAAGAGCCGCGAAGTCCCGCTCGCCGTCGAGAAGGCACAGAAATACGCCCGCAAGGTGATGAAGTCCATCCCGATGTCGGGCAAGACGCTCCCCCACGAGGTCGAGGGAACCTACTCCTCTTCCAAGGTGCGTCTCATCCCCGCGTCGCCCGGTACCGGCGTCGTCGCGGGCGGCACCGTCCGCGCCATCCTCGAGATGGCCGGCGTCACCGACTGCCTCACCAAGTGCTACGGCTCGACCAACGCCCGCAACATGGTCAAGGCCGTGTTCGACGGCCTGGCCAAGCTCCGCACTCGTCAGTACGTCGAGAAGGTCCGCGGCAAGGAACTCGGCCAAACCGAGATCGAGGCCAAGATCGCCGCCGGCTCCAAGTTCGCAACCTTCGCCGCCAAGGGCGAGAAGATGAAGGGTCCGGTCAACACCGTTGGTGGTGATCGCAAGGGCGGTCGTGGCGGCGGCGGTCGCGGTCGTCGTGGTGGTCCGGGTGGTGATCGTGGCGGCGATCGCGGCGGTGACCGCGGTGGTGACAAGGGCGGAGCGCCCGGCGCGGCCCCGAGCGGTCAGCAGTAATTCGAGGAACCAGTGAATCAAACCGCGCCCCGCCGCGACAGCGTGCGAACGGGTGCTGGAGTCAAGTCCCATGATGATCCATGACATCACCGCCCTGGCAGGCCGCAACAAGAAGCGCAAGCGCGTGGGTCGCGGCGAAGGCAGCGGGCACGGCAAGCAGTCGGGCCGCGGCAACAAGGGCGCCAAGAGCCGCTCGGGCTACGCTGCCAAGCGTGGCTTCGAGGGTGGTCAGATGCCGTACTTCCGCCGCCTGGCGAAGTTCGGCTTCACCAACGCCGCGTTCAAGACCGAGTTCTGGACCGTCAATCTCGGCGACATCCTGAAGCACCCCTTGTTCGCCAAAGGCGGCGACGTGAACGCCGAAACGCTCATCAAGGCCGGTCTCATCCGCGACACCAGCCGGGATCTTAAGATCCTCGGTCATGTGAGCGAAGAGGGCGTCCGCGTCAAGCTGAACGTCGTCGCCAGCCGCGTCTCCGCCAAGGCCGTCAAGCTCGTGACGGACGCCGGCGGCTCGGTCAACCAGACCGGCACGCGTCGCGACAAGACCCGCGGCGTTGATCCCAACGCCGAGGACAAGACGCCCAAGAACTGGACCAAGCGTCTCACCCGCGGCGGCAAGAAGAAAGCCGGCGCCGATGCGGCCGCCGACGATGCCAAGGCCGACGCCAAGCCCGAGGCCAAGAAGAAGTGACCGGCGATCACGACGTGATCTCCACTCCGAACACCAGCCCGCGGCGTTTCCAGCGTCGCGGGCTTTCTGCTTTCCCGGGCCCCGTTTCTTCCCGTGCGGAGCGTGCTTCGGGTGACCTAGACTTTCCGACTTTGACCCTCGGCCCGGGCGTCGCCGGGAAGGGTGCTGCGCGTCGTGCCGCGGGCGTCATCGCTCCGGGCGGCGTCAAGGATGACCGATGCTGATCCAGACCGTCAAGAATGTCTTTTCCATCAAGGAACTGCGGAACAAGATCCTGTTCACGCTGTCCATGCTGGCCGTCTATCGCATCGGCTTCTGGATCCCCGTCCCCGGCATCAACCAGGAAGAACTCGCCCGGATGTTCGAGCGACAGGGCGAGGACCAGGGCGCCCTCTCCCGCCTCGGCGATTTCATGTCCACCTTCTCCGGGGGCGCGCTCTCGCACTCCACCATCTTCGGCCTGGGCATCATGCCCTACATCTCCGCCAGCATCATCTTCCAGCTCCTCGCTTCCGCGTGGCCGGCCCTCAAGAAAATCCAGGAAGAGGGACCGACCGGGCGTCAGAAGATCATGGAGTGGACGCGTTATGTCACCGTGGGACTCTGCATCATGCAGGGGATCTTCTGGCTCGGCTACATGGCCAAGCAGGGGATGGTCTATGTCGAGTTCGCCAACAGCCCCCTCTGGTGGGTCATGGGCACCACCGCCCTCACCGCCGGAACCGTCTTTCTCATGTGGCTGGGCGAGCAGATCGACAAGCACGGCATCGGCAACGGCGTCTCCATGATCATCATGGCCGGCATCCTCGCCCGCTTCCCTGATGCCATCGTTACCCTCTATAGGAACTTCGAGCCCGGCGAACCCGACAAGATCGGGTACATGGGCATCATCGTGCTGGCCGCCGGCTTCGTCGGCGTCATCGCCGGCTCCGTCCTCATGACCGTCGCGCAGCGACGAATCCCGGTGCAGCAGGCCAAGCACACCCGCGGGCGACGCGTCTTCGGCGGGCAGAAGAGCTATCTCCCGCTCCGCCTCAACCACGGCGGCGTAATGCCCATCATCTTCGCCTCTTCGCTCATGATCTTCCCCTCCGTCATCTTCAGCGGTCTGGCCGAGACCAGCAAGGCCGGCGGCGGGTGGTTCTACACCTCCATGACCTGGATCAGCAACGAGCTCAAGGCCGGCGCCTACCTCCATGAGCTGGGCTTCATGCTCATGATCTTCTTCTTCAGCTACTTCTGGATCACCGTGCAGTTCAATCCCGAGGAGATGGCCAAGCAGATGAAGGAGCACGGCTCGTTCATCCCCGGCCTGCGTCCCGGCCCGCGCACCGCCGAGTACCTCGAAACCGTGATGACCCGCATCACCTACGTCGGCGCCGCGTTCCTGTGCATCATCGCCGTGCTCCCCACCGTGGTGAACACCGCCATGAACGTCGACTATTCGATCGCGCAGTTCTTCGGCGGGACGAGCCTTCTGATCGTGGTGTCGGTGACACTGGACTTCCTGCAGCGGGTCGAGGCCGCGCTGCTGATGCGAAATTACGAGGGAATCCTGTCCGCGGGCGAAGAGACCAAGGGCCCGCGGATCCGCAGCGCCCGGGCCTGACGCCCGAGGCGATGAACGGCCCCACGCCGCGACGGCGCCGGGGATGACTGTGAGAGGTTTGTTCGGAGGACCATGGGAAAGCAGGACGACAAGTTCACGTTCGAGGCGGTGGTGACCGAGGCGTTGCCCAACGCGATGTTCCGGGTCCGCCTGCCCAATGAGCAGAAGACCGAGGTCTTGGCGTATGTGTCGGGCAAGATGCGGATGAACTACATCCGCATCCTCCCGGGCGACAAGGTGACGGTCGAGATGAGCCCTTACGACCTCTCCAAGGCTCGGATCACCTTCCGCCACTAGCGGTCGGAAAACGGTCGAGCCAGCCCCGCGTTCCAGCGCCGCGTGGCGAGTCCAGGGCACGGCCCCGAAGGAACGGGCGGGGGTTGTGGGTGACTTTCGGTCGATGTGGGGCTACCATCCCCACCCGCGCCGGGGCGTGATTCTCATGCCGCGCCGCGATGTTTCGGAAGGTGTCAGATGAAGGTGAAGGCCAGCGTCAAGAAGATTTGCGCCCAGTGCCAGGTTGTGCGCCGTAAAGGCAAGGTCCGCGTGATCTGCAAGGCGGACCCCAAGCACAAGCAGGTCCAGGGCTAACGAACATCACGCCCGCCTCCCGCCGGAGTCGGGCCCAGGGGTTCACGCCCCGCTGAGGAGTCATCGCGTGCCGCGTATCGCAGGTATCGACGTTCCCGACAAGAAGAAGGCGCTCTTCGCGCTCCAGTACATCCACGGGATCGGCCCGAAGTTCGCGGCCGCCATCCTCGCGGAGGCGAAGGTCAACCCCGACACCCGCTCCAACGAGCTGACCGAGCTCCAGCTGGCGCAGATCAACTCGATCATCGACGCCAACTACCTCGTCGAGGGTGCGCTGCGCCGCCAGGTCCAGCAGAACATCCAGCGCCTGAAGGACATCCGCTCCTTCCGGGGCGATCGCCACCGCAAGGGCCTCCCGGTCCGCGGACAGCGCACCAAGTCCAACGCGCGCACCCGCAAGGGCCGCAAGAAGACCGTCGCCGGCAAGAAGAGCGTCAAGGCCAAGTAAAGCCACACGGCATCCGGTGCCGGGCGTCAGGGGATACGTTCCCGCTCGGCTCGTTCGCAGTTCTCATCATTCGGGTAGGACCCGCCGGGTCCGACGATCCGAGGAGTTTGAATCATGTCGAAGAAGGCAAAGGTCAGGAAAAACGTCGTCCGCGGCATCGTGCATGTCCGCGCCACCGCCAACAACACCATCGTCACCATCACCGACATGAACGGCGAGACCGTCTGCTGGGACTCCGCCGGGACCATGGGCTTCAAGGGCGCCCGCAAGTCCACCCCCTTTGCCGCCACCCGCGCCGGCGAGTCCTCCGGCCAAAAGGCCCGCAAGATCGGCATGAGCGAGGTCGAAGTCCGCATCCGCGGCTCGGGCTCAGGACGCGAGTCCGCGGTCAACGGCCTGGTCTCCACCGGCCTCCGCGTCACCGCCATCGAGGATCACACCCCGGTTCCGCACAACGGCTGCCGCCCCGCCAAGCGCCGCCGCGTCTGATCGATTTTTCATCCGCGATCGGCGAAGGTCGATCGCGGGTTTTCGATCGAGTTGCGGCGTTGGGCCGCACACGCTCCCGACCAGAAGAGACTTCCGCCGTGCAGCAGGGCGAAAGTTCTCGTGAGTCGTGCGAGCGGAGAACCCACGCGGGTCTGCTGCACAGGTGAGGACGCAACATGCGATTCCGCTGGCGTGGCCTTGAGCTTCCGTCTCATGTCGTGACCGATTCGCGCTTCAAGAGCGATGTCTACGGACGGTTTAGCATCGAACCGTTCGAGAAGGGCTTCGGCACCACCGTCGGCAACAGCCTCCGGCGCGTGCTCCTCTCCTCGCTCGAGGGCGCCTCGGTCACCAGCATCAAGATCAAGGGCGCCGAGCACGAGTTCAGCTCGCTCCAGGGCGTCATGGAGGACGTGACCGACATCGTCCTCAACGTCAAGAACCTGGTCGTCAAGCTCGAGGGCGATGAGCCCAAGACCATGCGCCTCGCCGCCCGCGGCCCGGGCGAGGTCACCGCCGATCTCATCGAGGCCGACACCGCCGTCACCATCCTCAACCGCGAGCTGGTCATCGCCACCCTCACCGACGCCGTCGACTTTGAGATGGAACTCCGCGTCGGCAAAGGCCGCGGCTACGTCCCCGCCAGCGAGCAGTACGCCGAGCAGGAAGAACAGGAAGTCGGCCTGATCCACGTCGACGCCATCTACTCGCCCGTGCAGCGCGTCCGCTACAAGGTCGAGGAGACCCGCGTCGGTCAGCGCACCAACTACGACAAGCTCACCCTCGAAATCTGGACCAACGGCACGGTCAACCCCGAGATGGCCCTGGTCGAGGCCGCCAAGATCCTCCGCAAGCATCTCAACCCCTTCGTTCAGTACTACGAGCTGGGCGAGGAGCGAGTGAGCGAAGAGGCGGCGGCCGCGGCGGGCGTCGACGAGGAACTCATCCGCAAACTCAACATGCCGATTAGCGAGCTGGAGCTCTCCGTCCGTGCCAGCAATTGCCTGGAATCGGCCCGCATCGAGACCGTCGCCCATCTGGTCCTTCAGACCGAGGCCGACCTCCTCAAGCTCCGCAGCTTCGGCAAGACCTCGCTCCGAGAGGTCAAGCGTAAACTCCAGGACATCGCCCTGGACCTCGGCATGACCATGCCCGAGGGCGTCAACGTCACCAAGCCCGAAATCACCGGCTAAGGCCGGGGCTCGTTCGGGTGGTCGGCGGCCCGAGCGGGCAGCACCGCGCGGCTCGACCGGCCTATAGTCTCGACCCTTGATTTACGCCGCCCGCTCGCTCGGGTGGAGGAGTTTGATCGATGCGTCACGGCAGAGCCGGCTACCGGCTGAATCGAACCAGTTCCCATCGCCTCGCCACCCTTCGCAACCTCGCCGCGGGCCTCTTCGAGCATGGCCAGATCGTTACCACGATCCCCAAGGCCAAGGCCGTCCAGCCCTTCGTTGAGAAGATCATCACCGACGCCAAGGAGGGCACGCTCGCCGCTCGTCGGCGCGTGATCGCCAAGCTTGGCCAGGATCGCATGGGCTTTGACTGGCTCTACCTCCCCAAGAACGCCAGCGACGAAGAGAAGGCGCACGTCGAAAAGTTGCGCGACTTCACCAAGGGCTTCTTCGATCTGCCCGAGAGCTCGCAGGTCGAGCGTAACCGCTACGGCGATCTGCGCAAGGCCCCCAAGCTCGTCAAGCACATCTTCGATCGCGTCGCACCCCAGTTCAAGGACCGTCCGGGTGGCTACACCCGCCTGGTCAAGCTCGGCCAGCGCCGCTTGGGCGACGCCGCGGAGCTTTGCGTGCTCCAGTTCGTCGGCAACGAGGACGGCCCGGAGATCGGCGGCAACGTCAGCACCCGCCGTCGCACCGCCGATCGCCGTACCGCCTTCCTCGCCAAGCTCCGCAAGGAAAAGGGCGAGGCCAAGGCCTGATCGAGGCCACCCTGTTCGAGGCCACATCGTGATTCCACAAGCGCCCGCGAAAGCGGGCGTTTTTCATTCTCGCCCGCCGATATCATCCCACCATGCTCGATCAGCTCGAACAAACCGAGAAGAGTGCGCTCGCGGAGCTTTCCGCCGCCGCCGACGCCGCAGCTCTCGAAGCATGGCGCATCGCCTACCTCGGCGCCAGCGGGCGGCTCAAGGCGCTCATGGGCTCGCTCAAGGACGTCCCCAAGGACCAAAAGCCCGCGGTGGGGGCGAGGCTCAACTCGCTGAAGAACGCGCTGGAGTCGGCCCACGCCTCGCGCAAGGACCAGCTCGGCGCCGCGCCCGCCGCCGCGGCCGGCCCGCTCGTCGACATGACCGAGCCCGGCCTGGTCGCCAGCCAGTCGCTCGGACGCGCCCACATCATCAGCCGCGTTCGCGACGAGCTCGTCGAGGTCTTCGCGCGCATGGGCTTCGAGGTCGCCGACGGCCCGGAACTCGAGGACGACGAGCACAACTTCGTCAAGCTCAACATCCCGCCCGAGCACCCCGCCCGCGATCCCATCGACAACTTCTACGTCGACAACCCCGCCAAACACACCCTCCCGCGCATGCTGCGCAGCCAGACCAGCACCGTGCAGATCCGCACGATGGAAGATGCGATCAAGCGCGGTTGGGGCCCGCCCATCAAGATCGTCGCGCCCGGGCGCGTCTATCGACCCGACACCGTCGACGCCACCCACTCGTTCATGTTCCACCAGATCGAAGGGCTCTACGTCGATCGCGGCGTGACCATGAGCGAGCTCAAGAGCACGCTGCTCCACTTCGCCCGCTCGTACTTCGGCAAAGACGCCGAGGTCCGCCTGCGCCCAAGCTTCTTCCCCTTCACCGAGCCCAGCGCCGAGTTCGACATGAAGATCAGGCTCCGCCCCGATCAGCCCGCACGATGGATTGAACTCGGCGGGTGCGGCATGGTCGACCCGGCCGTCTTCCAGGCCTGCGGCCTCGACCCCGAGGTCTGGACCGGCTTTGCCTTCGGCTTCGGCATCGAACGCATCGCGATGGGCAAGTACGGCATCCCCGATATCCGCATGCTCTTCGAGAACGACCTGCGCTTCCTCGAGCAGCTGTAGGGCACGCGGTGGCACCGCTCTCCAGAGCGGTGCACGCTCTCGTGCCACGGATCGGTTTTCAGGTCCGTGCTTTGGCGAGCGCCGGCAATCGAGTCACTCTGCCGATCGCTCCTTCGCCGCCCACGAGCCGCGCTCACTCTTTCCCCCTGCCCGCTTTCTCCATCACGTCGGCGAGCATCCCCTCAAGCTCGCTCCGCAGTTCACCGGGCTTGCAGCTCTTGAGGTAATCGACCAACCAACGCCGCTGCCACTCTTCGCCCCGGGCGAGTTTTCGGAACTCGTCGGGCATCGCGTCGAGCGTGTCTCCGGGCCAGCCATAAATCATGTCGAGCGAGCGTGATGCGGTCATGTCCGACGTATCGGTGTCGACCTCGAACCTGCGTGTCGCGGAATCCCATGCATGCCTCATCGTGTAGCGATGCACGAAGATGACGCGGCCGCTCCCGTTCCTTTCGCCGGGCGCGGGAGGCAAACGCCACGTCCACTCCGTTGGAAACTCGATGAGTTCCTTGCTGTTTCGATTCACCAAGCGAATCGCGCTCGTCACGATCGACGTGTCCGCATTGCGTCCTCCGCTGCCCGACCGGTCGGCGATATCCCATGTGGAAGTGATCTCTTGCACGACCAACCGCGGAAACCCGTCGTGCAGATCAAACGCGGCGTAGCAATCTGAATCCGAAGCCATGCCGATCAGGTTCGGCGGGAACGCCACGTTGAGCGTTCGCACCGCGAGAAAAGTGCCGTGCGAGGTTTTCAGCGGTTCGAACGAGAACACGGTGGGGCTGGTACGGCCACCGACAAAGATCAGCCCCAGCGCTTTCCACCGACCCTCGATCCTCTGCATCACAATGGCCTCGCCGTGAATGTCCCACGGGTCGCGAAGGTGAATGACCTCGGTCGGCGGCTCGTCCTTTCCGAGATCGACAGGGATTCGCTCCACGCAGAGCCAATCGAGTGGAGCTCCCGCGCCCCAAGCAAACGTCGTCGAATGAACGCCCAACGCGAGATAACGGTGCCGCAACGCCGGGAGGCCGCCTCGCGCGATCGCGTCCGCGACCTGGCCCGGTGTTTCATCGCTCGGCAGCGAAGTCTCTGGCGGCGCGAGTGCCTCGTAGTTCTCGATGGCCCCATGAATTTCTTCTTCTCCCCACGCTCGCGAATCCTCCGGCATGACGCGGATCGCCTCAAGAATGGCGTCCTTGAACTCATAGAGTTCAAACCGACGCCCGTTGAGCATCATCAAGGACATCGTCCGCATGTTCGCGTCTTCGCTCGAAAGGCCCGCGATCAGCCCCGGGACCAGCGGCGTGATATCCGGCGCGCGCAGGATGGTCGCGAAGGCACGGTTGCGATGTCTCGCGGCAACCTCCGGATTGAAAATCACCCTGCCGCACGCATCGACTACGCGGGCCCAGCGCCGCCCTGACCACTGTGC
The DNA here is from genome assembly GCA_020853815.1 of Phycisphaerales bacterium. GTDB lineage: Bacteria > Planctomycetota > Phycisphaerae > Phycisphaerales > UBA1924 > JABWBC01. The sequence continues at coordinate 13,001 of JADYYE010000025.1, forward strand.
ATCGGGCGCCGTGGACGTCTGCCCCCACGGATGCCCTCGATCGAGCAGTTCATGGATTGCCCAATCACTCTTCACATGCGGCACGAGCTCGATCAGCACGTCCGTCGGGATCGCCTTGATCCACGCGCCGTTCTCGAACCATGGCCACCTGCCCGTGATCGCGCCGCATCCGATCAGGAGCACGCTCACCACCACCCAGCGCCAGCGTCGGCGCGTGCGGCGTGTCTCCCGCTCGTTCTTGATGGCCCGCCCACATTCCGGGCAAGGCGATTGGCCCGCCAGCAGTTCGTGCCAGCAACGCGGGCAGCGTTGCTTCCCGCGCGAACGATCACGGAAGATCGCCCACGCCGCCAGCGACAGACCGCCCAGCCCGAGCGTGATGCCGCCGATCAGCAGGATGATGTCGCGTGCGGTCATGTGCGCAATGTACCGGGATAGGTCTCAAGGGCTGCGGAGCAACGAGCGTCCTCCTAAAGCCCATCAAGCAAAAACGTCACAGCAAGGTCGAGCGAGGCTTCCGAGGGCGGAGATAGAGTATCGACTCGACCTTGGAATCCGGAGGAGGACGGGGGGCGGGGTAGTGCGATGGCTGCATATGCTTGCATGAAAGCCCTTTCGAAGGAGCGGGTTTTATGGCTTCAGCGCTAATCACTTGCGGCTTGTGCAAAGGTACCGGTTGGCGTGATCGGGACGGTCGCGACCCCAAGTGTCCAGTCTGTGGCGGGTGCGGCCAGGTTTTCATGACGGTGCCATGCGTCACCTGCGGAATGTGTGCGGGAAGTGGTTGGCGAGATCGAGACGGACGCGAACCTGTTTGCCCGACATGCCGAGGCGTGGGTGTAGTTGCTGCCGATGACATTCCCAGGTACTAGGTGGCAACCTTGTTGCGGACTTTCTAGGACGGGAATACAAGCTTCGCGCGAAGCCAGATGCCTCGTACCGCTTACAGGCTTGGGCTAGATGCTGGCAGCCTCCGTACCCCACGATGACCGCCTCCCTCAAACCTCCACGCCCTCGAACCGGATCTTCCCGTTGTCGAGGCGAGCGAAGTAGCCTTCGACCGTGTCGATGCCGGTCACGCGGCGCACCACCGCCGCGGCTCGCACCAGGTCGGCCCGCTGCACCAGCTCCAGGCGCCGATCCTTCAGGTCAAGCCGCGACGAGTAGAACGCGCACGAGTCGTGCGCGATCAGCACGACCCGCTTCAGCCCGTGGACCTCGACAAGGAAGTGAAGCTCGTCGACGACGCCCTGCTCTTCCAGGTGCGCCTGCGGATGCCCTGCCAGGCACGCGGGCCCGCCCGGCAGCGCCACGCGGTCATACCGCGGCAGCCCGAGGCCCTGTTGGAGAAAATCGTCGAAGTGCTCGCCGATTCGCCCGTCGGAGCAGTAGATCGCCGCGGCCCGGATTCGCGTCTTCTCATACGGGATCGCGCTTTCGTACACGGAGACCTCCGGGTGCGGGCGTGAAAGCGTCGTGACGACCTCAAGCGGCGTGTGTTCCTGCGTCTTGGTGGCCATGTCCTGAAGTTTAGCGAACCGGGCGGGCAACCTCACCCGCCCGGGCGGATTTCCCTGAACTACCCTCCCCCGTGCGGCCGATGTTCTAGGACGCGCTGGGTCGGGGTTCGTTTCGGGGAGAGATCAGCGGATGCACAACGTCGAAATGAAGGCCGAGCTCCGCGACCTGCCGCTGGCACGCTCGATCTGCCACGCGCTCAAGGCGACCAAGATCGCCACGCTTGAGCAGACCGACACCTACTTCAAGCTCGCGACCGGCCGCCTCAAGAAGCGTGAGTGCGCCGGCGAACCGACGGAATACGTCTTCTACGACCGTGACAATCGCGCCCGCCCGCGTCTCAGTCACTTCACGATCTACTCGGAGAACGAGGCCGCGGAGCGGTTCGGCTCCACACCGATGCCCGTCTGGGTCGTCGTGAAGAAGACGCGTGAATTGTGGATGCTGGGCTCGGTGCGGATTCATCTCGACACCGTCGAGGACCTCGGCGCGTTCATCGAGTTTGAGGCGCTGGTCTCGCCCTCGAACAACGTCGCCCGCTGCCACGAGACCGTGGCCGCCCTGCGCGGCTCATTCTCGCCCGCGATGGGCGAAACCATCGCGGTCTCCTACAGCGACATGATCGCCGGACAGATCGAGTCGCAAACCTCGCCCGAGGCCTGACGCCGATGTCACGCCGTCCTCGAACGTGATGTTGTCGTCGTGCCAGGCCCACGCCTTCGGATCGGACATGTCTCCGCCCGGGATCGAGATCACCGGCTCGCCCTGAAGCGTGGCGGCGTTGTCCTTCACGACGAACACCGCATTCTGCACGGGCCTCCCTTCCGCGAGATTCGGGTCGCGCGAGAGGAGGTCCTCGGAGTACCCGAGCGGGAAAACGCAGGGCACGATTGCGACGTGATGCGATTCGGCCGCGGTGCGAATCCGCCGCGCGCGGGCGAAGTACCGCTCGTCCATGTCGGCGAGCCGGCAGAACTTGGAGTCGGCGAGGACGACGCCGGTGTACCCGGCCGCGGCGGCGCGGGTGATGAGCCCTTCAACGCGATCAACCTCCTCGTCGACGAGAAGGTTGGCGCTGACGTAGGCGAAGCGGTGAGGGGGCGGCGATGCGGGCTGAACGGCCAGAGCAGCGGGTCCGGTCACGGCGGCGTGAGCGAGCAGCAGCGAGGCCAGGATGGGCGTGCGGCGAGCGTGCGCTCTCATGGGCCAAGCCTACCACGGGACGCTGCAATCGTTCACGCCGGATCGTGCTCGCCAGCGACGCCTGAAGGTTGCGGCGTGTGAATGGGGTGCGATGGCGAGCGAGCCAACCGCACGCCCGTTAGTTGTAGTGAAACTGCACGCTGACAATACCATCGGCCGAGGCGCGTGCTCGCACCCAGTGGGCGCTGAACGCGGGTGGGAACTCGTGGTGAACGTAGTTGTTCGCGGCGTCGAGCGAACACTCGAGGTAGCGGAGCCATGTTCCATCGCCGAGCGGATCGACCTCGATGGTGAGGGTGAGTTCGTGCTCCGCGGAGTCGTGGCGGATGAGGTGCAGGCCTTTGGCTTCGAAACCGGTCATGAGAAAGGGGTCGCTGGCTTCGCCGGCCTTGACGGCGTCGTGCCGCCACACGGCGCCCCAGCCGGTCGGCTTCCCGAAGGACGACAGCTCGTCGATGGAACCGAACCAAAGTCCGCTCTGCGGCTGTCCCACGGCGTTGTCGGTCTGGTCTCCCGCGAGGACCAGCGCGCCCGACCAATGCGCGAAATCAGGGCAGATGCGGAGGTGGCTTGCGATCGGCTTGATGGCCTGGAGTTTCCCGTCATAAACCAGCGCGGGGAGGTCATAGAAGATCCCAAAGGCGTCCATGAGGTAGCGCTCGGTCTGGGCTTCGCGGATGCGCATCCACTCGGTGTTCCACGTGTGGCTCCAGGAATCCGAGCCGCGTGGCAGGCGGTATCGGGTCCACACACCCTTGTGCAGCACGCGCAGAATGACCGACGCGTCGTCCCATCCCAGCGCGTAAAGCGTGTTGCCGTAGTACGAGCCCGCGCTTGCGTTCTGCTTGCCGGAAACTTCGATGAACGGATTGCGTTCCAGGATGGTCCATTTGCCTTTGCCGTCCCACTCAGCGAGGCGGCCACCCGAGCGTGTGCCCATGTGCTCGGGCTCTTCGTAGGTGTTGTTCGCGACGACGAGGCGTCCCTGCGCGGTGTGGGCGGCCTTGAAGTGCTTGTACGCGCCCTGGTCCCACTCAAGTTCCTTCGTGAGGTCGGTGAGTTGGCGGGTGTCGAGCGTCTTGGCGTTCACTTCGAACAGCAGCCCTTCCATGGTGAGGAAGTAGACCATGTCGGGGTCGAAGAGGTGGTTGGCCGTCGCGGCGAGCCGATGACCCTTGAGGGCGTCGATCGTGCGGACGGTTCCCTTCTCGTCGATCGCGTATGGGCCGATGAAGGCCTGGTTCGTGCGCCAGTGGATCAGGCGGTTTGCGAACGTGCCTGTCACGCTGGCGGGATGAAGGCGCCAAGACAAGTCGGGCTTGATCTCGTACAGGCCCAGGCCCTGACCCTGGATGTGCGCAACATAGCCCACGGCCCAAAGCCGATCGGCCCACGGGATAAGCGCCCCGATGCCTGCCTCGCTGCGGCTGCCGGCGCCGGGTGCCATCACGGTCATTCGCGGATAGACGTGACCGCCGGCCAAGGGTGGGCCGTGCTCCTGCCACGCGTGCGGGTCCTGCTGCTGGGCATGGACGGCAGGGGTTGAGACGCAGACGAACACGAGCGCGGTCAAACCGCGGATGAAGCGGGTCATGAGCGCATTGTACCACGAATCGCGGTGTTCTTTGAGCCGGGCGAGATGCGGAAAAAAGCAAGCCCTCAGCACGCAGGGGCAGGAACCCGGTGGAGGCACTGAGACGAAAGAGATGATCGAGAAGTTCGCGAGGCGTGGGATGCCTGGCGTGTCACGCTCGTTTACTCAGCCCGGAAACTCCCACGGCTTGCCCGGCGTGTAGTCGATCAGGTCGTAGAGTTCCTTGCGGGTCTGCATCGTGTCGATGAAGCCGTTGACCGAGCCGTCGCGACGGAGCTGCGTCAAGGCCCTGCTCACCGCGCCCATCGCGACGCGCAGGAGCGATACCGGGAAGATCACGCACGAGTACCCAAGTTCCGCGAAGCGAGAGACGGGGATGATCGGTGTCTTGCCGAACTCGGTCATGTTCGCGAGCAGGTACGGGCCGCGCTGCATGTTCCCGCGGCGCACGCCCGCCATCGCCCTGGCGAATCGGGCGAATTCGTCCTCGCTCGCGAGCCCCTCGGGGAAGATCATGTCCGCGCCCGCCAGGACGTAGGCCGCCGCACGATCGACGGCGGCGTCAAACCCGTCCACGCCGCGCGCGTCGGTGCGGGCGCAAATGATGAACCGCCCGCCGTCGGCCTCCGTCGCGGCCTTGGAGGCCCACTGCACCTTTTCGATCATGTGATCCGTCGGCACAAGCTCCTTGCCGTCCAAGTGCCCGCAACGCTTGGGGAACTTCTGATCTTCGAGGTGAAGTCCCGCGGCGCCCGCCCGCGCGTACTCGATCACCGTTCGACGCACCATCTCCGCCTCGCCGAAACCGGTGTCCGCGTCGGCGATCAGCGGCAGGCCGCTCGCGTCGGCGATCTCGCGTATGACGCGGCAGAAGTGCTCGAGCGTCAAGAGCCCGATATCGGGCACGCCCGCCGAGACGCTGGTCGCGGCTCCCGAGACATAGCAACCCTCAAAGCCGGCGCGGGCGATCGCCCGTCCGCACAACGCGTTGAACGCGCCGGGGAGCGCGACGCACTCCCGGTCCATCGCCCGCCGAAGCCGCTCGCCTGGGTTGGTGTGTGCCATGCGGAACGCTAGGTTGCGGCGGCGCGGCGAGCCAGCCGGGTCCACGCGAACCGCACGCCGGAGCCGCGCGGGTGCGGCATTCCGCGCGAGCCCCTAGACTGCGTGCGCGACAGAACTCCGTGCGAAAGGGAGCCCATGCCCGCGATTTACCCGTTCCGTGCCGTGCAGTATCACCGTGGCGAGGGCGACGTGAGCAAGCTCGTCGCGCCGCCATACGACGTGCTCGACAGGGCGGCCAAGGACAAACTGCTCGCGCACGACCAGCCCAACATCGTCGCGATCGACCTGCCGCACACGCCCGCCAAGGAACTTGGCCCCATCGAGACCTATCAATCCGCGGGCGAGCGGTATCGCGCGTGGCTCTCGAACGGCACGCTCTCGCGCCGCGCGACGCCCGCGATCTTCGCCTATCGACAGACCTTCGCGTTCCAGGGCGCGTCGCATCAGCGCTGCGGCATGGGCTGCACGCTCGACGCCGCCCCGTTCGGCCCGCGCGCCGGCGGGGGAATCCTTCCGCACGAAGAGACGTTCTCAGGCCCGAAGGAAGATCGCTTCGCGCTGATGAAGGCGACACGCGCGCAGCTCTCGCCGATCTTTGGTTTGCACGCCGACGAAAAGGGCCGCGCCGTCGCGGTGATCCACGACATCATGAAGTCGGCGCGCCCGTCGATGACCGCGAAGATGGCCGACGACGTGCTGCACGAGGTGTGGGCGATCGATGATCCCGCGCGGGTGAAGGCCTACTCGGACGCGCTGGCGGGTGAAGACATCTTCATCGCCGACGGGCACCACCGGTACACGACCGGCCTGAACTACATCAAGCACATCGAGGCGGCGGGCGCACTATCCCCGGATCATCCCGCCCGGCGCAGCATGATGGTGCTCGTACCCATGAGCGACCCGGGCCTGGTGATCGGGCCCACGCACCGCGTGCTTGGCGGCATGAAGGGCTACTCGCTCGACGCGTTCAAGGCGGCGGCGAGCGAGCATTTCTCGTTCCGGGAGATCGCGGGCGACGCGCCGGCGCTCCACGCGGCCCTGGTCGCGACGCCTCGCCACGAATGCCATCTTGGCTTCTACGACGTCGCGAGCAAGCGGGGACTGCTCGGCACCCCAAGGTCTGCCGATCCGCTGGCGACGCGATTCGCCTCCAAGCCCGCGGCGTGGCGGACGCTGGATGTCGCGATCATCCAATACCTCGTCGTCGAAGCGATCTGCCAGCCCAAGCTGAACAACGGCGACGCCGTGAAGTGGGCGTTCCCGCACTCCGTGGATGAGGTGCTGGAGATCGCGCGCGGGCACGAGACCGGCGCGGGCGGCGGGGCGGGCTTCGCGCAGCTCGCCGTGATGGTGAGGCCGACACCGCTGAGCGCCGTGCGCGATGTCAGCCGCGCGGGCGAACTGATGCCGCAGAAGTCGACGTTCTTCTACCCGAAGCTGGCGACGGGGTTGTTTGTCAATCCCCTCGAGTAGCCAGACAGCGAGACTTCGAGTCATCGAATCAGCAAAGAAGAAACTCGCGCCCGCGGCGAAGTCAGTTCCGGACCAGCGGCGTCCAGGGCCTGACCCATTCCATGAACTCTTCCGCGCTGGCGGCGCCGGTGAGCCGCGCGACTTCCTTGCCGTCTTTCAGCAGGATCGTCACCGGGATCGACGCGATCCCGAGCTGCTGGGCCTCCATCTGCTGGCGATCGATGTTGACGTACACCGGTTCGGCGTGACGCCGGATCCACGCCACCACGCCGTCGTCGACCAGCGTCGTGCTCTTGTAGGTCTGGCACGGGCCGCACCACGACGCCGAGCCATACGCGATCACCAGCTTTCCCTGTTCGCCCGCGCGCTCGACGCCCTGTTCGAGCGACAAGCCCTCGTCGAACACGGGCGGCCTAGGTGCAAAGCTCCCACGCCACTGCATATACACCAGCACGCCCAGCAGCGCCAGGAGCAATCCCCAATTGGCCCAGTTGGGACGGGCCTTGGACGCGGGGCGCGCCTCAACGGACGCGATCGCGTTCGCCCCGGCTGACCCCGGCGAAGAATGGTTGATTTCGTTCGCGGACATCAGGAGTTCATCGTAGCGCGGCCATCGAGAATTGCAGCCGTTCCGCGCAAATCTTGGGTTATCGAACGTCCCCGCACCACGAGGCGTGCCGCCCGAGTTCGCGCCGGCGATCACCAATCCGGCAACTCCCCCGTCAACGGCTCGACCAAATCCTTGGCGGTGACCAGACCGATCGGGCGAGCATCGCGCTCCACGATCCCGAGCGGCGCGTCCGCGCCCCGGATCCGCCGCAACGCATCGAGAACGCCCATCGACGGGCTGAGCATCGCGGGGCGACGAAGCAGCGATTCGATGGACACCTCGGGGAAGGTGTGGAGGTCGATCTGGCGCAGCACCCCCAGCACGCGCCCCTTGGAATCGACCACCGGCAACCGCGAGCTCGCCTGGGCCGCCGCCACGCGGACCATCCTGGCGCGGTCCCACTCGATCGAGATCGTGCGCACCTGGGACCAGGGGATCATCTCGTCGCCGATGAGCGTGGAACGAAAAGTGAGGGCGCGATCGATGAGCGAACTCTGGGACTCGGAGAGCACGCCGTCGGACCCCTCCTTGAGCAAGAGGGCGATCCGCTGGCGGGCGTCGGCGATGTGCGTGTTGTCGCTCGGGATGCGGAGCACCCGCTCGATCAGCCTCGCGCCCCCCATGAGCGCGGGCATCACGCCGGTGTACGTGAACAGGACGCGGAGCGTCGAGAGCGGCCAGGCGAAGCGGTAGGTGAGGCGGTCGGCTTCCAGGCGGAACAGTTCTTTGGGCCCCGCGTCGCAGAAAATGAACATGAGCGGCGCCACCACCAGCACGTTGAGAAGGAAAATCTCGCCATCACCTCGCGCGCCCAGCAGCGCGACCAGCGACTGCGTCACCATCGCACCGGCCAGCGTCTGCGCGATCATCAGCGTCGAAAGCACCCGATCGGGTCGTTCCAGCTCAACGCGGATCCGCCGCGCGGCGGTGTCGCGGGGGTTCGACGCGCGCAGCATCAGGCGCACGCGGTTGAGTGAATAGCAGCCCATCTCCACGCCGCTGGCCAGCGTCGATAGAACGACGCCGAAGCCCAGCAGCGCCCACCATCCCACGCGCTCCCAATCGAGCGCGATGACGCCGAGCAGCGGGACGAGTGTCATGGCTCACCTTCCCGATCATCGTGCCCGGGCTGGGCCAGCAGACTGACGACCACGCGCTCGACGACGCGCCCCTGCATCGACTCGACCTGGAGTCGCAGGTTGGCGAGTTCGACCGTGTCTCCCGGATGCGGGATACGCCCGAGCTCCGCGAGAATCAGCCCGCCCACGGTGGTGACGCGGCGCGTGTGCCGGCGCTTTCCAGTGTCGCCGAAGAACTGCTGCCAGTCGCGCACCCCCAGACGCCCCGGGACCAGCCATCGATCAGGTCCGATTTTCTCAACCGCCAGCAGCGCGCCTTCGGTCGACTCCCCGATCGGCGGCACGATCTTCTTCACCACGTCCTCGACCTCGATCAGGCCGGTGACATGACCCCCTTCGCTGACGCACAGCGCGACGTGCGTCTTCTCCGCCCGAAACCGAACGAGCAGCTGATCCAGGCGGGCATTCTCTGGGACATACGCGACGGGCGACGCCGACTCGGCGATCGATTTCGGTGCTCCGCCCGCGGCCTGGGACGCGAGGTATCGCTTGCCGTTGAGCAGTCCCAACACCGGGCCGTCGAGCGAGCCCTTGCATACCGGAAACTTCGTGTGCCCGGTCTGACGGATCAGATTGACAAGATCGGTGGCCGTGGCCTTGCTGTCGAGCCATGCCAGGTCGACGCGCGGCGTCATGACCTCGCGCACCCGAAGCGAGCCGAGAGTCAGCACTTCTCCCAGGATCTCCTGGTCGTCCTCGTGGATCACGCCCTGCGACGCGCCCACGTCCAGGAGTGAGGAGAGTTCGTCGATCGTGATGGCGCGTGGCTCGTTTCCGACGCTCCGCCCGAACAGCCGCACCAGCGGGCGGACCATGCCCGCGTCGAAAAAGGTGCAGACCGGGCCGAGCACGCGCTGCGTCCACAGGAGCGGCGCGGAGAGCCAGCGGGCGAACCACACCCGGTTGCTGGTCGCGACCGCCTTGGGAAGAATGTCGCCGAACAGGATGAGCAGGATCGCGCCCGAGAGACTGAAGGCCACGCTGAGGAGCCCGCCCTCCGAATCAGGCGCCGCGATCGCCGACAGCGCCAGGAACGCGATGTTGATGGTGTTGTTCAGGAAGAGCACCAGCACCAGCAAGCGGCTCGGTCGCTCAAGCAGCGCCGAAGCCGCCGCCGCGGCGCCCGGGCTGACGCGCCGAAGACGCACCTTGTCCGTTGGCGTCAGTGAAAAAAGTGCCGTCTCAATCGACGAACAGCACGCCGACGCCGCCAGGAGCGTCGGCATGAGCACGAAGTTGGCGATGGCGGCGGCGTCGATCACGGATGGTCCCCGAAGGCCGCCATGCTACCGGGCGTCCATCTGCTCGATCATGCGCTCGTAGGAACGCCAGGCGTTGAGCTGCACGCGGATCTCGCGCAGGAGCCTTGTCTCCGGGGACGTTTCCGCGGCCAGCGCCTGGGCAATGAGCTGCCGACAGGTTTTCACGATCGACTCACGCCCCGCAACCGCCCAAGCTTTCCAACGCGCAAGCTCTGCCGAATCGCCCGAGGCACGCGCGGCATCGATCCCCTCGCGGGCCTCCATGACTTCCATCAGAAGTGTGGAGGGGAGTGATTTCTCTCTGTCGGCGGATGGTCCGCCCAAGCGTGCGAGCAGCAGGTTGGCGCGGGTCTCGGGGTCTAGGAGCGCACGTTTGGCGTCATTGAGTCGGGCGGAAAGCGCCTCGGCCTCAGAGTCCCCACCCGCCATGTCCGGATGAACCGAAACCGCTCGGGCCAGGAAGGCCCGGTCGATGACGCTCCGGTCAAGGTCGAACGCCGGAGCAAGTCCCAGGAGGTCGAAGGCATCGGTGCGCATGGCGTGGGATCGTTGCAGGGTCGCACGCCTCGGGCCGCCGGTCTCTATCATGCGACCAGGAGCACCCCCCGTGAGCACCATTCCCTCATCCACGAACGGGCCAACCAACGCGGCAAGCCAGCGGCACATCGGGGTGGTGGGCGTATCCCCGGAGGGCGCCGCGGTTTTCTACACACAGCTTTTCCATCACGCCTCGCGGAAATTGACGCCGCACCAGCAGCCGCGAGTGACGGTTCACACCGAACCCTTGGCCGGATACCTGGATGCGATCCGCAAGAATGACTGGCACACGGTGGGGCGATTGCTCCGTCGATCGGCGGACCTGCTGGCCCGCTGCGGCGCGGAGTTTTGCGTGACGCCCGACAACATCGTGCAGCACGCTTCGCACCTGGCCGAGGCGGGTTCGCCCCTGCCGTGGCTGTCGATGACGGACCTGGTTGCCAACGCCGTGGTTCGGGACGGGCGGAAGACGGTGGGGGTGATCGGCACGAAAATGGTGACGAGCTCGTCGATTTATCAGACCCCGTTGGGGATGCGCGGGGTGCATGTGCTCCCACCCCAGGATTCTGAAGCAGACCAACTCGACCAGATCATTTTCGGCGAGTTGCTTTACGGGCACATCCGCCCGGAATCTCGCCAGGCGATCCTGCAGATCATCGCAAACCTGGCGTCCCGAGGGTGCGAGGCGGTGATTCTGGCCTGCAGCGAGGCCCCGCTGGTTGTGACGAGCGAAAACTCGCCGATTCCGGTCTATGACGCGACCGACCTTCTCGCGGAAGGAGCGATCCGCCGGGCGATGCCGCCGGGCTGAAGCCGGACGCACGGGCCGGTTGGGTGTTCGGTTTGGCATCCAAAATGAGCGGGCGAATGGAACCCGGACGCGAATCGGGCGTCGAATTGGTCGGGACGCGTCGTTTTCGCCATGCACGAAGGGGAACCTCGTGGTACACTTTGGCGAAGGGTGCGTAGCGGCAAGGGGTGCCCGTCGCGCGGTGTAGCCGCGCAACGGCTCGGGTGGTATTCGCGGTCACGGCCTGACCGCGAGTCGTCTGGGTTTCAGCGCCCGAGGCCGAATGGTCTCCCGGCCGCCTCTCCCCGATTCTCCTTTCCAGAGATTCACGGGAAATGGCGAGGCTGTACACTCGTCTCTCTGCGCCATGGCCATGACGGCCAATCGCGGAGGAGCGTGGTCGGGACTACGCACCTGTCTTTGGTGTCCTTGGGAGCCCTCGATGAGCCGCTGGGACCTGCGTTCTCTCTTCGGAACTCGTCCGAATTCGTCTTCTTTCCGTTCCGCGAGCACCCCGTGGCGGCTGGCTCGATTGGCCGGCTCGCGGGCGTCCATGCGCCAGGGCGGTGTCGAGACCCTGGAGCCTCGGCAGCTTTTGGCGGGCGACCACCCGAGCTACTCGGATTTTCCGACCGCGGATACGATCACGATCAACGGCACGTCGGGGATCGGCTCGACGGGCGGCGTCATCGGCGTGTCGGGGGACGACGACCTCTTCACGTTTGTGGCGCCGGCGAGCGAGTTTGTGTCGATCCTGGCGGACGCGCAGAACGAGTCGAGCCCGCTGAATACGCAGTTGCGTTTGTACAACTCTTCGGGTGTGGAACTGCAGCGGTCCAGCGGGAACGACGTGCTGACGTCGGGGACTCCGACGGATGCGTGGCTTGGGTTTGTGGCGACGGCGGGCCAGACGTACTACGTCGGCGTTCGCTCCGACACGAACGTGGGCGTTTCCGCGACGGGCGCGTACACGGTCCGGGTGGACGCGATCACGACCAAGCTGGGCGTGAAGACCACGGGCACTTCGGGGATTGGGAATCTGTACTTCCCGGCGCTTGGGTCCGGGCGGGCGCTGCCGGGCGGGCTGAACCGCGTCGGGCAGGACGTGGTGTACGAGTTCACGATTCCGAGCACGTCGGCGTTCGATACCCTTTCGACCTTCAACGTCCAGCGAGACCCGGCCGACCTCAACCACCAGCTGGACACGCGGCTGGACGTGTACGACGCGAGCGGAACGCGCCTGGTTTTCGACAGCGCGGCGGGGCGTGACAACGACGCATTCGCGGCGCTCAGGACGTCACCCGGCCAGAAGCTCTATCTGCGTGTGCGATCGGACGAGTTCCTCGCGACGCGAGCGAGCTTCGGCACCGGCAACTATCTCATCACCGCGGATGTTCGCGCGGAGCAATTCACCAATCCGATGGACCCGGTGACGCGGCGCGGGAGTGATCCGGGCGTCTCGCTCTTTGCCTACGGGGGCCCGGATGCGGGGAAGGCGTTCCACACCGCGGTGTACGAGTTCGTCGCGCAGGGCACGGGTCTGGGGTTTGTCACGGCGATCGGCGGTGGGTTGAATCCGCTGGTTGACGGGGCGCTTCGGGTCTACAACTCCTCCGGCGTTCAGCTCGCGTACAACGACAATTTCGCCGGGCCCGACCCGCAGGTGGCGATCACGCTTCAGGGCGGCAGCCGCTATTTCGTGGTGCTGGACGGGTTCAACATCGGCGGCACCGACTACTCGATCTTCGTGGAAGCCAACCACACCTTCGATACCAACCAGCCGATCGACGATCATGTGAACAACGACCCCGCCGATCCACGCCGCGGGACCGAGGCGACGCCCTTGGTGTGGGGGCAGCCGTTCACGGCCACGGACGGGGCCGGGAACGTGGTGGAAGATCGGAGCTATCGCGTCGCGGCGTTCGGGACCGGGCGGCTGTGGGGAAGCGGGGACACGGACCTCTTCAAGTTCGTGCCGCAGATCGACATGCTCGGCTCGTACGAGGGCAAGAACGACGACGCGGGGACGGCGATCTACGCGGGCGGGGATTTCACGAACGCCGGCACGGTCAACACGGCGATCCCGACGCTGACCTCGGGCGTGGGCGCTTGGGACGCCAACGACTGGTGGCCGGCGTTGGGCGGGCTGCTCGGGCCGGATTTGGATGGGGACGGCAACCGGCTCCCTGGCACGGTGTACGCGCTTCTGGAGTATGACCTGACGGGCGACGGGCGAACGGAGCTGATCGCCGGCGGGTCGTTTGTGTGGGCGAGGAACACCACCGATCCCGACGATGACGTGGTGGTCAACGGCCTGGCTATTTACACATGGAATCCGCTGTCGGGGCAGTATGAGTGGGCGGCGTTGGGGAACGGCGTCACCAAAGGGACCGATCCCGGCACGGTGTATGCGATCTCCGTGTATGACGGTGACGCGGTCCCGGATGGAGCCGATCCCCGTCCGGTGGTGATGGTGGGCGGCGATTTCTCTCGACTCGCGGGCGCCAACGCCAACCGGATCGGGTACATCACGCAGGATTTGACGATTAACAACGAGCAGGGCATCACGCTGCCGAACCTGGGGGGTACTCAGCCGGTGCGGGTGATCACGTCCGCGATCATCGACAAGGGCGACCCGGACGGCGACGGGAGCCAGGAAGACCCGGCGGCGTACAACGCGCTGATCGTGGGTGGCGAGTTCCACGCGGCGACGCCGACCCTGGGTTCGCTGGATTACCTCGCGGTGCTGAGGCTGGACCTGGCCGCGTACGACGATTACCGGCACCTGGTGGGGTCGGAGCTGAACAATACGGTGTACGCGGCGGCGGGGTTCAGCTACACGGATGACGAGGACGTCGTCCACAACGGCGTGGTCGTGGGAGGCTCGTTCAACCCCACGGGCGCGACGCGGGCGGCGTTCATCGACGTCTCCGGCGCGACGGCGGCGGTGACGAACCTGAACGCGACGGGCGACGTGTATGCGATCGCGTATTACGACGCGCCGGACCCGGATGACGCCGGTCCTTTCCCCGACCCGGCACCGGCGCTGGCCATCGGCGGCGCGTTCGGGACGCTGTCGGGCGAGCCCGGGACGTCGGGGATCGCGGCCTGGGACGGGCTCAACGTGCTGGCGCTGGGCAACGGCGTGGGCGACGGCGTGGTGCGTGCGATCACGGTGGTGGACGACATCGACACCGGCGTTCCCACGGGCAATGTGCTGTACATCGGCGGATCGTTCAAGACGGCGTCGTGGGGCATGACGGAAATCAACACGAACGCGATCGCCAAGTGGCAGTTTAACCCGAACGTGCCGGAGTATCAGTGGGTCGCGATGGGAACGGGAGCGGGGGCGGACGCGGTGGTCCCCAGCGACACCAACGATTGGCCGACCGAGAACGGCGTGAATGGCACGATCTATGCGTTGTCGGCGTTCGACGACGGGAACGAGAATCAGTGGGACCGGCACAGCCGTCGATCGACCCGACTCTCGCTGCTTCTTTCGGGCGACGCGGATTCCTTTGCGAACATGTTCATCCGGGTGTATGACTCGGCCTTCAACGAGATCTACTCGAACGACACGATCGCCCCTCCCTTCCCGGACCCCGCCGGCGCGATCGATTGGTCGCTCCAGCCCGGGAGTTTGCAGTTCGAGGGTCCGACGGTGTGGGGTGGGGAGACGTATTACATCGAGGTGTCGGACGCCAACGCGTCGGGCACGGGGCGGTACACCTTGCGGGTGATCGCCGACGCGTTCGTGCAGGACGACACCAATTCGCAGGTCTTTGATCCGGTCGATCGCGATGATTATTCGGACAGCAACCCGCAGGCGTACTTCGGCGACGCGATCCAGTTGGCGCAGCCGACGGGCACGGGCGATACCCGTAACTTCTTCGCGCTTCCCAACTCGGCGCCGACGGCGCGTCAGTTCCAGACCACGCAGAGCGACATCACGCAGGTCCACTTCTCCGAGCTCGGGAACATCCCCACGATCGACAACGACGACCTCTTCTCGTTCCGCGCGCAGGCGAGCGGCTACGCGGAAGTCCGGTTGAATACGACCCTGCTCGAGGATCAGTTCGACGAGTATCTGGCGGACGGTCCGATCAACACGCCCAAGACCTACAGCAGCAATTTCGACGGGGCGCTGCGCATCTACGACGCGGACTTCACGCAGATCGCATATGTGAACGACGTGGCGACGGTGACGGGCGAGCCGTCCAGCGACGATTCGACGGGCACCTGGATCGGTCGGAACTTCCACAAGCGAGACCCGCGGGTCGTGTTCCCGGTGGTGGAGGGCGAGTTCTACTACGTTGTGATCGAGAGCGGGCAGCGATGGCAGGACGGCTCTCCGGCGGCCAAGGCCGAACGCACCGCGCGCACGGGCGAGCAGATCGACCAGGGCGGCGCCACCGGTTCGTACGAGCTGCTCATCAACGGCATGTCGGACCTCGACCCGGGAACGGACGACCACAGCGATGGGGTCAGCACCACGGATCGCAGCAACATCGCGACCCCGATCATGCTCGGCGAGAATCAGGAGGATTCGGCGTCCAATGGCAAGGGGTCGATCACGGGAACCATCAACAACGCCGCGGACGAGGACGACTTTACATTCGTGTCGATGTCACGCGGAACGGCGACGCTGAATCTCGGGCGGGTGACGGGGTCGACGGTGACGGGCGTGGTTCAGGTCTTCACGATCCAGAACAACCAGCGGTCGGTGGTCGCCAGCGGAACGGCGGGTTCGACCGGCGAGCTCCAGCTGACGTTCCCGGTCACACCGGGCGAACGGTTCTTTGTTGAGGTGAGTTCGAGCGCCAGTACTCTGGGCGGATACAGGCTGGACCTTTCGGTGCCGCCCTTCGCCGACGACTACGCGGATCGCAAGGAGTTGGCTCTGGCGGGCGACCTGCCGCAGTTCGACTTCCTCGGCACGGGGCAGGCGGAGGGCCGGCTCGAGCAGCCCGGCGACACGGACGTTTTCCGCTTCACCTCGTATGATTTCCAGACGATGACGGTGCTGGTGGACGGAAGGTCGCCCAGCACGCTCAACCCGTACGTCACGGTTTACGAGGTCTCGGAGGATCCGCTCGGGAATCCGATCCTCCTCCGGGTCGCCTATAACGACGACCTGTCCGCGAGCAACAACGACTCGCGGGTTTCGTTCCCGGTGACGCCCAACCGCACGTCGACGCTTACAAACAACACCTATCCGTACTATTACATCGTCGTATCCGCGTCCGACACGTCGGACGAGTACGGCGACTACACCGTGTCGCTTTCGTTCCCGCCGACGGACGACCATCCCGACGCGGGCGAGTACACCTATGCCTCGGGCATCACGATCGACCCGGGCACCGGCGCGGGGGTCGGCACGGGTGTCACCGAAAAGCTGTCGGACACGGACCTCTTCGTGTTCACCGCGGCGGCGGGCGGCGAGGCGGGCGTCATCGTCTCGCGTCCCGACGACAGCACGATCGTGCCGACGGTCACCATCATCGAGCTGGTCAGCGACGTTCCGGTCACGATCGCGACGGGCACGGCGTTTGACGACGGCTTCACGTTCGACCCGGCCGACACGGGCATTTTCACCGTCGTCCGCGGGCACACCTACTACGTCCTGATCTCCAACTCGACCACGACGTTCGGCGACTACACGATCTCGGTCAACAGCCCGGTGATCGACGATTATCCCAACATCACCGAGTTCGACATCGCGTTCGAGATCCCGATGAGCAGCGCCTCGGGCAACGGAGCGATCGGCAACGGCATCCCGAACGACCTGGGCAACCCGAAGCTCCTGCCCAACGACGACACCGACCTCTTCAAGTTCTCCCCGATCAAGACCGGCACGGTCGTGATCACGCTGACCTCGTTCTCCACGTCGTCGGGACGCTTCGCGCCGCGTCTACGCATCTTCGACAACACCGAGGCGCTCCTCGCGGACGTGTCGACGACCGACATCCCGACGGCCTCGGTCTCGGTCGCGGTGACGTACACGTTCCCGGAGCTTAACAGCGGGCAAACGTACTATGTGCTCGTCTCGGCGGTCGAGAACCTCGATCCGCCCGCGACGCTCACGGGCGAATACCAGCTCCTCGTCGACGGCGAATCGCCTCCCAACGGCGATGGCGACGATCCGGGCCAGATCGACTTCAACACGCCGACGTCGATCGTCATCAACCCGCGGAACGGTGACGGGCGCGCCAGCGACACGGTCAACGTGGCGGGCGACCGCGATCTCTTCCGCTTCCGTTCCCCGACCCTGCTGGGCGGGCGGACCAGCGGGCGCGCGTTCGTGCATGTGCGCACGCCCGAGGGCTCGGTCCTGGATGCGGCGGTCACGATCCTCAACGCCGCCGACGAGGACGCGGTGGTGGTGTACGACGCCGCGGGCCTGCCCGGCGCCAACGCCAACGTCTCGTTCACGGCCAATTCCAACGCCGACTACTGGATCATCGTTTCGGGCATCGGGAGCGGCGTGGGCGCCTACGAGGTGCTGGTCGACAGCGAGCCCGGCACCAATTACCTCTATTTCCCCGAGGGCTACACCAGCAGCGCGATCCGCGAGTTTGTGTCGCTGGCCAATACCAACGCGTTCCCGGTGCAGTACACCGTCCGCCTGCGGTACGAGGACGGGAGCCCCGAGACCGTCGTCGTCAACAACTTCACGATCGCCGCGGGCGCCCGCGACGGCGTGACTATCAGCGATGCGGCCAACGGGCACGCGGCGGGCGTTCTTCCCGACAAACCCTACGCCGTCATCGTTGAATCGACGGGCCTCCTGGGCGCCACGCTCGCCCACTACGACTTTGGATCGGCGATCGGCGACAGCTTTACGCCGACGCTCAGCGATGATTGGAGCTTCGCCCGCGTTGAGCGCGTGCCGGGCGCGGTGGTTGATATCATCCCGTACTACAACCCCAACCCGTTCGGCGTAACCGTGACGCTCAAGGCGTTCGGCCCCAACGGCGAATCGCTCACCTACAACCAGAACGTCGGGGCCAACAAGCGCTTCGGCTTCAACATCCACGACATCGCGACCTGGCCGATCGGCGTCTCGGGCGCCCGACTGACGGCGGCCGCGACCAACTCCCAGAACCAGGTCGACTTCATCGGCATCGCGGCGTCGCTGTCGCACTACGACGCGGTCAACGGCGAGGGCTTCGCGCTCGTCGCCGACCCCGCGGGCGGGAGCACCACCGGCTCGGTTCCGCAGCTCGCCAACGGCGACATCGTCACCGCCGAGCTGGCGATCTTCAACCCGAGCACCACGGTGGCGGCGGTGCAGCTCCGCGGCAAGTACGTCGCGGCCGACCTGCCCGACCTGATCCGCATCATCAACGTTCCCGCCGGGCGCACGGTCGTGCTCAGGGGGACGGACCTGCAGTTCGTCGCCAACCAGCCGATCGGCCTCTCGTACAGCTCCAACGTGCCGGTGGTCGTGACCGGCAGCCAGCGGAGCTTCGGCGATGCCGACGCGACGGGCACCACGAACGTCGCGGCCAACACGCTCTACTTCGGCGATGCGTTCATCAACACGACGTTGGCCGGCTCGCTCTACTTCGAGACGTTGGCGTTCTCGAACCCGACGAACCTCGGCGTCAACGTGAAGGTGACGCTGCAGTTCACGGGCGTGAATGACACGCTGTCGGTGATCGTGCCGGTCGACGCGGGTGACTTCGCCCAGCTCAAGCTGCACGAGCTGTCCGAACTCATCATCGATCGCCCGGGCCTGAACTTCTTCAGCGTGATCGTGGAGTCGGTGGTGCCGATCACCGCGACCATGACGCACTACGACCTCTACCTGGGCGGCGGCTGGACGACCTCGGGCGTGCCGCTGGGCATTACCGTGCCGTACAGCCAGTTCGCGTGATCGATCGTTTCCGAGCCTGAGCTCGGGTCAGTTCGAGAGTTCACTCCGCGGGGTGCTTCGCAGCGCCCCGCGTTTTTTCTTTTGCGGCGATCCCAAGATCACGTCGGGCACGTTGCCCAATCGGATGGTGGGGCCTGGTCGACCGGCGCCGACCTTCCTTTGGATCGAGTCCATTGGTGCCGGGAACAGAACCCCACCCGCAGCGTCGAGCCACCCAAGCATCACGCCGACTTCTGCCGAAATCAACGGCAGACGCGGCTTGAGACCGTGGGGTCGAGGAAGCGTCAGCGTCGCTGAGAGCTCATGTCATCGATCTCGCGCCAGCGAGCGACGGCCTGCAGGAAATCCAGGTCCGACTGGTTCGCCGCGCCATCGCCGTCAAGATCGATCGGGTGATCGCGCCAGAAATACGTGTCCTCGATGTCGATCGTGGCATCGCCGTTGAGGTCGAAGGTGGCGAATGGCGCGGGTCGTTCGGCGAGGGCGTCGAGCTCGAGGCAAGTGGCGTAGCCCCAGGAGCCGCCGACCGGCCCTCGGATGCGGATGCCGGTCACATTGGCGATCGCCGCGGGGAGCTGCCATTCGATGGTCTGGAAGGGTCGAGCGGGGTCGAGCGGCTCGCTCTGGTTGGTCTCTGGGGGCAATGGATTCCACACGCCCGCGACGCGGACCTCGACCGTGAGGGAATCGAACCATCCGCCCTGGTCGGCATCGGCCCACTGATCGCCTTCAAGGAATCGGACGGTGCGGGCGTTGAGGGGGATGCTGTATTCGACTCCGAGCTGGAGAGTGGCGCCCGGGGTGGGCGTGGTAATGCGCGAGGAGTATTGCACGCGGGCGCTCTCGCCGGGTTCGATGCCTGACCAGTCGAGTTCGTAGCCATTGGCGATGCAGGGGGGAACGCCGCTGCACTGGCATCCCCAGGGCGCACCGGTGATGTTCGAGGTGGCGGTAACCACGCCGCCCGCGGCGCGGACGCTTCGATTGGCGCTGGCGAGCCAGTCGCGCCAGTTGGGGTCGAGTGAGCTGGCGGGAGTCGCGGGGACGGGAGCGAGCAGCCACTGGCCGCGTGAATCGTCGACGAAACCGCCGGCGTCGAGGATCGCACGCTCAACCATGGGTATGGTGCGAGCCGCGAGGAGGTCAAAGCGGTCTTCGCCCGCCTCGCTGGGGGTCCAATCCGGGAGATTGTCGCGTGTTGCGGTGGCCCAGTAGAGCGAGGAAATGGTCTGACTAGGGAATGCATCACGGACCCATTGCTCGCCGTTGAGCAGCCCGAGCAGGCCGCCGAGCGTGGCGGTGGGGTTGTCGGAATCCCAGCCCGAGAGCGTGCCGATCTGGACGGTGCGCTTGTAGTCGCCTCGGCCGTAGATCAATGCCATGATCGCGGTGGCGAAGTTGATGCTGGATTCGTACCAACCGCGGTAGCGGAAGCCGTTGATGGTCGCGTCTCGCTGGTAGCGTGCGTAGATCTTGTCGCGGGTGCTCTCCCAGTCGTCGGGGTCGGGGTTGGAGAGCGCGTCGGCACGCACGAAGTCGACGATGTCCGCGGCCTTGGAGCCGGGCGGCATGAAGGACACGGCGCGATCGATCAGCCAGAGGTTCTTTTCGTGCGGCGAGAGCGAGCGAGGGGCGACGGGTGCAAAGCTGTAGAGCAGCACAAAGAACCGAGACGCCATGGCGGCGTGGCTCCCGGCGGTGGTGGAGATCGGGAGCGCGGCGAAGCGGAGGGCTTCATGAGGCATGCCCGGCGCGAGGGCGCCGAAGATCTCGGTGGTGAGCTGCGCGTCGATCATGAGCCAGTTGGGGTTGGCAACGCCGTACGCCGTGCCGGGGGGTGTGACGCCGCGGTCCATGAGGGTGCGCGCGGACTTGTTGCTGACCCAGATCGAGCGATTGATATGCTCGATCCATCCGTCGCGGATGTTGTCGGGCGAGAGCTCGTTGGTGTCGTCAACGCGGACCAGGTGCGTGTAGACGTACTCGATGTCGGTATCGTCGTCGGCGCGCCAGGGGTTCTGGTCGGTGACGAAGACGATCGGGCCGTGCGCGCCGGTGGGCTGCGTGCCCCAATCGGCGTCGGTGAAGAATGGCGGGGCGGTTCGCGACGCCTCGGTGCGGAGTCCGGTCCAATTCGCGATGCACTCGCCCAGCCACAGGCCCCGAAGGCGGGATTCGTAGTCGGCGCGGGTGAGCAGGCGCGTGGACTGAGCCTGGGCCCGGCCCCCGGCCATGACCAGGGCGAGAAGAGCGACACCTTTTGGATTCGATCCCATGCATCACCTCCCTTTCGGGCACGGCGGCTATTCGGGAGTTCATTCTATCGAGGTGAGCTCGATCCTCGCCGTCGATCTCGGGCTATTCGGGCAAACTGTCCAGAACACGTCTGGCCCGTTCGATCGCCTCGGCGACGGCCTTGGGCCCCGTGCCGCCGAACACTTCACGCCGCGCCAGGCCGGTTTCGAGCTTGAGCGCTTCGTACACATCAGGCCCGATCGCCTTGCACTGCTCGGTGAAATCGACGAGCGCGAGCTCCTCGAGCTTGACGAACTTGGAGATCGCGTGGCGCACCAGCCGCCCGACGATGTCGTGGGCCTCGCGGAACGGCACGCCCTTGCCCACGAGGTAGTCGGCGAGTTCCGTCGCGTTGGCGTAGCCACCCAGGGCCGCGTCGCGGCACGCTTCGCGCCTCACCTTCAGCCCGTCGAGTACGCGCGGCACGACACGGAGGCACATCGAGAGCTGCTCCATCGCATCGAACAGCGGCTCCTTGTCCTCCTGCAGGTCCTTGTTGTACGCGAGCGGCAGGCCCTTCATGGTCGCGAGGATCGAGACCAGCGAACCGATCAAACGCCCCGCTTTGCCGCGGAGAAGTTCGCACGCGTCGGGGTTTTTCTTCTGCGGCATCAGGCTGCTGCCGCTGGTCACGCTGTCGTCCATCTCGACAAAGCCGTATTCCTGCGTCATGAAGAGGATGAGGTCTTCGGCCATGCGTGAGAGATGCACGGAAGCCTGCGCCAGGCAGAAGAGCGTCTCGGCGATGAAGTCGCGGTCGGCGGTCGCGTCGAGGCTGTTGGCACTGGGCGCGGTAAAGCCGAGGTCTCGCGCGAGCTTCACGCGGTCGATCGCGTAGGTCGTGCCGGCGAGCGCCGCCGAACCGAGCGGGCAGATGTTCACTCGAGCGCGGCAGTCAGAAAGGCGTGCGGCGTCGCGGGCGAGCATCGATTCGTACGCCAGCGCCCAGTGCGCGAACAGGATCGGCTGGGCCCTCTGCAGGTGCGTGTACCCGGGCAGGATCGTCTGGCGCTCGCGGTCGGCGAGATTCACCAGCGAGCGCCGGGCGTCGCGCAGCTCGTTCAGGCGGGCGTCGATCGCGCTCCTGGTCCACAGGCGCACGTCCGTCGCGACCTGGTCGTTGCGGCTTCGCCCCGTGTGCAGCTTCTTGCCCAGCGGGCCCACGCTCTCGATCAGCCGGCGCTCGACATACGAGTGAACGTCCTCGTCGCGCCCGAGCGATTGGAGGATCAGATGCGGGTTGGTCCTGGACTCGGCGAGCAGGGAGTTGAGCGCCGCCGTGAGTTTCGAGAGTTCGTCGGGCGTGAGAACCCCAGCGCCGGCGATGGCGGTGGCCCAGGCGATCGAGCCCTCGACGTCCTGCACCAGCAGGCGATGATCGAAGGCAAGCGAGTCGTTGAGCTGGCGGAAGAGCGGGTCGGCTTCGGCGTCGAAACGCCCCTGGGCAAGTCCTCTTGACATGGCAGGATCATTGCGCGCTTCAGGACCGCGAGCGCGGCGTGCGGGAGAAGAGCTCGCCGAGCGTGATGGAGCGCGACTTTTCGACTCGGGCCAGGCGCCGCAGCACGCCGAGCAACGGGACCGGCCCCGTCGCATGAGGCGCCGAACCCGAACTGGCTCTCTTGGTTGCCCGCTTGGTGCGTCGCACGCCTTCCCGCATTGTCACTCGCTCAGGCGACGGCTCGCTTGCCAGTTCTTTCGTCAGCTCAATCGCAACCTCAAGGTCGAGCAGCCTGCCGATCTGGTCGACCAGGGCCGCGAGCGGATTTGACTCGCGCGGCATTGGGCGGATGATGTCACCCGCCAGCAATGCACGCTTCCCCGCGATTCGCAGCGTGTGGATCGCGTCTATCGATCGCGGACCTTTCGCGGCGAGCCTACGGACGCGGGCGTCGAGCCCGCGGAGGGATCTCAACACACTTGCATTGCCGAGCGACTTGCTGAGCTTCAGGAGCGTCCGGGCGGCTCTCTCGACTCCGCCGCGAGGATGTTTGAGAAGGAACGCGAGTAATCGCTCGCCACGTTCCAGACGCTTCTCCCTGAGCGATTCCCGCACGAGCGACACATCGCGTCGTATCGCGGACGAGCCTTCGAGCGATTTGAGCACGAGTCTCGCGACGTCAACGTCGCGCACCGAACCGGCCCTGCGGCGTAGCCGCTTGAGCTTCGTGCGGAATCTCTCAAACGCGGATCGGTCGGCCGAGGACAGCAGCCACGCCGCGGCCTCGGCGGTCCTGCATGCGCGACGCAGTTCGTGAACGCACGTCCGCGAGCACCGACCCGTGTTCTCCATGCGGCGACACAGCGTTGCGATCAAAGCGACGCGATCGGCAAGGCGGGCGCGGGCCTTGTCTGATAGTGCGGCGGTAAAAGCGGGCCTCGATGCCACAAGGCATCGTATCGCGGCGGACGCGTGCGAAGTGGATGAACATGAAGAGCCGGGATCAGGCCGTCGCGTGGTAGATCACGCGGATGGGAATGCCGAGTCGCGCAAGTTCGGCGATTGCCGGGGGATCGAGTGGAACAGAGAGCATGTAGGCGCGGCACATCACGCGGACCTCAGCCTCAACCGTAATCCCAGCGGCGCGGCAGCCGCTGATGATAGCCGTGTGGCGAATGCACCAGTTGGCGAGGGATCGGAAGGTCGTCGGCGACTTGCTCGGTCGCCTGCGCAGAGTGACGGCACAGAGCCAGGTTGGCGAAATGTCCCGCGAGCGGGGGGATGGGAGTCTGTCGAGCACGCTTTTGTGGAGGGCAACCGATCGGAGAAAAGGTGTGGGCTTGGTTGCGGCCAGCCGACGGCGAAGCGATACGGGCGGGTCTGTCTCGCGTCGAAACTCGATGGCCGGGATGATCGTGCTGCCTGATGGCTTGCCCATGGAGCGGCTCCGTGTGCTTGCGCCGATGCTACTTCCCCTTCCTCGTCTTCTTCTTCACGCCGCCTTTCGCGGCTGCCGCCTTCTTCACGGGTGCCTTGGCCCTCTTCGCGGTGTTCTTCTTCGCGCCGGCCTTCTTGTCCCGAGACTCTTGCGCCTGGGGCTTGCGGCTCCGTCCACGGCCCATCGACTCGAGCACCGATTCGTAGCGTTCGATATAGGTCTTCGCGGGCACGCGCTTTACGGCCGCCCCGATCACGTCGAGCGGCAGGTCCTCGAGCTTCTTGAATCGCACGCAGCACGCGCCCATGTCGAGCTTCTTGCCGGCCTTCTTGAATCCCTCGACGAGCTTGATGTATTCGCCCTTGTCGCCGTAGGCCGACATGAGGTACACCGACATGTGCTGCTTCTGCGACGCGAGCCCCGCGAAAGGCAGCGGCTTCGAAGGATCGCAGTGATAGCCGGCGGGGTACGCGCTGTGCGGCACGTAATAGCCGATCATGCCGTAGTTCATCCCCTCCTCATAGGTCGGATCGAGGTTCTTCAGGATCACGTCGCGCACCGCGGCGATCGCGGCCCGCCGATCCTCGGGGAGCTCCTTAAGATAAGCCTCGACGCTGGTTGCCTTGCTTTGCATGGTGTTCTCGCGGGATTGGAATGAATGCTGTGTGCGGTTCTGGCTTCCTGACGCCGGACCTGAGCGAGCCCGCGAGCAAAGGTCCGGGTTGCGCCGGCGTGAACGAGGTCCAGATGCAGTGAAGCGCAATTCGGCCGAACCAACGCTGGCGCGTACCTCGTCAGTTGCTCGCGCCCCAACCACTCGACCTACACGATCGAATCAACATACTCCTTCGCCTCGGCGAGCCCGGCGCCGGTCCTCTCTCGATATCGCTTGATCGCCTCGATCTTCTGTCCAGACAACGCCAGTGCTCGAACGTCCTCGTGCTCGTCGGGCGGCAAGTCAATCCCAAGATGAGCGATGATCAGGTCGAGCTTTCGCTCGATCTCGGCCAAGCGCCTTGCGGCGACGGTGGGGGATTGTGAGAAGAGTCCCATCGGCGCAGCATACCAAAGCGCGCACTCTCGAACACGCCATGGCAGCCACTTGACTTGCGGGTCGCCAGGAACAGCGGCTTACTTCGCTCCGCCGTGGGCCTTGAGGGCGCGGATCCGCTCAGGGAGCGAGAGCAGCTTGATGAAGCCGCCCGCGTCCTTGTGGCTGTAGATCTCCTCGCCCTCGAAGCTCACCATCTTCTCCGCGTAGAGCGAGTTCGGGCTCTTGCGCTTGACGGCCGTCGCGGCGCCCTTGAAGAGACGCACGACGATCTCGCCATCGAGGCTCTGCGCGATCTTTTCGCCGCAGGCCCAGAGCGCCTCGCGCAGAGGTGTGAACCAGCGGCCGTCGTAGACGAGCTCCGCGAATGTGAGCCCGAGGTGCTCGCGATAGTGGCGGGTCTCGCGGTCGAGCACCAGTTCCTCGATCGCGCGGAGAGCCTCCACGACGACCGTTCCGCCCGGGGTTTCATAGAGCCCGCGGGACTTCATGCCGACGCGACGGTTTTCGACCAGGTCGACGCGACCGACGCCGTGAGCCCCGGCGATGGCGTTGAGCTTCTCGATGATCTGCCAGGCTTCCATCTTCGAGCCGTTGAGCGCGACGGGGCGCCCCCTGGCGAAGGTGAGCGTGACATCCTCGGGCTTGTCCGGCGCCTTGGAGGGCTCCGCCGTCAGCATCCACGCGTCCTCGGGCGGCGCATTCCACGGGTCCTCGATCGCGCCGCCCTCATGGCTGATGTGCCAGAGATTGCGGTCGCGCGAGTAGATCTTGGTCGCGCTGGCGGTGGTGGGGACGTTCCGCTGCTTGAGATAATCGAGCATCGCGAGCCGCCCGGAGAGATTCCAGCGCGAGTCGCGCCACGGGATGATGAGCTCCATCTCCGGCGCGAGAGCGGCGTAGGCCGACTCAAAGCGGACCTGGTCGTTGCCCTTGCCCGTGCAGCCGTGCGAGAGCGCGGTGCAGCCGGTCTTTCGCGCAACGTTGACCTGGGCCCGCGCGAGGACGGGACGCGCCATCGCGGTGCCGAGCAGGTAGCGCCCTTCGTACACGCCGCCGGTGATGACGGTCGGCATGACGAATTCATCGACGAACTCCTTGCGGAGATCGACGACGTGGCACTCGGCCGCGCCCGAGTCCTTGGCCTTCTTCTCCACGCCAGTCAACTCGTCGGCGCCCTGGCCGACGTCGCCCACGACGCAAATTACCTCCGCGTTCTCGACGTTCTCACGGAGCCAGGGCACGATGCACGAGGTGTCAAGTCCGCCAGAATACGCGAGCGCAATCCGCTTCTTCGCCATATCGATTCTCTCTTTCTGTCAGCACCCTCGCGGGTGGGTTCGCTGGTCGTGGGCCGCGCTCGCACGACGCGGGCGGCGTGAATGCTCTTCTGGAGACGCGCCGTGACGTCGCCTCCCCGCGCCCTGTCAATTATTGGTTCCCGAGCAACTTGACGAGCAACGCGTTCTGGGCGTGCATGCGATTCTCCGCCTGGTCATAGACGATCGAGACGCGTGAATCGATCACTTCGTCCACGACCTCCTCGCCCCGGTGCGCCGGCAGGCAGTGCATGAACCTCGCGTTCTTGCGGGCAAGCGCCATCAGCTCGGGCGTGACGCGGTAGGGCTCGAACCTCGCGCGGCGTTTGGCCGCCTCGTCCGCGGCGCCCGCGCCCTGACCCATCGACAGCCACACGTCGGTGTACACTGCGTCGCAGCCGTGCAGCTTCTGGCGGTCGCTGGTGATCACCAGCTCCGAGCCCGAGACCGCGGCCAACCGCTCGCAGTCGTCGATCACGCTCGCGGGCGGCTCGAATCCCTCGGGCGTCACCACGACCATGCCGACGCCCAGGATCGTCGCGGCGTGCATGAGCGAATTGCACACGTTATTGCCGTCGCCGATGTACGCGAGGCGCCGGTCGCGGAGCGTGCCGAACTGCTCCAAGAGCGTGAACATGTCCGCCAGCGCCTGGCACGGATGAAACCGATCCGAGAGCGCGTTGATCACCGGCACCCGCGATGCGTCGGCCATCTCCTCCAGCACCGTCTGCAGGTACACGCGGGCAACGATGCACTCGACCCAGCGTTCAAGGTTCAGTGCATAGTCTTTCACGCTCTCGCGCTCGCCGAGGCGCTGCTTGCCGTGGTCCATGTAGATCGCGGTGCCGCCCAGCTTGTTGATGCCGACCTCGAACGACACCCGCGTGCGGAGCGAGGGCTTCTCGAAGAGCATGACGATCGCCTTGCCGTCGAGCGCGTGGCGGAAAGGGCGGATGTCGCGCTTGAGTTCCGTCGTGAGCGCGAAGAGGTTCTCGATCGTCGCACGCGAAAGGTGCGAGAGCGTGAGCAGATCGCTTCCGGGCGCGAGCGACGCCGAGTGCGAGCCGGCGTGGGAAGCTGGCGGGCTTGCCTTGCGCGACGCATGGCTCTTCTCGCCCGTGCCGGACTTGGCGGGCTTGCTCGACTTACCGCTCGACTTGGTGCCGGGGTTTGCGGCCGACTTTGGCATGGTTCAGAGGCTCCGAAGGGCGTTACGCCCCGGCAACGATACGGGTCCCGCCGGCCTGGCCGCGGGCGATGCGAACGATGGCCGAGGGATCGGCCCACGAGGCGATGACGACCGGGCAGCCGGCGAGGCTGGCGGTCGACAGCGCGGCCTTGACCTTCGGCACCATCCCGCCGTGGATCACGCCGCGTGCGATCATTGATTCGATTCCCGCCGCGTCGAGTTTCTCGACCAGTGATTTCTTCTCATCAAGCACCCCCGGCACGTCGGTGAGCAGCACCAGTGCGCGGGCCTTGTATCGCTGAGCAATCCCCGCCGCCGCGTCGTCCGCGTTCACATTGAGAAGCCCGGCGTCGAAGCCGATCCCGATCGACGAGACCACCGCGAGCAGGTTGTTCCGCATGAGGAGCGACAGCAGCCCTTCTTCGGGCCCAGTCGCCAGCGGCGTTCCGACGCGTCCCAGGTCCGCGCCGCTCGCGAGCGTCTTCCTCTGCGTGCGGAGGAGGTCTCCGTCGCCCAGGCACAGGCCGACCGCCAGCCCCGCGCTCATCGCGTTGATCGCGCCGACGACGCCCTTGTTCACGCGCCCCGCGAGCACGCCCGCGATCTCGCCCATCTGCTCGGGCGGCGTGACGCGCAGGCCTTCCACGCGCTCGGTCTTCATGCCCAGCCGCGCCAGGTGCTCATCAACGGCGCGACCGCCGCCGTGGACGAGCACGAGCTTGCCCTCGAGCGCGTGGTGCGCGTCGATGATGGCGCGCCACAGGGCGGAGCCCGACGCGGGATCATCCACCCCGGCGCCGCCGACTTTCACAACCAGGGGACCTTCGTTCATCGCGCACCTCCCCGCGATCCAACGCCGGTCCGGGCGTCGCCCAGCCCCGCGCCCTCCGGGAACCCAAGTCGAATATTCATGCACTGCACCGCCTGGCCCGCAGCGCCCTTGGTCAGATTGTCGATCGCCGATCCGATGATGAGGTGCGACTTCCTCTCGTCGACCGCCCAGCCGATGTCGCAGAAGTTGGTGCGGCGTACGTCGGCGACCGACGGCCAGACTCCGGCGCCGCACAGGCGAACGAACGACTCGCCCCCGTACGCCTCCCGCAGCGTCTGCTCGACGCGATCGGCGCTCCAGCCCGGCGACAGCTCGACGTGAATCGTCGAGAGAATGCCGCGATCGAACGCGCCCAGGTGCGGCGTAAAGATCGTCTCGCACCGCGCGTAGGCGTCGATCTCCGGCTGATGCCGGTGCTTGAACACGTTGTACGCCTGCAGGCTGACCTCGCAGAAGAGAGATTTCTGCGAAAGCCCGCGCCCCGCGCCGCTCACGCCGCTGGTCGAGTCGACGATCGGGCGCGTGCCCGGACGGACGGCCCCCGCGCGAACAAGCGGAGCGAGCGGCAGGATGGCGCTCGTGGGATAGCACCCCGGCGCCGCGATCAGGCCCGCGCCGCGGATCTGGTCGCGGAAGAGTTCGGGCAGACCGTACACAGCCTGCGAGAGCAGCGTTCGCTCCATGTGCTCAAAGCCATAGAACGCGGGGTACTGCGACGCGTCCTTGAGACGGAACGCCGCGGAGAGATCGATCACCAGCACGTCGCGCAGCGCCGCCGCGAGTTCCAGGCTCGCCTCGTGAGGCGTGGCGAGAAACACGCAATCCGGCTTCATCTCGCGGATTTGCGGCGCGTCGGCCGCGACCACGGGAAGCTCCAGCCGCCCGCGGAATCGCGGGAACAACTCGTCGAATCGAGATGCGGTCGCGTCGCCCTTCTCCCGGCGCGCCGACGCGGCCAGCGCGACGATGGTCGCCGAGGGATGCCCGAGCAGAATCTCGGCAAGCTCCGCGCCGCTGTACCCGCCGGCCCCGATGATGACGATGCGTGCGTTCATGCGCGCCCCCGCTTGCCTTGGCGGCGTGTGCCGCCGATCAGTTTCGATGCGAGCGATCGTGCGGTCGCGGCGGTATCGGTCGCGATGAAAACCGTGTCGTCGCCCGCGATGGTGCCGATGATCTCGGGCCATGTGCCGCGGTCGAATTCGAGCGCCAGCGCCGGCGCCTGGCCGGGTCCGGTCTTGGCGACGACCAGGGTCCCGGCGGCGACCGCGTCGCGCAGGTAGGAGCGGAGCACGAGCGTCGCCGCGCCGGTCTCGATCGGGCTGGGCGTGCCGGATTCTGGGAGCACATACCCCCCGGGTCCCTTGAGGACGCCCAGTTCGCGAAGATCGCGCGAGAGGGTCGCTTGCGTGACCCCGATGTTGTGATCGTGGAGCAGGCGCTGGAGCTCGTCCTGGCTCGCGACGCCTCCCCGTTGGAGCAGGCGACGAACGACGAGATGTCGGCGGAGCTTGTCGCTCATGGCATGATTATTCATGGTGTGAATAAAAAGTCAACGAGCGAGCGAGGGAACCGCCAATCGGAAGTCGGAAACGGGGAGGTGGAAAGGCTGAAGTTGGTCCCGGCTCCTCCGGCAGATCCCACGTGGGTGCGAACGGCACGGTTCAGGTCTTTGTGGCCACTTTCTGTTGCCCCTTGTGCTTGCACCCCGGCTCCGCTCCTCACACACGACCGACCCCAAAACGACAACACGGCGGGAATAATCCCGCCGCGTGTCAAGCTCGTGCTCTGGTCGCGCCCGATGGAGGGGGCGATCAAGGCAGGTCGTTAGTTGGAGAGGCGCGGGCCGCCCGCGGGGCGCTGGGCCTGGTTCAGGTTGATCTCGCCGTTGCGCTCCTCGTAGGCGCGGATCATCTGGCCCAGGCTGATCGCCAGGCGCTTGGCGCCCTGCCAATTCATGATGACGCGGCTGGTCACGGAGAACAGAATGGCGGGATCGTTGTTCGGGCCCTGCACCGGCAGGTTCATGCCGAAGTCCAGCACCACCTCGTCCGGCGTCGTCGACGTGCGGATCGTGTTGGCATAGGTCGTATCCATCTTGGATTCGTCGATGCGGAGCGCGATCTGACGAGATTCCTTGTTGTCACCGGCGTTGTCGCTCATGTTGCCCGTCCTTTTCCTGTGTCTGTCGCCGCCGCGACTCGCCCGACAAGGGTCGATCGCGTGGGGTGTGGGGGGCATCGCCTCCCGCCAGCCCTCGGCCTTGCTTCCAAATCAGCCCCGGCGGCACGCCGCGGGGGACAAGAGTCTACTCCCATCCCCTCGCCGGTCCAGCCCGCGCCACGTCCGCACCACCCCGCGGGTCCAATGGTCATTCGCCCGGCCCCGCCCAGGGTTCCCACGCGACCCGTGATTTCCGGGCAGCCCGCTCGATTCCGCTGACGCTTTCTGGCGCCCCTCCGATTCCCGCCGCCCTCCCAAACCCGAACTGCCCGCTCCATCCGGCTACCATCGCCCGCACAAGCCCCCGACCGCGCCACAAACACACGCCGCCATGCCCGACGTCATGCCCTGGTACATCCCGCTGGTGATCTTCGTCGCACGGGTCGGCGACGTGTCGATCGGCACCGTCCGCACGATCATGATGATCAATGGCAGCCGCCTGGGCTCGGCCATCCTCGGCGCTCTTGAGGTCACGATCTGGGTGCTGGCGGTGGGGGGCGTCCTCAAATACCTGCCCAATCCCTGGGCTGTTGTGGGTTATGCGGCGGGCTTTGGCACCGGCGTGTTCGTCGGAATGTCGATCGAGGATCGCCTCGCCATGGGCTTCCGCCTCGTCCGCGTCATCAGCACCTCGCGCGACATGGACGTCGCCGGCGTTCTCCGCGAGCACGGTTACGGCGTGACGCGCTTCGACGGCGTCGGCCGCGACGGACCGGTCACCGAGTCCTTCATCGTCATCCGGCGCAAGTCGCTCCGACAACTCCGCGAACTCGTCGCCCGCATCGCGCCCGATTCCTTTGTCACCGTCGAGCGGATGGACCACCCCGTCGGCGGCGTGATGCACAAGCACTCCAGCGAACGCTCCGAAAAAACCGAGCGATAGCCCATCCCTCGCGCGCCCGATCACCCAATGCCGATCACCAAGCTCATCCTCGCGCTCTCGTTGCTCGCGATCGCGATCTCGACGCTCTCCGCCTGCGCGTCGGCCCCAAAGCCCGGCGATGTCGCCCAACGCCGCGGCGATGAGATCATGGTCTGCGGCACGCTCATCCACACCGGCGCGCCCGTCGTTCTCTGGACCGATCCCGGCGGCTACGACGCCTATCGCGTCGAAAAGCGATTCGCGCCCCTCGATCAATCCGACTGGGAACACTCAAAGGGCGGCCTGGAAACCCCCAACCGCTACGGCATCCGCGCTCCCGGCTCGTCTCCGCCGCTGGTTGATCTGGTCCGCGGCGGCGGCTGGAGCCTCGACCAGCTGCGCGATGTCGTCGATCAGTTCGTTCTTCATTACGACGTCTGCGGCACAAGCCGCACCTGCTTCCGCGTCCTTCAAGATCAACGCGGCCTCTCTGTCCACTTCCTCCTCGATCTCGACGGCACGATCTACCAGTGCCTCGACGTGAAGGAGCGCGCCTGGCACGCGACCATCGCCAACGACCGCTCGATCGGGATCGAGATCGCCAATATCGGCGCGTACCCGCCCGACAAGGCCGCCATCCTTGACCGCTGGTACGCGACGGACGCGGGCGGCACGCGCGTTACGCTCCCCGATTCGCTGGGCGACGGCGGTATCCGCACGCCGAACTTTGTCGCCAGGCCCGCTCGTCCCGATCGCATCGCGGGCCCGATCAACGGACAGACGCTGGTCATGCACGACCTCACGCCGCAGCAGTATGAGTCGCTTGCCAGGCTGACCGCGGCGTTGTGCAAGACATTTCCAAAGCTGAGACCCGATGCCCCTCGCGACGACGCCGGGCAAGTCCTCTCTCGAACGCTCAAGGCCGACGAATTCGCCTCTTTCCGAGGCGTGCTCGGCCACTTCCACGTGCAGGAGAACAAGGCCGATCCCGGCCCGGCCTTTGATTGGGATCGACTTTTGACGCAAGTCCGGCGCGACATGGGGCGTGAGAGGGTCCGCCTACGATTCACTCCGTGAAGAAGCCAAGCGAGAACGGCCCGAGCAAGTTGCAGGGGAAGAAGGACCGCCGCACGCCGAGCGCGTCTCCGATCGCGCCAGCCAGCAACCAGAGCGTGCCACGCGGTTCGAAACCCACTGCCGCGCCCGATGCCGTGCCGCCTTCAGCAGCGCTGAGCACGTCCCAAGCCTCGTCTGCAATTCCATCGGTGACGCCAGCAGCGCCCGTCACCCTCCGCACCATCCGCAAGATGGTCGACGAGAACGTGCCGTTCGCCTGTCTCACCTGCTATGACGCGACCACCGCGCGCTGGCTCGAGCGGGCCGGCGTTCCCATCCTGCTTGTGGGCGACACGGCGGCCGAGGTGATCCTGGGTTTCAAGCGCACGCTCGACATGCCGCTCGACGTGCTCATCGCCCTGACCGCCGCCGTCAAGCGGGGCGCGCCGCGCACGCTCGTCATGGGTGATATGCCTTTCCTCAGCTATCACATCAGCGAGGGAGACGCGATCCGCAACGCCGGGCGCTTCGTGGTTGAGGGAATGGCCGACATCGTGAAGGTCGAAGCCACGAGTGCCGAAGCGCCGCGCATCGCGGCGATGGCCCGCGCGGGCATCCCGCTCTGCGGTCATGTCGGCTGTCGTCCGCAGCAGGTCGCGGTCGCCGGCGGGTACGTCGCCGCGGGGCGCACCGTGCGCGAACTGGAAAAGGTCGTTGACGACGCGGTCGCGCTGGAGCAGGCCGGGTGCGTGATGCTCCTGGTCGAGGCGGTTCCCGACCAGGTCGCCGGCGCAATCATGGGGCGCACCAGCCTCCCGCTGATCGGCATCGGCGCAGGCACCGCCTGCCACGGCCAGGTGCTCGTGCTCCAGGACCTCCTTGGACTTTCGGACACGCCGCCCCGGTTTGCCGAACCCGTCGCGTCGCTGGGGGGTGAGGTCGAAAAGGCTGGCCGGGAATGGGTGCGCCGGGTGGCCGAGCGCCGCATCGGCGGACGTGGTTATTCGATGCAGGCCGGGGAGGCCGAACGCTTCCGAAACCAGAACCGCTCCGCCGACGGATTGATAGAGGAGATCGTCCGCCCGGGCCGGCGCGAGCGCGGCCCTCGATCCTGACGATAACACGCGGGGCCCGCGCACCGCCCCGCAGGAGATCGCGATGCGTCGATTCGTGTCGTACGGGCCGTCGGTGGTGGTTCTGCTCACCTCGATGGCGGCGTTGATCGTCGTGCCAGAGCTGGTCCGCCGCGTGGAAGACTCGCGGACCCAGGCGACGGTCCGCCTCGCCCGTCAGACACTCGGCGACGACGATATTCTCGAACGCCTCAATCGCGCCACCCGCGCCGTCGCTGCCAGCGTCGAGCCGGGCGTTGTCCACCTCGTGGTTGAAGGTGGGCCCGCGCGCGATACCGATCCCGCCGATGGGCCGCAAGGCGACGATCAAGACAACGGTGAGGGGAACAACCAACGCCAGAACCCGCGCGGTCGCGGCTGGTTCTTCCGCGGCTCGACCGGCTCGGGCTGGGTCTTCGACGACCAGGGACACATCATCACCAATGCCCACGTCGTGCGTGCCGCGCGCACCATCAGCGTGCAGTTCTCCAACGGGCGTGTCGCTACCGCCTCGCTCGTCGGCGCCGATCCCTTCACCGACATCGCGGTGCTGAAGGTCGACGTGAGGCGCGGCCTCTTCCCGCTCCAGCGTGCCAGCGGCGAGCGCCCCGAGCAGGGCGATCGCGTCTTTGCCTTCGGCTCACCCTTCGGTTTCAAGTTCTCCATGTCCGAAGGCATCATCTCCGGCCTCGGTCGCTCCGCGCGGCCCGTGCTGGAGATGGGCGGCTTCACGAACTTCATCCAGACCGACGCCGCCGTCAACCCCGGCAACAGCGGCGGGCCCCTCGCCGACATCCACGGACGCGTCATCGGCATGAACGTCGCCATCGCCACCGGTCGAGAGAGCGACGGCACCAGCGGCGAGGCCGGTCAGTCCGCCGGCATCTCTTTCGCCATCCCGCTCGACACGATCGAGTCCGTCGTCGACCAGATCATCAACTCGGGCAAGGTGGCACGCGGATTTCTCGGCATCCAGTTCGATCGCGGCGTCGCCGAGATCACCAACGACGGCGAGTTCGTCGGCCTGGGACTGCGCATCTCGTCGGTCGTCGCGGGTGGAGCCGCCGAGAAATCGGGTCTGCGCCGCAACGACATCATCCGCTCCGTCGCGGGCTATGACACCAGCGACCCCGAGGTGCTGCGCGCCGTCGTGAGCGCCTGCCGCCCCGGCCAGATTGTCCCCGCAAAGGTGTGGCGCGACAGCGAAGAGATCGACATGAAGATCACGCTGGGTGAGCGTGACGCAGCCTCACTGGTCAACGACGCGTGGGGCTACATCGCCCGTCAACTCGGGATGGCCGTCCGCTCCAACGGCGCGGAGGCCACCGTCGGCTTTGTCGTTCCGGGCTCGGTGGCGGCCCGGGCTGGGCTCAAGTCCGGGCAGATCATCGCTCGCATCGCCGAACGCGAAGTGAGCGACGAGGTCAGCACCTATGCGGCACTCATCGACGCGGGGCTCTTGATTGGAAAGGAAGTCGAGGTCCGCGTGAAGGACTCCTCCGCCGACCAAGCCGACCGCCCGATCAAGGTTCGCTTGTTCGAGTGAAGCAGACGTCGCCCTACGTTCGGACGCCGGACCTGACAAGTTCGCGAAGACGGTCCGGGTTGTGCGACGCGACCTCGCCGCGTCATGAACCCGGGTCACTTGTCAGACACAGGCCGTAGCCGCACGGTCACCGGTGTGTTCGCCGCGGGAACTCGCTCGTTGTCCGCGATCCACACGGGCTCGGCGATCGCCGCCTCGGGCGAGAAGACCTCGCGCCACGCGATCGTCTCGCTTCCGAACGTCGCCAGGCCGATCAGCGTGCCCGTGCCGTCGGCGTCATAGAACGATCTCCCCTGCCACTCGACGATGCGCGATCCGCCGAAGACGAACCCCGCGCCCGACAGCGACGACGCGCGTGCCTTGGTCCTGGCGTTGACGACCAGTTCCGCCGGATCGATCTCCTTCGCATCGGGCGATGCGGGATTGAACACCAGGGTCACTCGCACCGGCGAGCCCCGCGGCGGGACGCTCGTCACGCGCGACTGTTCGTCCACTCGCCAGCTTCCCGGCGCGCCGGGCTCCAGCCCGATCATCAGCATCGCGGCGTGAACCTGCGAGGGCTTGGCACGCGTCACGACCAGCGACTCGTGTTCTTTGCTGTCAAACGAGCACGCGATTACCTCGAGATACACGCGGGGCGACTTGGGGTTGTGAACATCGATCGGCACGATGCCGTCGAACTCGACGAGCTTGCTTGCGAGGTCGACCCGCACGCCCGGAAAGACCTCGCGCAGCGTGGAACTCGGTGCAGACGGAGCCGTGGGGGATGGCTCGCTCGGTGCGGCCGCCGGGTTCGTCGCAGGCGCGGGAACGGGTTTGGTTGTGTCGGTTGGCTGCGTGCTTGGATCAATGGGATTTGCGAGCGAATCGTCCCTCGCACCGCCCGCGTCTGGGGCCTTCGCGTTTACCGCGGGCTCGCCCGAAGCTTCGCGGGCGGCGGGAGATGCCGCGTGCGCTGTGTGCTCGCTCGACCGGCAACCGCCGATCAACATAAGCGCCATCGTCGCGGTGGCCATCAGTAGTCCGACCGTGAGGGAGGGCGGCCTTTGCTTTCTTTCTACGCTGCTCGTGCAGTTCGACGCTCGCATCACTTGCTCACCTGACCACCCGACCACTTTTCCACTTGACCACTCTCGGCCTCATGTCCCGCCGCTCCGCCGCTTCACCAACTCCGCGAACATCTCGCCACGCTTCTCGTAGTTCTCGAACTGGTCCCACGACGCGCATCCCGGCGAGAGCAAGAGCACGTCGCCGGTCCTCAATCGCCCTCTCGCCGCATCCACCGCGTTCGCCAGCGTGCCGCACAGCGTCGCCCGCGGCCCGGCCCTTTCCGCGATCGCCGCCCCGGTCTTCCCGATCGCGTACAGCCCCGCGAGTTTCGGCGCCAGCGCCGCGATCGCCGACAAGTCAGACCCCTTGTCGTACCCGCCCGCGATGAGGTGGACGCGCGACGGATCCTCAAACGCACGCACCGCCAGCAGCGTCGCCTCCGGCGTCGTGGACTTGGAATCGTTATAGAAGCGCACGCCGCCCGATTCGTGCACCAGTTGCAGGCGGTGCGGCAGGCCCGCGAAGGCCGCCATCGCCACCGACGCCGCATCTCGATCGAGCGTGGGGTCGATCGCGCACGCCGCCGCCAGCGCCATCGCCGCGTTCACGCGGTTGTGCCCGCCCGGAATCGCAAGCCGCGGCAAGCCCTCCGCATCGCGTTCCCCCACGATGACCCGCCGCACGCCCTCGCGCGTGGCCCAATCGCCGACGCCCCCGCTCCCGGCTTGGCCCAGCACCGCGACATCTCCCGCTCGCTGCGACGCAAGGAGATTCTGTTTGCTCGCGCGATAGTGATCGATCGTGCCGTGCCAGTCGAGGTGATTCGCCGAGAGGTTCGTCACCACCGCGACCTTGGGCGACCAACCCGCCATCCAGTGCAGCATGAAGCTCGAGAGCTCCAGCACGACAAACGTGTCGGGCGTGGTCGACGCGAGCGACTCAAGCAGAGACCCCCCGATATTGCCACCCATTGCGACCTTTCGCCCGGACGCGCGCAGCGCGTGGTCGATAAGCGCCGTGGTCGTGCTTTTGCCCGCCGACCCCGTCACCGCCAGCACCCGCCCGCGATTGAGCAATCGCTCAATCACGAGCCCGATCTCGGTCGTCACCGGAATCCCCGCGGCCTGCGCCGCCCGGATGAACCGATTCTCCCACGGCTTCGGCACCGCGGGGTTCGCCACGACGCAGTCGCACGTCGTGAAGTCGCTCACGTTGTGCTCGCCGAGCCGCACCGCCACACGCCCCTGCTCGATCAGGTCGCGCACGCTCTCGATTCCCGCCCTCAGCTTTTCCGCCGGAGAGAGGTCCGTCACGAGCACGTCCGCGCCCTGGCCCGCCAGCCACCGCGCCACGCCCGCCCCGCCGCCAAAGTTGCCAAGGCCCATCACCGTGACGCGTTTGGATTCAAACCGCATCACGCGCCGGACCTCGCCGCGTGCGTCGAACGCCTGCCCGCGTGCTCCTGATGAATCACGTCGAGCAGCGCGTCAAGCATCTTCTTCGCGACGGGCCCGGGCCTGCCGTCGCCCACCGGCCGCCCGTTCAGCACCGTGATCGCCGTCACCATCGTGAGCGATCCCGTCACCATCACCTCGCGTGCAGACATCAGTTCCTCGACCCGCACCGGGCGATTCTCGATCTCCGGCATCGCCTCGAGCAGGAGCCGGCGCGTCACGCCCGCCAAGATCGGCGTGCTCTCGAGCGACGGCGTGACGATCCGCGTTCCCCGTGGGCCGTCGATCGCGATCGCGACATTCGACGCCGTCCCCTCCGCGACCAGCCCGTTGTTCACGATGATCGCGTCGTCCGCGTCCGCGTCGTCGGCCTGCATGGCGCACAACACGCTCCCGAGCAGCGAGATCGACTTGATCTGCCCGAGCTTCCACCTCGGGTCCTGCACCGTCACCGCCGCACGCCCCTGCAGCGTCCTGGCTTCCTTCAGCGAACACGCGGGGCTCGCGAATCCGAACACCGTCGGCGTCATATCGCCGTCCGGGACGCGCGTCCTCACCTGCTTGCCCGGCCCGGGCGCGCCGCGCGAGATCTGCCAATACACAAACGCGTCGCGTAGGCCGTTGGCCTCCAGCAATCGATCCGTGAGCGGCGCCATCCGTTCCGCGTCAAAGTCGATCGACAACGCCTTCAGCCCCTCACGAAGTCGCTCGACGTGATAGTCCATCGCGACGATCCGACCATCGAACGCCCGCAGGCCTTCGTACACGCCGTCGCCCATCAGAAAGCCGCGGTCAAACGGGTCGACCCTCGCCTGCTCCCGCGGCACGATCTGGTTGTTGAGGTGAACAAGCACGAACAACAATATCGGCCTTTCCACGCCGATCAGAGCAACGACACCGGATCAACATCCACCGCCGTGTGCGCGTCGCTGGTGAGAAGACCCCGCGACCGCACCGCGTGCAACGCCCGCTGGATCGCCCCGGCCCCGGGCGCGACGACCTCCAGCCCGAACCGATACTGCCCGTGCAGCCTCGAGAGCGGGCAGGGCGCGACCGGCCCGATCCTGATCGTCTCCTCTCCAAGCGTTCCCATTCCCTTGGCGATGTCCCGGATCGCCTCCCGGAGCTCCGCGCCAACCTCCTCCGCCCGCTGCCTGGCTTTCCCCGCGTCTTTGTCGCGCGTCACGATCCGGGCCATACGCGTCGCGGGCGGCATCTGCGCCCGTGCCCGGATCGCCAGTTCCTGCTCCGCGAACGTGCGGTAATCGTGCCTGGCCGCCAGTTGGATCGCCGGGTGTCCGGGAGACATGGTCTGGACGATCACGCTCCCACGAGCGTCGCGCCGCCCCGCGCGTCCCGCGACCTGGCTCACGAGCTGGAACGTCCGCTCCGTGGCGCGGAAATCGGGCAGGTGCATCGCCGTGTCCGCGTCGATCACGCCGACCAGCCGCACGTTCGGGAAGTCCAGGCCCTTGGAGATCATCTGCGTGCCCAGCATGATGCGGATGTCGCCGTCCGCGAAGGCCCGCAGGATCTCGAAATAGTCCGCCGCCGACGACATGCTGTCGCGATCGACGCGCGCGATCGCCCCGGCCTCCATCGCGTGCCGCGCCGCGAATTTCTTGACCAGTTCGTCCTCCAGCCGCTGCGTCCCCAGCCCGAACGGATTCGTCGGCTTCGCACACACCGGGCACGCCCGCGCCAAGAGTTGCCTCGCCAGGCAGTGGTGGCACATCACCAGCCCGCCCGAGGGCATCCACGCCTCGCTGTCCGTCCGCACGTTGCGATGCAGCACCATCGACGCGTCGCAGTTCTCGCACCGCATCACCCAGCCGCACTTGGGATCGGGGCATGCGATGTAGTGGGCAAAGCCGCGCCGGTTGAGGAGGAGGATCACCTGCCCCCCGTCCGAAAGCGTCGCGTCGATTTCCTTTTCCAGCGTCGGCCCGATCGCGTGCAGGCGATTCGCCTGCGATGGGTCCTTGAGCGCGATCGCACGCCGCTCCGCCGCCAGGTCAACGATCCGCACTTCAGGCATCGAGACGCCCGTCACTCGCGTGGGCAGCTCCCACAGTGTGAACTTCGGCGCCGCGCCCGTCGCGTTCGCCCAACTCTCCAGGGACGGCGTCGCCGAGCCCAGGATCACCGGGCATCCCTCGATCTGCCCGCGCTTGATCGCGACGTCGCGCGCGTGGTAGCGGGGGAGCTGATCCTGCTTATAGGAATGATCGTGCTCCTCATCGACGACGATGAGCGAGAGTTTCTCCACCGGCGCGAAGATCGCCGATCGCGCCCCGACCACGATCCGCGCCACGCCGCGCCGAACTCGATCCCACTCCGCGTGCCGTTGCGACGCCGTCAGCCCGCTGTGCAGCACCGCGACCGTCCCCGCGTCGTCCCGCCCGAATCGATCGACAAACCTCTGGCTCGTCTGCGGCGTGAGCGAGATCTCCGGCACCAGCACGATCGCCGTCCCGCCGCCCGCCGTCGCTCGCGCGAGCAACTGCAGATACACCTCGGTCTTCCCCGAGCCTGTCACGCCGCGCAACAGGTGGACCCCGAACTTCCCCAGCCGAGGCTCGATCCCATGAACCACCGCCGCCTGGTCCGGGCTAAGCACCGGCGGCGGCTCCGCGGGTGCCATCGCCGGCGCCTCAAAGCCCGTTGCCTTCACGATTTCATGCCGCGACACCGCAAGCAAGCCCAGCCGCACCAGCCGCGCCAGCGCCGAGACGGAGCGCAGCGACAACGCCGCGAGCAACTCCTTCTCACCGATCGCGAGCGTCTCGCCGCTCTCGGCCTTCGCTTCACCGAACACCGCCGCGAGCGCCTCCACCGTCTTCCGCGTCCGCGCCGTGAGTTCCTCCCCATTCTCCGGCGGCGCAAGCGTGTAGCGCCGTTCGAATGTCTTCCCGACCCCCTGTTTCACCGCCGCCGGCATCATGGTCGAGAGCGCCATGCCGAGCGGGCACACGTAGTAGCCCGCGATCCACTTCGCCAGTTCCACCAGGCCCGGCGTCAGGCTCGCACCCTGATGCTCAAGGATCGGCTTCACCCGCGACACGTCGAACCCGTCAAGTAGTTCCATGCCGCCCGTCGCGATCACGATCCCGCCCGTCGGCGTGTCGCCCCGTCCCAAGGGCACCACGACGCGATCGCCCGCGCGCACCGCCTGGTCCGCGGCGTACGTCAACCCCTCTTGCCCCTTCTCCGCGTCGATGCCGCGTTCCACCGCCACCTTCGCAAAGTGCGTCGGCAACGCCACCTCGCCGCCGAAAAGCGAGCCCGGCGGCATGATCGATCGCGTGCTCTTGCGTGACGTTCCCATCGCGTGTGCGTACACTGTACCTATGCCCAACGCGTCCTCGGGTTCGTCCCCTGCCCCGGTCGCTCGTCTTGCTCTCGCGGATGGTTCAGTCTTCGTCGGAAAGGCCTTCGGGGCCACCGGCAAGGGCGTTGTCGCGTCCGCCGAGGTCGTCTTCAACACCGCCATTTCCGGCTACCAGGAATCGCTGACCGATCCGTCCTACACCGGACAGATCCTGGTCGCGACCTTCCCGCTGATCGGAAACGTGGGGACCAACGCCGAGGATGTGGAGTCGCACAAGGTGCAGGTCTCGGGTCTCGTGGTCCGCGAGCTGGCCCGCCTCCACTCCAACTACCGCGCCGACGCCGACCTCTCCACCTACCTCGCCCGCTTCAACGTGCTGGGGATCTCGGGCGTCGACACACGCGCGATCACCCGCCGCCTGCGGACCACCGGCGCGATCCAGGGCGTGCTCACCGATCGCGCCGACCTCTCCGACGCCCAGCTCGTCGAAATGGCCCGCTCCGCCCCGTCCATGGCGGGGATGAATCTTGTCCCGGCCGTGGGATGCGCCAGCAGCCAATCCTGGAGCGAGACGCTCGGCGACTGGTCCCCCGATTCCGACCGGGCCGACTCCGGCAAGCGCCGCGTCCTGGCCCTCGATTGCGGCGCGAAGCGAAATATCCTCCGCAACCTGACCGATCGCGGCTGCGTCGTCACGCTCGTCCCACACACCATCACCGCTAGAGAAATCCGCGAGCGATTCGACAAGAACGAGATCGACGGCCTGTTCGTCTCCAACGGCCCGGGCGACCCCGCCGCCGTCGACCAGGTCATCCAGACCTTGCGCGAGATCGTCCGCGACCCGCACGCCACCCCGATCCCCACCTTTGGCATCTGCCTCGGGCACCAGCTCCTGTCACTGGCCCTCGGCGCGTCGACCTTCAAGCTCAAGTTCGGCCATCGGGGCATCAACCAGCCCATCCTCGACCAGCGCACCGGCAAGATCGAAATCACCAGCCAGAATCACGGGTTCGCGGTCGATCCCGATTCGCTCCGAAAAGTGGGCGGCGAGCCGACCCACATCCACCTGAATGACGGGACTCTGGCCGGCTTCCGCGTGCCCGGCCGCCCGGTCTTTGCGGTCCAATACCACCCCGAGGCTTCGCCCGGACCTCACGACTCTTCGTACCTCTTTGATGAGTTTGTGGCCGCCATGGACACCGCACGAGGTGCCAAAGGGCGGGAACCCGCCACGACCGGTAACCGATGAGAAAATGGGCAAACTTGTGAACCATTCACCCCCTTCCGAGTCAAATCAGCGGTTTGGGAAGGTTGGGTTTGTGTGGGTGGACCGGTTTGGATGGTCTGGGAAACGTGTGGGGTGGGTGATTGCCGAACGGATGTTGGAAAAATGCGGCAAAATCGGCTTGAAGGACCGGCGACTTCTTGTATGATCGAGATCAGGACCGGTGCGCGGCTGGAAGAGCGCGCCTTGTTTAGATAGCGCGTGGATTTCTCGGGATTCTTCCCGTGATCGGCAGTGTGAGAAGAGAGTCTTCGTTTGACAGTGCGATGCGTGTGATCTCGGCGGGCACGGAAGCGCGATGTTGAGTCGTGCCGAGCTGCCCACCGAACTTCGGAGGTCTCGAACCCGGTTGAACCGGTCGAGTTTGGAGCGTGAGGCCCCTCGGG
Organism: Phycisphaerales bacterium; assembly: GCA_020853815.1. Taxonomy (GTDB): domain Bacteria; phylum Planctomycetota; class Phycisphaerae; order Phycisphaerales; family UBA1924; genus JABWBC01. The sequence goes on from JADYYE010000025.1 coordinate 55,941, forward strand.
GCTCGAGTGTCGTCCCTTTTTTTTGTAGAGGAGTGTTCAATGAAGAAGATTTCGATGATCTGTCTGGCCGCCGGCCTCGCCTGCGCCGCGACGGCGGTTGCCAAGCCCCCGCTTCAGCTTGCTGAGAAGGGCATTTACGTCGGTGCGCAGCGCATCGCTCCGGCCAAGATCGTGAACGGCAAGATCGTCCCCGGCGAATGGCAGGATTACGACGGCGGCATCTCGACCCGCGCCGACAAGGCCATGTTCTACGCCTTCGACGCCTACGAGGGCTACGCCTCGTCCGGTTACCCCAACCTCGCCAACGGCGGCCAGGGCTCGGCCAAGGGTGACACCCGCGTTCCCAACGATTTCACCTGCGGCCTGGGCACCAGCCGTTGGTACTTCGGTGCTTCGTTCATCGCCCCCCTCGCGGTTGAAGACGTTCAGAGCAACGACTGCTTCGACATGGGCGGCAACGCGGTCGATGGCCTCGACTTCGCCTGGTACTGGGGCGGCGGCACCTGCGTGATCGGCTTCTTCACCTCGGACGACGACGGCACCTGCGCCTCGTCCGATCCGCTCGCCAACACCTACTACAGCGGCGTGCTCGTGAGCTTCGGCTCGCTCCCCACCGGCGGCTACTACTACACCAACGTTGAAGGCCTCAACAGCGACAACGGCATCTTCGTGCAGCAGCCCGCTCCGGGCGGCTCGTACCTCATCGCCCTCACCTTCGACGGCTCGACCCTCAACACCAACCCCGGCACCCAGATGATGCTGTGGGGCACGGGCGACGCGGGCGGCACGCCGTTCCGCTCCGGCACCCAGGGGCCTGAC